>CAYOTY010000022.1:0-31529 GCA_964406995.1 uncultured Microbacterium sp.
CATCGGCGAGGGCCGCCCCCTCGGTGTGCACGTCGTCGCCAGTGCCGACCGCGCGGGCGCCGTGCCGACCGCGGTGAGCGCGAACATCTCCCGCCGCGTCGTGCTGCGCCTCTCGGACGACGGCGGCTACGCCATGCTCAACGCCCCCAAGGACGTCCTGGACGAGACCTCGGCGCCGGGCCGCGCGATCATCGACGGGCTGGAGACGCAGATCGCGACGCTGGGCGGAACCCCCAACGTCGCCGAGCAGACCAAGCTCCTGGAGCAGCTGGCCGCCGACCTCCGGGCGGCGGGCGCCCGCGAGGTCGCCGAGATCGGGGCCCTGCCCACCCGGCTCTCGCCGAGTGAGCTCCCGGACCGGGTCGGGGAGTTCCCCGTGCTCGGCATCGCCGAGGACACCCTCGCCCCGCGCGGGTTCGATCCGGTGGGCACCTTCGTGGTGGCGGGGCCGCCGCTGTCGGGCAAGACCACCGCGCTCAAGGCGCTCGTCGCCTCTCTGCGCCGCTTCGACCCCGAGGTGAAGCTGTTCCACTTCGGCGGCCGGCGCTCCCAACTGGCGGACTGGGCCGACTGGACCCGCAGCGCCGTCACCCCCGACGACGCGAAGGAGCTCGCGAAGGAGCTCGCCGACATCGCGGGGGACGAGACGATCCCGGCGAGGCTCCTCATCGTCGTCGAGGACGTGCCGCAGTTCGCCGACACCCCGGCAGAGCGCGAGATGAAGGCCCTGTTCCAGGCCGTCAACCGCAGCGACCACCTGCTGATCGGCGACGCCGACGTGACCCAGGTCACCAGCGGCTTCGGCTTCATCGGCGACTTCAAGGCCGGGCGCAAGGGCATCATCCTCAAACCCGACGCCTTCGACGGCGACGCCGTCTTCAAGGTGCCCTTCCCCAAGGTCAAGCGCAGCGACTTCCCCGACGGCCGCGGCATCTTCGTGCAGGCCGGCCGCCAGGTCACGGTGCAGCTGCCGCTGATCGAGGGGGAGAGGCTCGGGGCCTGATGGGGAGTTCTCCCCATGGGGCCGAACGCCGAGTTTCCCTAGAGTCGAATCAGACCATCGCGCAGCGGATCGCGGTGGTGCGTCGTGAAGGAGCAGAGACATGAGCGTGAGGATCACCTACGCAGACCTTGCCGCCCTCAAGTTCCGGCTCGAGAGCATCATCGAGGAGTACGAGTCCTCCTCGGATCTGGCCAAGCAGCTCAGCGCATACATCGGAGCCCCCTACGGGGAGACCCGGCTCCAGCGCCGCGCCGAGGACTTCGAGAGCAGATGGGACGACCGACGGGCCAAGCTCACCGACGGCCTGCACACGGTGCTCGAGCGGAACACGCGGGTGATGGAGGGGTTCCCGGAGTTCGACGTGGAGCTCGCCGCCGAGATGAGCGGTGCGATGAGCCAGACGCCTGACGGCGTGGTGTGAGGGGGATCCGCACGATGACAACGACGACCTATTCCCCTCGCGGACGCGCCATCGCCGTCGTGACCGGCGATGGCGGCTCGATCGCCGAGCGCGGACGCGCGATCGTCGCTCTGGGTGGTCGCATGACCGGCGCCGCGAACACGATGGCGAACCTCATCGGAGCGGCGGAGGTCATGGAGAGCAAGGCGGTCGACAAGCTCGCCGAAGCGTGCAGCGAGGTGCGCGTCGAGCTGGCGGATGCCGGGAAGCTCTACTCGGGCGTCGGGCCCTACATCCGCAACTACGGCACCGATCTCGCCTCCGTGCAGGCCACGATGAGACCGATCGTGGAAGAGTGCCGCCGGCTGTGGAACGCCTACATCACCGCGGAGAACAATGTGCCGCCTGTCGGGTTCGGCTACGGGCTCCCCGACCTCCAGCAGACGCCCGAGGAGCGCGAGGAGGAGCGTCTCGCAGCCCAGCTCGCCCGCGACCGGGCACTCTCCGCCTGGCAGGAGGAGGCGCGCGGCTTCGACAACGCCTACGACACCTGGTGGGACGCCTTCGAGGAGGCCGCCAGCGGCATCGAGATGGCGACCGCGAAGGGCATCAAGGACAGCTTCTGGGATGATCTCGAAGGCATCTTCGACGTCGTCCTGGACATCCTCGCGATCGCCGGGGTGATCCTCGCCATCCTCGCTCTGGTCGTGGGCGGACCGATCGTCGCTCTCCTCGCGGCGATCGTCGCCGTCGCCACCCTCGCCCTGACGATCTATCAGTTCGCCAGAGGCCGGGCCGAGTGGTGGGAGCTGGCCTTCGCGATCGTCGGGGTCATCCCCTTCGGGCAGCTGGCGAAGTTCGCCAACGGGCCCAAGGGCGTCTTCCAGGCCTTCGCCGGCTGGGCCGGCTTCGGCGACGACATGCTCAGCTTCGGTGCCGACGCGGCGAGGTGGGGCAGCGGCATCAGCGCGCTGTTCAAGCCCGGACAGTCCTTCCTCGGCGTGATGCGGTCGGCGCCGAGCGCGGGCTATGTGACCAACTTCGTCGAGTTCGCCACCGGACACGGCGACGAGGTGATGGAGGGGCTCACCGGCATGGGCGAGCAGATCTGGCACGCGGTCGATGTCTGGGGCACCTTCCACAACAACCTCTATAAGCTTCCCTATGACGTGTATGACGCGGGAACGATCGTGTACGACTGGGCGACAGGTGGCTGATCCGGACCGGTCGGCACCGAGAGAAGGATATCGATGACACTGCGGGCCGAACTGCTCGGCGAGGTAGACGGACCGAGATTCCGCATGATCCTCCCCGAGGGGTGGAAGGCGACCTCTCCCAGCGATGACGCAGAATCCGAGCTGCTGGCGGCCGCCACGCGCCGACTCGCCGAGGTGCACCGGCCGGATCTGCTCGGTCAGCTGCGTCCCCTCGTGCGCGACGCCTTCACCAAGCTCCGTGAGGGGAAGGCGTTCACCGTGCTGATGGCCGGCGAGGGCGCCCCGGAGTGGGCTTTCCTTCCGGCGAGCGTTGTCGGAAGCATCCGGGAGAGCACAGCGGAGGCCTCGCTCGACGAGATCGTCCGGCAGGCGATCCGCGACCACGGTGCCGTCCCGCTCGGCGAGTCCCGGCAGATCGTGCGCTGGTCGCGCACGAAGACGCAGACGATCGGGGGCGAGAAGATCGGGGTCACAGCCCTGATCTACCTCATCCCGGTGCCGGAGACGAAGCGTTCCCGCGCGGTGCAGTTCGTCGCCTCGCTGAGCCATCCGCCGGACGCGGGAGAGGACGATCTGACCGTGTCACGCATCGCTGCGCTCCTGGACGCGCACATCTCGACCTTCCAGTGGGTGAGATCGTGACCGTGGTGCGATTCGAGCCGGATGCGGGTTACGCCGCAGGGCTGCCGGCTGTTGATGCGCCCGCCGACGCGGTCGGCGGGTGGGCGGCGGCGACGGCCGAGGGCTTTCTGGACGAGGGGACCCCGGCCGAGCGGGAGGCCGTCGCCGACGTGCTCCGTCAGGTCCATGCCGCCCAGCGCCCGGACGCCTCCGCGAGCGCGGTCGTGCGCGACCCGCTGACAGGGCTCATCTCGATCGCGCGCTTCGTGCTCTACGAGGGACCGATGAGCCCGCAGGATCAGAGCGTCGTGCTCGAGCCTCCCGGGGCGCTCGCGCAGAGCCGCCCCTTCGAGACCGAGGCGCTCGGGCGCGGCATCGCCGTCTCGGTGCTGTCCCCGACCCCGGACGGCGAGCAGACGGCATCCGCCCTCTGGGTGTTCAGCGTGCAGGACTGCACCCTGCTCGGCGTGCTCGGGCCGGTTCCCGCTCGCGCCCTCGGCGCGCTCCTGCCGCTGGTGGACGAACTGCTGCGGACGACGGTCGTCGAGAACGAGGACGGCTCCCTGCCGCTGGCACGCGGGACCTCGGTCCTCCCGCCGCTGGAGAGGGAGGACGACGAGTGGACGAGGTGAGGCCCGCGCCCTCGGCCGTCGCCTTCGTCCAGAGCGCGCAGGATGCGCCCTGGGGTCAGGCCCAGTGGTGGAGGCTGGAGGCATCCGCCCTCTCCGCAGCGCCAGAGGTGCGCGAGGCGATGGCGCCGGTCGCCTCGCCGGAGGCGCTGGTGATGTTCCAGGGGCCTCCCCGGGGATGGCGCTGGCTGCTCCTGCCCGTCGCCCTGCTGCGAGGCGTCGTCGTCCTCGCAGGGATCATCGCCCCGTTCTTCGCTCTCGGCATCGGCGGATCCTGGCTGCTGCGCCATATCGACCAGCCCGTGCCGGTCGGCCAGATGGGACTCTTCGCCGGGATCGGGCTGCTGTGCATGCTCATCTCGGCGGCGGAGTCGCTGATCTCGCGCTCCGTCGCCTCCTATCGAGGGCTGCGTGCGGTGGCGGCCATCCACATGGTCTTCTCCTCCGTGGCGCTCGCGCTCATCGTCTTCGGGCTGCTCTCGCGGAGCGAGGCGCGCGATCCGGAGTGGGTCTGGGTCGTCGCCGCCGACGCGGTGATGGGCGCGATCCTCTTCTTCACGCGGGCGGGGCGTCCGACGATCCTCGGCGACCACGCGCACTGGCGCCGCATCGACGAACTGGTGGGCCGGCTGGACCTGGAGCGGCAGAGCGCCCTGCGCGCAGACCTCGACGCCGCCGTGGCCCAGCTCGTCGAAGAGGGAAAGATCACCGGCGAGGAAGCAGCCCGCGCGCGCCTGGCGCCACTGGGGCGCGTGGCCTCGACCCTGGCGCCGGTGGTGCGCGGCGAGCACGATTCGCCCGCGAACGCCTGAGTCGCGGTCACGTCGGTTCCCGCGCATCCGCTCGTCCGTGCCGACGCCGTCCGTGCCGACGAGGCGCATGGGGAGTCCTCCCCATCGACGGTGCCGGGGACTGTCCGTAGGGTGGTGCCAGCAGAACGGAGGGGCACCGTGTCGGAGGAAGAGCTGCGAGTCGCGCTGGACGGTCTGCGCGTGCGCATCCCGGAATCGTCGGAGGATGCGGCAGCGCTGAGCGCCGAGGTGCGTGCCGTCGACCGGATCCTGGGTGAGATGATCCGCGGGCGCAAGGCGGACTCGCCCCCTGGTGCAGACGGGAGTCCGGCATGAGCGATGTCAAGATCGACCTCGACGGACTGGAGGCCACCGCGACCAAGGCACGAGGGCTCGCGGGCGAGTTCGATCGGGCCGAGCGGATCGCCGACGGCCTGGGAGCGGCGACCGGGCACGCCCGGCTCTCGAACAAGATCAGCGACTTCGGGGGCAAGTGGGACATCGCCCGCAGAGACCTGCGTGACGGCCTGAACGCGCAGACCGACTTCATGCAGGCGATCGTCGACACCTTCCGCGACCTCGACGTGGCGATGGCGGAGGACGAGTCATGAGCGTGCTTCCGGGCAGCCCCGCAGAGCTCAGCGAGCGCGCCGGGGGCCTCGTCGCCTCTGCCGGCGTCATCCTCGACGTCATCGGGGAGCTGCGGGCGATCGCCCGCAATGACGAGGGCCAGGCGGTCGAGGCGCTCTACGAGCAGAACGACCAGCTCTCCGGAGACCTCGAACGCATCCACCCCCGCTACAAGGGCACCGCGGATGCGGTCACCGAGTACGCCGTGGCGCTCGAGCACGCGCATGCGACGGCGGATCATGCGCAGGGCGACCTCGACGAGGCGCGCCGGCGACGCTTCCGCGCCGACATGGAGGTGCTCTCCGCGCAGCTGGAGGTGAATGCCGCCGACGACCCGAGTCCGGCGCTGACGAACCGGCTGCGCGACGCCCAGCTCGAGGCGGCCGGCGCGCAGGCGGTCATCGACGAGGCGCTCCGGCGCATCGAGCAGGCCCGGGCCGACATGACCGAGGCCGCGGAGTACGCGATCAGCCGGATCGACTCGGCCATCGACGCCACCAACGAGGGCTGGCGCGACAGGCTCGGCGACTTCTTCTCCAGCATCGGCGATTTCCTCGCCGGCATCGGGGAGTGGATCGGCGACTTCCTCGCCGGGGTGATCGACTTCCTCCAGCGGCTCGCGGCGACGATCGTGGCGATCCTCGAAGTGCTGGCGATCCTGCTGCTCGTGATCGCGATCGGGGCGCTGTTCGGCACGATCGGGCTGTGGATCGCGGCGATCGTCGTCGTGGCCTTCGCCGGCTTCTTGATCTGGAGCATCGCCTCCGATGTCCTGGCGCCCACCCCGAAGGTGAGCGGCTTCGACCCCTACGCGGAGGGCCCCGACGACGATCGGCCGGGTCATCCCACCCTGGCGACGGTGCTCGACGGCACGGCGGAGGTCGACAGCCTGGGGCTGGCGGATGAGAGCGTGGTCAAGGTCACCAAGGTGCTCGGCCCCGACGGCTGGTACTACACCGTGACCCTGCCGAGCACGCAGGAGTGGCTCTCCCGCTTCGGCGATCAGGGCGCGGTCAACGATCTCGACAGCAACCTCGCGCTCATGCTCACTCCTGCGCTGCAGACGCAGTACGAGCGGGCCGTGCTGCAGATGATGGAGCAGGCGGGGATCGGCCCCGACGACCCGGTCATGCTCGTGGGCTTCAGTCAGGGCGGCATCATGGCCGGCCACCTGGCGGCGTACAACTCCGACTACAGCTGGCAGGCCGTCGTGGTGTCGGGCGCGCCCATCGACCACATGCCGATCCCGAGCTCCGTGGACGTCGTCTCGGTGCAGCACACCGGTGATCCGGTGCATCAGCTCGACAGCTTCGTCTCGTCGAACGGCGCTCCCGACCATGGTTCGCACTGGACGACCATCAGCGTCGACCCGCCCGCCCCGAACCCCGTGCTGGGCGTCGATGTCGGCGCCCACAACGCGGAGGCCTACTCGGGAACCCTGCAGGATCACATCTCACAGGTCCAGGCCGATCATCCCGGTCTGGAGAACTTCTTCAACGACGACGGCCTCGTGGCCGTATCGTATTATCACTGGAACGAATGAGCGCGGGTGGGCATGCGGAGAAGAAGGCTTGTGGTCGCGGCGCTCTCGGTGATGGCCGGCGCCGTGCTGATGGGATGCACACCGGCGGGCTCGCAGGGCTCGGATGCCGAATGGGACATCGGTGAGGCGCCCGGCGCGATCATGACCGCCGTGCCGCGAGTGGCCGGGGTCGGCGAGCCGGAGCGTTCGCTCAACGGCTTCCAGTACCGGCTGAAGCTGACGCTGTACATCGAGGCGGCCTCGCCCGAGCCGCTCACCGCGACGGAGCTGGATGCGGTCGTCCAGGCGATCTGGAGCGAGATTCCCTGGGAGCCGAACACCATCCAGCTCCACGCCTATGTCGACGGCACCCAGGAGGCCGTCGATCTGCGGCCTGCCGCGGCCGAGCTGGAGCCGCTGGGCTTCCGGGAGGCCAGTCGGGGAGGTGCCGTCAGCATCTACAGCATGCGCGCGCGATACGGCGACTGGTCCGCCCCGTGACCGAGGAGCGGCAGCAGCTGCGCTTCCGCCTGCCCGGCCGCTGGTTCTCCGTGGACCTCTCGGGAGGACGGGCGACGGAGGAGTCGATCCGCCGCATCACCCGCGAGGCCGTGGGCCCTGCCGACGACCGTGCGCAGGAGCGGGCGACGATGCGCCGGGAGCTGCAGGCGGCGGTGGAGGCGGCCGCAGGAGGCGAGGTGCGCAGCCTCATGTTCGCGAAGGAGATCGCTCCCGGGACGCCGCTGCCGGTGACCCTTGCGGTGTTCGAGCCGGCGGATCTGCGGATGAGTCCGGCGATCGGCACCGCTCCGGAGAAGGTGCTGAGAGTCCTGGCCGAGGCGCTGAAGCAGCTCGACCCCGTCGCTCATGCCACGATGGCCGAGGTGGCGGGTCCCGGCGTCCCCGCCCTCCGTACGCAGGTCACGGAGGTCATCGATCCCGAGCAGGGCGGGGCCACGCGTCTGATCACCGACTACTGGGTCCCGGTTCCGGGCACCAAGCAGGTGTTGATGGTGCGGCTGTCCACACCGCTGGGAGACCTCGAGAACGTCATGCGCGCGCTCTTCGACGAGCTGATCGCCGTCGCGTACTTCAGCGCCGGGAAGGCGCGTGCGATCCGCGAGGAACTCGCCCTCGGTCGTGGCCGGGCCGGCGATGGGTAGTTCTCCCCATCGACTGGGGTGCGCGAGTCGGGTTAGCGTTGGGGTAGTCGGGCCGGGGTGGTCCGGTTCGGTCGATTTTGTGGAGGTGTGACGATGGCTGATTTCGGTGCGTCGTATGCGGAGATGGAGCAGGTGGCGGGGACGCTGTCGCAGGCTCGCGAGGACATTCAGGGTCAGCTCGAGGTGCTCAAGAGCAGGGTGGACACCCTGCTGGGTGAGGACTTCAAGACCCAGCACGCCTCGGGAAAGTTCGGCGAAGGCTACTCGGAGCTGACGACGGGGCTGTCGAACGCGATCAACGGCATCGGCGACATGTCGGAGTCGCTCCTGGGCATGATGCGTGCGATCCAGGATCTGGACTCGCAGCTCGCCGGCGGCTGAGCCGCACGCGCATATCGGAGGAGGATCGGCTGCGGCCGGTCCTCCTCTTCGTGTTCGGCGCATGGGTGCTCTCGGGCCGGGTGCGCGGCGGGTCGCCCCGCTCAGCGTGCCCTCACGCTCAGTGGGTCGCGTTGGCGAGGTGGCGGGAGTCGTGACTGAGCACCTTCACGATGATTCCGCGGCGGGAGAGCTCGGCGACGGTGCGGGTGGCCTCGTCGGCATCCGGCCCCAGGGCGTGGATGTTCGCCACGACGAGGATGTCGCCCTTCTGCAGCGTGTCGATGAAGCGCCCCAGGCGCGCCTCCCACGTCTCGAGGATCTCGGGCGCCGGATGCCGGAACCCCTCGATCGGCACACCGAACCGGGTCAGGTCGTCGCGCTGCTGCACCACGGGAGGCATGCCCTCGCGTGCGACCACGAGACCGACCAGGCGTGAGTCGTCGGGGCGCGCCGCCCACCAGAACCGGTCGCTGAGCAGCTCCTCGAAGCACTTCGGGCACTCGGTCGCCGCGTGCGGCAGGTGCAGCGGACTGGTCTCGGGACTCTCGTTCTCGCCGCTCATCCGCGCCTCCTGTGGTGTCCCTCTATTCTGCCTTGCCCCCCGATGAACCGCGAAACTACATATCCGGGGCGAGACAGCAGTTGAGGGCTGCTGTCTCGCCCCGGATATGTAGTCTCGCGGGCCTGGGCCTGGGCCTGGGGCTGGGGCTAGAAGGGAGCGGGGAGCGGGGCCTGTCAGAGGGCGCCGAGGGCGCGCACGGCGTCACGCTCGGCGATGAGCTCGGCCACCGAGGCGTCGATGCGGGCACGCGACCACTCGTCGAGCGGGAGGCCCTCGACGATCCGCCACCGTCCCTCTGCGGCCTGGACGGGGAAGGAGCACACCAACCCCTCGGGCACCCCGTACTCGCCGTGCGAGACGACGGCGGCGCTCGTCCACTCGTCCGTGCCGTGCGTCCAGTCGCGCACATGATCGATCGTCGCGCTCGCGGCGGATGCCACCGACGACGAACCGCGCACCTCGATGATCTCGGCCCCGCGCCCCGCGACCCGGGGGATGAAGGTCTCCTCCAGCCAGGAGCGCACGTCGCCCACCCGGTCGGCGAGCACCTCGACGACCGGGCGGCCATCGACGGTGGCGTGGCTGATGTCCGGGAACTGCGTCGCCGAATGGTTGCCCCAGATCGGCACACGGCGGATGCCGGCGACCGGTGCGTCCAGCGTCAGCGCCAGCTGTGCCCGGGCGCGGTTCTCGTCCAGCCGCGTCAGGGCCGCGAACCGCTCGGCGGGGACTCCGTCGGCGGAGGCAGCCGCGATCAGCGCGTTCGTGTTGGCCGGGTTCCCGACCACGGTGATCCGGACGTCGGATGCCGCATGCGCCGCGATCGCCTCCCCCTGCGGGCCGAAGATCCCGGCGTTGGCGGCGAGCAGATCGCCGCGCTCCATGCCCGGCCCGCGCGGGCGTGCGCCCACGAGGAGCGCGTGCTGGCATCCGTCGAATCCGACCGCGGGGTCGTCGGTGACCTCGATGTGCTCCAGCAGCGGGAAGGCGCCGTCCTGCAGCTCGAGGGCCGCGCCTTCGGCACCCTTCAGCCCCTGCGGGATCTCCAGGAGCCGCAGCCGCACCCGCTCGTCCGGCCCGAGCATGTCGCCGGCAGCGATGCGGAACAGCAGCGCGTAGCCGATCTGCCCGCCGGCCCCCGTGATCGTGACAGTTGTCGCCATGACCCGAGCCTACGCCCGCATCCTCTCCTCTGCGTTCGCGGAGAGGGGAGGAGTAGCCTTTCTGCATGACCTTCAATCCGAACGCGGATGTCAGCGACAACAGGGCACGGCACCGTGGGCGCAACACGGCCATCGCCGGTGGCGGGGTCGTCGGCGCCGGCGTGATCGTCGTGCTGCTGATGAACCTGTTCGGGCTCGGAGACTTCGCCCCGCTCGTCGATCAGGTGCTCGGGGGCGGCGAGCAGGGCCAGGAGGCTCCGGCATCCGGCATCGCCGACTGCAAGACCGGCGCTGACGCGAACGAGAACGATGCGTGCCGGATCGCGGCGGCATCCCTCAGCATCGACAAGTTCTGGCAGGAGCGGGTCGAAGGCTACCGCGAGCCGACGCTCACGGTCATCGAAGGCTCCACCGCCACGCCCTGCGGCACCGCCTCCAACGCGGTCGGACCGTTCTACTGCCCCGCGGACGAGGGCGTCTACATCGATCCCACCTTCTTCGGTCTGCTGCGGCAGCAGTTCGGCGCATCCGCCGGCGAGCTCTCCCAGCTGTACGTGCTGGCCCACGAGTACGGCCACCACGTGCAGAACATCACCGGCACGATGAGCGAGTACCCCAACAACGGCTCCGGGCCCAGCAGCAACGGGGTGCGCATGGAGCTGCAGGCCGACTGCTATGCGGGCGCCTGGGTGAGGGCGATGACCGAGCAGACCGACGCCAACGGCGTGGCCTATTTCGAGGCGCCGACGGAGCAGCAGCTCGTGGACGCCCTGAACGCCGCCGCCACCGTCGGCGACGATCACATCCAGTCGCAGTCCGGTCACGTCAACCCCGAGAGCTGGACGCACGGCTCCAGCGACCAGCGGCAGTACTGGTTCGCCCGCGGCTACCAGGACGGCGTCTGGGAGTGCGACACGTTCGCCGTGCCGGCGGGCGAGCTCTAGCCTGAGCCGCCCGATCTCTATGAGATGCCGCGGTAGGTGCTGTCCCGCAGGATCTCCAGGAGAGCCTCCACCTCCGGCGAAGACTCGCCTCTGCGCCAGACCAGCAGTATCGGGGCGCTGATGGTCGGATTCTCGATCCTGAGGAACCGGATGCCCTCTGCACCCGTGGCTGCGACTGCTTCGGACACGATGCCGATCCCGGACCCTTCCGACACGATCGAGAGCAGCATCGGAGTGCTCGTCGCGTTCATCGTGACCCGCGGGGTGAATCCGACTTGCGCGCAGGCCGCGCCGACGGCGGACATGAACGCGGTGCCGAGACTCCGGTCGTAGAGGACGAGCGACTCGTCCTCGAGCTCGCGCAGATCGATGCGGGAGGTGCCTGCGAAGGCGTTCTCGGGCACAGCCGCGACGAGAGGATCGTCGTACGCGATGGCGGATTCGAAGTCGGGGTCGCTGACCAGTCCTCGCACGACGCCCCAGTCCAGTTCATGGTCCTTGATGCGCCGCAGCTGCTCCACCGAGTGGAGGTCGTGGATGAGCAGATGGACCTGCGGGTACCTCTGACGGAACTCCGAGAGAACGGATGGCATCCTCGTCATGCTCGCGCTTTCGATGACTCCGAGCCGCACCGTGCGGTGTCGTCCTTCGGCTGCCGCACGCACTCTCTCCTGCATCATCTGCACGTCGGACAGCAGCCTCCTCGCATCGACGTTGAGCGCATTGCCGGCCAGCGTCAGCTGGACCTGTCGAGTGGATCGATCGACCAGCTGCACGCCGAGCGCGGTCTCGAGAGCCTGAATCGTGCGGGTCAAGGCCGGCTGGGTCACGTGCAGACGGGCGGCCGTGCGCCCGAAGTGGAGTTCCTCGGCGAGCACGACGAAGGCGCGAAGGGTCCTGAGGTTGATATCCGCGTGCACGACTCCACTGTATCCACCAGCATCGTGGGCGGAGCCGTCGCATCGGTGAGGTTATCAATGCGACGGATACAGGCATTGGACGCGATTCTGGCGGCGATCTAGCCTGAACTCAGACAGGGTCGTTGAACTCCCCGCCCCGCATATTCACACCGTCGTCAGAGTCCGGATGGGCTTCTACTGCTGTGCGCTGCGGCGCGTTCGCCGACGCCAGTCCACCGATAGGAGAGGATCTCAGAGGCCCATGGGAACGATTCACGCAAGTGTACGGGATCGCATCGCTGTGCTGGCGATAGACAACCCTGCGAAGCTCAACGCTTGGGATCGACGGATGCAGGCCGAGCTCGCTCGGCAGATCCGTCGATGCGACGGTTCTGCCGATGTGGACGCCATCGTCATCACCGGCTCCGGGGATCGTGCCTTCTGCGCAGGGCAGGATCTGAAGGAGACGCTCGACTTCACGCCGGAGGACATCGGCCCGTGGCTGGAAGGGCTGATGGACCTCTACGAGGCTCCGCTCGGGGCGCGCAAGCCGGTGGTCGCTGCGATCCGTGGCATCGCCGTGGGATCCGGTTACCAGTTCACACTCATGTGCGACCTTCGCGTGACGCACGACGATGCGAGGATCGGGCAGCCAGAGGTCAAGAACGGGATTCCGAGTGTCACGGGCTATTTCCTCACCGAACGTGCGCTCGGGTACACGAGGGCAGTGGACCTCATGCTCACCGGCCGGCTTCTGAGCGGAGAGGAGTCGCACCGTATCGGTCTCGTGCAGGAGCTCGTCGACGCCGACCAGGTGCTCGATCGCGCCGTGGCGCTTGCGGCCGAACTGGCGGCCATGCCCCGGTCGGCCTTCCAGAAGACGAAGAAGAACATCAAGGACAGCATCTGGCCCGGTCTTGAAGATGCGTTCGCCCGCGCGCGCGCCATCGACGAGGCCGCTTGGCAGGATGAGGAGCCGACGCAGTCGGTGGAGAGGTTCTTCGCGGGGTCATGAGCGACACAGGACTGGACCGAGACGCCGGAGCGGGCCTCCGCGACGAGGAGAGCGAGCTGCTCCTCGCGGCGCGACGCGTGGGGACGCTGCTGGAGCATGCCGCCGCCCAACGCCCCGAAGCGACCTACGCCCGTCTTCAGGATGGGACCGTGTACACCATCGGCGAGGTCTGCCGGCTGGTGGACGAGACGGCCACCGAACTGCGCGCGTACGGGGTCGGCGCGGGCGACCGTGTCGCGGTCGGGATGTCGAACTCGATCGACCATGTCGTGGCGATTCTCGCCCTCTTCAGCGTGGATGCCGTCTGGCTGCCTCTGAACCCGCGTCTGCGCGGGGTGCCGCTCACGCACGTGCTCTCGGACTGCCGACCCGCGTATGCTCTCATCGGAGAGGGGTCACTGACAGGAGCGTTCGTGTCGAGCTGCGGCGAGATCGAACCCGCCGTCGAGCCGCGTTGGCTCGGTCGGATCCTCGAGCAGGGTGTCGAGGTGATCGCGCTCGACCACTCCGATGACGTATCGGATCATCCTGATGGTCTCCGTGCGGTCATGTACACATCCGGGACGACCGGGGCGCCGAAAGGCGTGATGGTGACGGATGCCCTGCTGCTCGCCTCCGTCGCGGGCTGTCTGCGGGTGACGGAGTGCCGTCCGGGTGACGTGTTCTACATCTGGGAGCCGATCCACCACATCGGCGGCGCGCAGGTCCTGCTTCTCCCGTTCGCCGCAGAGGTCTCCTTGGCGCTGGGCCCCGCTTTCGACCGACGCAGCTTCTGGTCGGATCTGGCTGCAAGCGGTGCCACGCATTTCCACTACCTCGGCGGCATCCTGCAGATGCTCCTGAAGGAGCCGCCGTCGCCTGCTGAGCGATCGCACGCCGCACGCATCGGCTGGGGGGCAGGAGCGACACCGGAGATTTGGGCGGAATGCGAGCGCCGATTCGGCGTCGCGCTCCACGAGTGCTACGGAGCCACCGAGACGTCGAGCATCGTCACCGTCAACACCATCGGGCCGGAGCACGGCGTCGGCCAGCCCGTGCCCTGGTTCGAGATCCGCGTCGATCCTTCCGATCGTGCATCCGTCGGCGAGCTGCAGGTGCGCCCTCGTGTGGAGGGCCTGGTCACACCGGGATACTGGCGCAACCCCGCCGCGACGGCGGCGGCGACGGACGGATCATGGTGGCGGACCGGCGATCTTGCGAGGACCGGGGAGTGCGGCGAGATGCATTTCATCGGGAGAGTCGCCGACGGCATCCGGGTCCGGGGGGAGAACCTGTCGGCGTGGCAGATCGAGTCGACCTTCGACACACACCCTGATGTGGGCAAGAGCGCTGTGGTCGGCGTCGACTCGGAATACGGAGAGCAGGATCTCCTGCTCTTCCTTCAGCCGACGGAGGGTCGTGCCATCGACATCCCCCGCCTCGCCCATTGGGCGGCGGAACGTCTGCCCACGCTCTATCAGCCCCGCTATGCGAAGATCGTGGACTCCTTCGAGTTGACCCCGAGCCGTCGCGTCAGAAAGACCCTGCTCGATCGGAGCCTCGACGACTGCGTCGAGTTCCGCTCAGCGAGGTCCTCGTAACCCGCCCCTCTGAGAAAAGGTGATCCTGTGATCCGTGTCAGCAACATCAAGAAGACGTACTCGGGCAACGCCTCAGCCTCGGTGAAGGGGGTCTCGCTGGATATCGAGACCGGCAGCTTCTTCACTCTTCTCGGCCCGAGCGGATGCGGAAAGACGACCCTGCTCCGGTGCATCGCAGGGCTCGAGCAGCCCGACGAGGGTGAGATCCAGCTGGGCGACGAGGTCGTCTACTCGAGTTCCGCGAACGTGAACCGCCCTTCGCATCGGCGCCCCATCGGGATGGTGTTCCAGAGCTACGCGATCTGGCCGCATATGACTGCGCTGCGCAATGTCGAGTACCCTCTGCGTCAGGTTCATCGATCCCAGAGGATGTCACGGGGCGAGATCACGAAGGCGGCCATGGAAGCCCTCCGGCTGGTCGGCATGGAGCGCCATGCGAGCCGGTACGCCACGATGCTCAGCGGCGGAGAGCAGCAGCGTGTGGCGCTCGCCCGTGCGATCGTGCAGAACCCTGAGGTGCTGCTGCTGGATGAGCCGCTCAGCAACCTCGATGCCAAGCTGCGCGACCAGATGCGCCTCGAGCTGAAGGACCTGCAGAGCAGGCTCGGCCTGACGACGATCTACGTCACGCACGACCAGCAGGAAGCCTACTCACTCTCCGACCGGGTCGCGCTCATGCAACTGGGGGAGCTGCGCGAGCTCGGCTCCCCGATCGACCTCTACCGCTCCCCGAACTCCACATTCGGCGCCGAGTTCCTCGGATCCACCTCCCGGATCGAGGGGACCGTAAAGGAGGCTCGGACGGACGGGGCGGATATCGAGACGGTCGTCGGCGTCTTCGCCTGTCGTTCCCCCCGTCCGCTGGATCGGGGAGACGCGGTGTGGGTCTACGTCCGTCCCGATGAGATCCACCCGATGACGGCGGGCGGCCAGTCGGCCGGGTCCGCGGCGCTCTCCACCGTCACCGGGACGGTCTCCCGGGTCGTCTTCCTGGGCCACGAACTCGAGTGGTTCCTCGAGGTGGGCGAGGTCGTCCTCCACGGCCGGGTACCCGCCTTCGGACGTGAGGCGACGTACATCGCGGAGCGACTCGATGGCGAGATCACCGTGTCGATCGCCGACGCGCTCTGTCTGCCCCGCCCCTGACCCCGCATCCGACATCCAGGTCCGAAGAGAACAAAGGAGAACGACAGTGTCTTCCGAATCCACACTCATCCTCAAGGGGGGTCGCATCTGGGATGCGACCGGTGCAGCGCCGATCGACGAGGGCAGGCTGGCCATCGCCGGTCAGCGGATATCCTCCGTCTCTTCCGCGGATGACCCGATCGATCAGGTCGCGCAGACCGCGCAGACGATCGACGTCACCGGGTACACGGTCATGCCCGGCATCATCGACGTCCACGGCCACATCTCCCTCTACAGCTCGACGGACTATCCGACGAGGCTGCACGAGAAGTTCGCCGCGTTCTCGCGCAGTCTCGAGTACCGGATGCTCCACGCCGCGAAGAGGATGCGGAACAACCTCAGAGCCGGCGTGACGACGATCCGCGACATGGCCGGCATGTCCACCATCGCGATGGCTGCGCTTCGCGACGGTGTCAACGACCGGATGATCGAGGGCTCCCGACTGGTCGTCGCCGGTGTCACCACAACGACGAACTCCCATCTCCACCCCGTGATGGACTACGGCCGCCGTGGAGCCGGGCCGTATCTCGCCGACGGCCCCTGGGAGATGCGCAAGCTCGCACGCCAGCACTTCTACGACGGCGCAGACCTGCTCAAGGTCGACGTCTCCGGAGGCGTGGGCACGGGGCGCCCGTGGAACGAGAGGATGGATCGTCGCCTCATCACGAGGGAAGAGCTCGACGCGATCATCGATGAGGGCCGCGCCTACGGGAGACCGGTGGCTTGTCACGCCTACACCACGGAGTCGGCCCGGATGGCGGTGGAAGCGGGAACGAGCTCCCTGGAGCACTCGGTCGATCTCGATGATGACATCATCGCCGGAATGGTCGAGCAGGGCATCGCGCTGGTGCCGACGCTCCTGCTCCACAGCGAGGCGAACATCGAGCGGGTGGGACGCATGGGTGCCCCGCCCTGGGCTGCGGAGAAGATCCGCAAGGTCCAGCCGGGCTGCTACGAGTCCTTCCAGGCTGCGCATGCGGCCGGAGTGAAGATCGCCTGCGGGACCGACATCGCCTATGAGAGCGGCGACGGCCGCACCCCCGAGGAGCTCGAGCTCTATGTGACGCTCGGCATGACCCCGGAGGAGGCGCTCACCTCGGCGACGCGGACGGCGGCCGAGGTCCTCCAGCGATCCCATGACCTCGGGACGCTCGAGGCCGGCAAGCTCGCCGACGTGATCGTCGTCAAGGGAAATCCGCTCGAGGACATCACGGTACTGCAGAACCCGGAGGAGAACATCCTGCTCGTCATCCAGGACGGCGAGATCGTCGTCGATCGCCGTCCGCGCTAGGCGCACCGGGCGGTTCGCCGACCGGACATCATGTGCAGGCGGTCCCGCTGCACTCGGAGCCACGCATCCGCCGGCTCCCTGCCACGAAACACAGTAAGGACAGAACCATGAGAAGTCGTAGGGCAATTTACGGTACCGGACTCGTACTCGCGGCGTCGCTGACCATGACCGCGTGCACGAGCGACGCAGATACGCCGCCTTCAGGAGAGGGGCCGGCCGAACCGGACAGCGTCCAGGCGATCCTGGACGAGATCAGCGCGATCACCGACGATGCCGAGCGCGAGCAGTTCCTCGTCGAGCATGCCGCCGGGAACGGGCAGACGGTGATCTACACGACCCAGAATCGCGTGCTCGTGGACGCGATGAACGCCAAGATCGACCAGGACTACCCCGATCTCGACATCGAGTTCATGCATCAGCCCCCGGGCGAGGCCCTCGAACGATTCCTCGCGGAGTCCGCCGGAGGATCCGCCGTGGCGAGTCTGGTGCAGATGGACGCGGCCGCGACGGCGACCTTCGTCGAGGAGGAGGTGCTCGCCGCCTACAGGTCCCCCCTGAAGGAGGCGATCGACCCCGCCCTCAAGGACGCAGACGGGTACTACGTGGCGAACACGCAGATCTACTACGTGATGGGGTACAACACCGATCTCGTCGATCGCGATCTCCCCGGTACCTGGGAGGAGCTGGCCGCCGATACGAGCCTGAGCGGCCAGGTCGCGCGCACCGACGTGGGCGGTGCCACCCGCTGGGTCGCCGCGATGCTCGCGCACTACGGTGAGGACGAGGGAATGGAGATCCTCGAGGCGCTCGCCGCGCAGAATCCACGTCTGTTCGAGAGCAACCCGGCGATGTGGGACGCACTGGTGAGCGGACAGGTGGCGATCGGCTACGACACTCCGGTCGACTTCCTGATCAACTTCCAGAACGACGGGGCTCCGATCGGATACCAGATCGTCGAACCGGTGTTCCGGCAGCTGCAGTACTCGTCGATCTCGAACAACGCGCCCAACCCCTACGGTGCCGCGCTCGTCGTCGACTGGCTGCTCTCCGAAGACGGGGCCCACGCGCTGTACAACGACATCCCGATCGGCGGAGTCAACCCCAACCACGACTACATCCATCAGGGTCTGTTCGAGGGGGTCGAGCTGGCGACATACGACGTCGACTCGCTCCAGGGCGATGCCAACCGCTTCGCCAACATCTTCATCGATCTGTTCCGCTGACCCAGGCGGATGCCGGCGGAGCTCATGAGATCCGCTTCACATGAGCTCCGCCGGCGCAACCCGACCGGCCGTCGCATCCGCACGGCCCAACAGAAGAGGTAGAAAATGCGGTTCACGCGATTCGGCCTGAACGGCCTGAGGAACGACGCCACGCGTGTTCTGATCATCATCGGCGCGACGGCGGTGGTCCTGTACCTCGTCGTCGTCCCGATGTTCTTCCTGCTCTACGGCTCGGTCTTCGACGGGCGCCCCGGGGGCAAGGGCGAGCTGACGATCGGCACCTACATCGACGTCCTCACCGATCCGGGGACATACGGGCTACTGGCGAACTCCGCCATATACGCTCTCGTCTCCTCGGTGCTCTCTGTCGTGTTCGGCGTGGTCATCGCGGTGCTGCTCCAGCGTACGGACGTCGGTCTGAAGGGGCTGTTCCTCGCGCTGGCCCTCGTGCCGCTGATCCTTCCCACGGTCCTCACCACGATCGGATGGATCTTCCTGCTCGATTCCAACATCGGCCTCTTCAATTCCATGGTCTCCTGGATCCCAGGGCTCGAAGGCGGCATCTTCAATGCCTACTCCTTCCCAGGGATGATCTGGATCAAGGCGCTGCTGGACGTGCCGCTCGTCGTCATCTGGCTGTGGCCGGCATTCCGTTCCATGGACCCCTCGCTCGAGGAGGCCGCCGGAGTGTGCGGCGCTTCTCCCATCCGCGCGATCATGACGATCACGATCCCCCTCGTGCGGCCGGCTCTGCTCGCATCCTTCATCGTCTCGGTCATCGCCTCCCTCGAGGATGTCGCAGTGCCTCTCCTGGTCGGCCTCCCCGCTCGTGTGAACGTCTTCGCCAGCGAGATCTACATCGCCGCCGCCCGCACGCCATCCGACATCCACCGCGCCAGCGTCTATGGCGTGATCCTTCTCGTCATCACTCTGCTGCTGCTCATGCTGTACCGGCGTCTGCTCGGCGCGAGCGAGCGCTACGTCACCGTCCGCGGCAAGGGCTACCGCCCCGCGATGATCCGTCTGCGAGCCTGGCGGGCACCCGTCACGGCCTTGCTCGGCGGAGGAATGTTCGTGCTCTTCGTCCTCCCGCTTCTCATGCTCGTCTGGATCTCGCTGATGCCCTACAGCCAGGCGTTCTCGTTCCGGGCGATCGGGCAGATCACCTTCGACACCTATGTCGCCCTGCCCCGCACACCCGGAACGGTATCCGGTCTCATCAACAGCGCGTGGCTCGGGGTCGTCACCGCGGTGCTCGTGATGGCGCTCGCACTCATCATCGGCTGGATCGTGGTGCGCAGCAAGTCCCGCGCCAGTCGTCTGCTGGACATGACCTCCTTCGCGCCCATCGCCATCCCCGGTCTCGTCCTGGCGATCGCGCTCATCTGGCTGTACACGGCGTACCCGTCCAGCGTTCCGATCTACGGCACGATGATCATGCTCATCATCGCCTACGTGACTCTGTTCATCCCGTTCGGCGTGCGGATCACGTTCGCCGGGTTCACACAGCTGCACACCGATCTCGAAGAGGCCGGCGCGATGTCGGGATCGACCTGGTGGCAGACGATGCGTCAGATCACACTGCCCATCCTCCTGCCGATGCTCCTCGTCGGCGCCGTGTACATCTTCCTGCGGACGTTCCGTGAGCTTCCGGCGTCTCTGATGCTGCATCCCGTCGGCAGCGAGCTGTACTCGGTCACCGCCTTCCAGCTCTGGCAGGCGGGTATGTCCAAGGAGACGGCTGCATACGGTGTGGTCGCGGTGATCCTCATGGGCACGACGGTCGTCGTGCTCGAGTCCCTCAGTCGTCGCAAGGGCAAGACGTCCATAACCGATCTCGGCTGACCTCAGGGCGCCCGCCGCCCCTGATCGCCGAGTGAGCACCCGACCGCCCAGTGAGCATCAGAATCACGCAGATCCGATGCTCACTGGGCGGTCGGGTGCGCAGTGGGCGCGGTAAGACCGCGATGGCGCTCAGGCGCGCATCGCCAGCGCGAGGGTCCCCAGCAGGCCCGGGATGCTGCGGTCCGCCCGGAATCGCGTGAGGCCCTCGCTGACCGCCGCACCCGTGCGCGAGGTCACGAACCAGGGGGGCTTGGGCAGGATCGTCTGCCTTCCGCCGGTCAGCGATCGGGGGAACTCGCGGAAGGGGCCGCGCACCACGGAGCGTTCGACGCCGTCCAGGAGCAGGGCGTTGTGCACGATGCCGATGCCGCTGCCGACCTCGCCCAGGGTGTTCCCGGGGAAGGCGCCCCAGGTCAGCGTCGGCACGATGAAGCCGAGCGCCGTCCAGGTGTTCACGGCGATCGAGCCGTAGCGCAGTTGCGTGATCGCGCGCTCCAGACCCGTGCCGAGCTGCTTCTCGGTGTCAGGGTCGATGAGCAGGTTCGCTCCGAGAGTGCCGTGCAGCTTCTCGTTCGCGTGCTCGACGGCGGCATCGAGGAAGGTCTGTCCGAGGCCGGGGAGCGAGACCACACCCAGCACGGGCGCGAAGTACTCGGTGGTCTGGAGGTCTGCGGCATCCGCCTCGTCCACTTCGATGAACAGGCGATCGGCCAGCTCCAGCGCCTCGGGATAGGCAGCGGCGGCCTGCGCCATCCGATCGGGGGAGCCGGGGTACCAGATCGGTCGCTCCGGGGCTTTCGCATAGGCGCTGCGGAGCGCGGCGAGGAACGCCTCGCGCTGCGGCCACTCGGCCGACACGATCACCACCTGGCCGGCGATGCAGTTGTGGCCGCAGTTCTGCAGACGCATGGTCGCGACGTGCTCGGCCTGGTAGTCGAGATCGGCCTGGGTCCACTCGCCCGGCACCACGATGATCGGCGAGACGCCGCCGAGCTCTGCCGTGATCGGCTTGCCCAGGCGTGGGCGGCCCTCGCTGCGGCGCTTCTTCGTCGCGGCGGAGCCGGCGCCCTTCTCCGGCCCCCACACGATCGCGTTGAACGTCGCCTCCGACCCGGTGATGTGCACGTGCGAGAAGCCCTTGTGCGCGGTGAGGTATGCCCCCACGGCGCCGTCGCCGCAGGCGATCCTGACCAGGCCGGGTGCGATGAGCGGAGCGAGGGCCCGCTCGAAGACGGTCCTGAGCGCATCCTGCGTCGGGTTCAGCTTCAGCAGGGCGACCCGGTTGTTCGCGAGCAGCTCGTAGAGGACGTCGAGCACGGGGATCGAGGTGATGTTCCCCGCGCCCAGCACGAGGCCGACCCCTCCGGATGCCGCGGGGGTGCGCTGCCCGAGACCGGCCTTCGCCCGCGCGGTGCCCGGGGTGATGCCCGGCTCCAGCCACACCTCGCCGCTGAAGCCGGCGAGCAGGAGCTTGTCGTCGGAGGTGACCGGAAAGGCGTGCACGCGGATGCGCCCACCGGGCGCGCGGTCGACCTTGATGCCCTCGAGCGGATTGCGCCCGTGCGCGATGCGCGTCAGCGTCTCGATGTAGGCGTCGAGGGCGCCGAGGACCGCGTAGGGCCCGCTCATCCACTCCTCGCCGCGCAGCGGGTGCTCGGCGCTCAGTCCTTTCGAGTCGGCGGCCGTGTCCGCCCAGTCCTCGGCCACCGCGGCGACGTTCGTGCGCACGGCCTTCAGCAGCGTCGTGCGCTGCGCCACGGTGAGGGTGCGCCAGGTGCGCTCGCCGGCGGCGAGCTCGACGATCGCCTGATCGAGGGCGGCGTGGACGGAATCGGATGCGGCATCCGCCTTCTTCTGCGCCGCCTTGGGCGCGGGCTTCTTCTTCGCGGTGTCTGCCTTCGCGGCGGGAGTCATCGTCGCCTCCTTCGATGGGTCTTTCAGCCTACGCGCGCTCACTCCCCGTGATGAATCCGAATCCGCGCGAGAAACCTCGCAGCGCAGGGTTTCTCAGGCATATCGGGATCTCTCACCGGCGAGACACATGGTCACGCCGAGCCCTCGATGTCGGCGCGGCGGAGGCGGTAGCCGCGCAGGGTGAGCAGGCTCACCGCCATGAGCGCCGCCGGCACCAGGCTGAAGCTCACCACGATCCCGGCGATCGCCGAATCGGGCTGCACGACGCCCTCTGCTCCGGCGACGCGCGAGACATAGCCCGTCAGCCACAGCACCAGCGCCACCCCGGCCGCCCCGAACGCGAAACCCGTGGTCTCGCCCGCCGTCCACACGCCCGTGAAGGTGCCCGCCCGGCCCGCGCCGTGCGAGCGCTCGTCGTGCGAGATCACATCGGGGAGCATCGCCATCGGCAGCGCCTGCATGCCGGCGTAGGCGACGCCGGCGAGACCGACCGAGGCGTAGATCCAGGCGCCGGGTATCCAGACCGCGCCGATGATCGAGACGGATGCCACGAGGAACACCGCACTCGCGGCGACGAAGGCGCGCTCCTTGCCGATGCGCCCGGCCAGGGCGCCCCAGGCCGGCGTCGCCAGCAGGGCCGGGGCCACGAGCGCGGCGAAGAGGAACTCCACCGCCGCCTCTGACCGCAGCACCCAGGTCGCCATGTACTGAGCGGCGGCGAGCATCATGCCCGTCGCCAGCGCCTGCAGCATGAACGTGGACAGCAGCGCGCGGAACGGCACGCTGCGGCGCAGGGCGCCGAACCCCGCCGCGTACTGCTCGCGCAGGCTCGGCGCGGCGGCGGCCAGGCGCTCGGCGGCGGCTGTGCGCTCGGCGGCCGTGTCGGCGGTGCGCGCGGCCAGCAGCATCCCGAGGCCGATCACCAGCCCTGCGACGATCCCCATGACGAGGTAGCCGGTGACCGGGTCGCCGGTCGTGCGTCGCAGCGCCGGACCTCCCGCGCCGAACAGCAGAATCGCCGCTGTGAGCACGATCACCCGCCAGCCGAGCAGACGGGTGCGCTCGTCGTAGGAGCTTGTGAGCTCCGCGGGCAGCGCCACATAGGGCACCTGGAAGAGGCTGAACGCCGTCGCGGTGGCCAGGAACGCCAGCAGCACGCAGATCGCGCCGCTGACAGGTCCGAAGGACGGCGGCACGGCGAAGGTCAGCGCGAACAGCACCGGCAGCGCCAGGGCGCCGGCGACCATGAAGCCGCGTCGTGATCCCGTGCGTACGAGCTGGCGATCGGATGCCGCGCCGATCCACGGGTCGATCACGACGTCCCACACCTTCGAGGCCGACACGATGATGCCCGCCGCCAGCACCGAGACGCCGAGGTTGTCGGTGAGGAAGTAGGTCAGCACCAGGCCCGGCAGCGTGGCGTAGCCGCCGGTGCCGAGAGAACCTGCCGCGTAGCGGGCGATGGTCGCGGCGGACAGCCGGGTGGCTCGATCGGATCGGGCGCCAGTGCTCATCGCGCCAGTGTATCGAGTGCGTGCGAGGGAGCGTCAGATCAGCGAGAGCTCCCGCAGCTTCGCCTCGACGTCGGCGTTCGACGGCTCGACGTGGTGGCTGGCATCCGGATACACCACGACGGGGATGTTCGTGCGGCCCGAGATCTCCCGGGCGACATCCGCCGCTGCCGGGTCGGCCACCAGGTCGATGTAGGTGTACTCGATGCCCAGCCCGTCGAGCTGCTTCTTGGTGCGTCGGCAATCGCCGCACCACTCGGCGCCGAACATCGTGATCGCATCTGCCGCAGGAGTCGTCATGCCTCCAGCGTAACCCCGAGTGGGCTCGCAGGCGCGGGGCGTGAAACGATGGAGTCCGCACCCGGACCGGGTGCGGACTCCAGGAGGAAAAGCGTGAACCCAGCGGGCGCCGTCACGGTCATCGTGCCGACGTTCAACGAGCGTGACAGCATCGCCGAGCTCGTCGCCCGCATCGACCTCGTCCTCGCCGGACGCGAGGCCGAGATCCTCTTCGTGGACGACAGCACCGACGACACCCCGGCCGAGATCGAGCGGGTTGCCGCGGACGCCGCGATCCCCGTCCGTCTGATCCACCGCGAGCAGAACGTCGGAGGCCTCGGCGGCGCGGTCGTGGCCGGGCTCGCGGCGGCGAACGGCGAGGTCTGCATCGTCATGGACGGGGATCTGCAGCATCCGCCCGAGCTCCTGCCGGCCTTGCTGGAACGCTACGAGCAGGGCACCGCCGACATCGTGATGGCCTCCCGGTACATCGGCGGCGGAGACTCGACGGGACTGGGCACCACCATCCGCTTCGGGATCTCGCGGGCATCGACCCTGCTGACGAAGGCGATGTTCCCCCTGCGGCTGGCGGGCACGAGCGACCCGATGACCGGGTTCTTCCTCGTGGACCGCAGACGGCTGGATCTGGCGGTCCTGCACCCGCAGGGCTTCAAGATCCTGCTGGAGATCCTCGCGCGCACCGAACTGCGCACCGCCGAGGTCCCGATGGCCTTCAGCGAACGGCGGCATGGGGCGTCGAAGGCGACCTTCCGGCAGGGGGCGACCTTCCTCGCGCACCTCACGCGCCTGAGGTTCGGCAAGATGTCGGGCTTCGCGCTCATCGGCCTGCTCGGCGCGATCGTCAACCTCGGGATCATCTGGGCGCTGACCGCGATGGGCGTCGGATACATCTGGGCGGCGATCGTCGGCGCCGAGGTGACGATCATCGGCAACTTCCTGCTCCAGGAGCGCTTCGTTTTCCATGACATGCGCGCCCGGGCCGCGGGGCTGCGCGCCCGATTCCTCGCCTCGTTCACCTTCAACAACGTCGAGGCGGCGCTGCGGATCCCGCTGCTGGCGCTCATGGTCGAGACGTGGCATCTCCCGGTCATCCTCGCCGCGGCCCTCTCGCTCGTGGCGGCCTTTCTCGCCCGGTTCCTCTTCCATGCGCTCGTCGTCTACAAGCCCCGGCGCGCGAGGCAGGCGGATGCCGAACCGCCCCTGAACACGGCGGGCCAGCGCATCATCCGCGCCATCGACGAACAGGCCATGCGCCCCGGCGAGCTGTGAGAGTAGGCTCGCGACAGACGGCGAAGGAGGCGGCGATGACGACCGACAGCGAGTTCACCGTGGTGGCCACGAGCGTCGCGGAGTTCACCGCGGAGCATCCGATCGTCCCCGGCCGGGTCGCCCCGAAGCGGATGCTGGACGCTCCCGGAGCCCGCATCATGCAGCTCGCCTTCGACGCCGGCGAGGAGCTGCGCGAGCACCGCGCGCCCGTCCCGATCCTCATCCAGGCGGTGAGCGGGACGGTGACGGTGACGGCATCCGATCGCGAGGTCGTCCTCGAGCCGGGCGGACTGGTGCACATGGCGGCGAACGTGCCGCACGCCGTCATCGCGCACGGCGAGGCGCGCGTCATGCTCGTGCTGCTTCGCTGACCGCGCCCGAACCAGGTAGGCTCGTTGAGTACCACCCGGGAGGCTTCTCATGTTCAAGTTCATCGTGTTCCTCGTGCTGTTCCTCGGCGGAATCGTGCTGCTCGGAATCGCGCATGAGCTGCCCGCGTGGCAGGGCGCCGTCTTCGCCGGCGGCATCCTCGCGGTGAGTCTCGGCATGGGGCTGGTCATCCACTCTCCGAGCAACGCGAAGTACCGTCAGCCCGGCGCTGAGGGCTGACGTCAGACGGTAGCGCTACACTGCCGGTCATGACCGTGGCCGTGGTGATCTTCCTGGTTCTGCTGGGCGCGCTCGCCGTCTTCCAGATCTCCCTCGCCCTCGGCGCGCCCTGGGGTCGCTTCGCCTGGGGCGGTCAGCACGAGGGCGTTCTCCCGCGCGGCTACCGCATCGCCTCGGCGGTCACGCCGTTCGTCTACGTGCTCATGGCCGTGATCGCGCTCGATCGTGCGTCCGTGATCGATGTCGTCCCGGATGCGGTCTCCGGCGTCGGGATGTGGGTGATCTTCGCCTTCTTCGTCCTCGGCGTGCTGATGAACGCGATCTCGCGCTCGAAGCATGAACGCTATTCGGCGACTCCGGTGGCGATCGTGCTGGCCGTGGCCGCGCTCTTCCTCGCCATCGGCGGGGCGGACGATGAGCCCATGGGGGAAAGCCATCCCGGCTTCCCGTCGTGGGTGACGCCCGCCGAGCAGGAGGAGATCTACCACACGACGGCCGGGCAGCCCGTCGCCTGGATCGACGGCGATCGGCTGACCCTCGTGACCTTCGGCAGCTCATCCTGCCCCGAGGATGTCACCGCGATCGATGTTCCGGATGCGGCGACCGTCGTGGTCACCCTTCGGGGCCCCGGTGGGGCGTGCACCGACGACCTCGCCGCACGTACCCACGAGGTCACGCTGCCGCGACCGGTGACCGAGCGCCCGGCGACGGTGCGGGTCAACCCTGGAAGCGACTGGCTGCGCGAAGCGGTGGTGGAGTAGGGCACTGCCGGCTGCGCTCTCTCAACTGAGGGGAGCGCGGAAGGCGCTCGACCGAGGTCAGCCGTGGGTGATCGCGGGACGTGAGCCGGGCCTGAGGCGCCGCCGGGGAAAAGCTGCGGGCTATGTCTGAGGCATGAGACTTGATGCTTCAGACATAGCCCGCCGCAAGTTCGGCCGGATGGGGAACTCTGGGAAGTATTCCGGACCGAGGGGTTTGTGGGATGGGAGCCCACATGTAGGTTGGGGCCTACGCTTCGACAATACGGCATCCGCGCCCCTGTCATGAGCAACGAAAGTCCATTTGACGACCGACTTTTGGCCAGATCTGGATCTACGGGCGAGGTGCGGCGGGAGCGGGGCTCGTCGTTCCAGAGAGGGGGAGGCGCACCGACACGAGCCAGTCGTCCCCGACGGGGCCCGCGCTGAACTCGCCTTTCACGCCGAGCACGCGTTCGGCCATCCGATTCAGGCCGGTCCCTGTGGAGGGCAGGTCGCGGCGCGGCGTCGCAGGCTGGGGGCTGCGGATCGTCAGTGCGATGAACTCGAGCCCTGCTTCCAGGGTGATCCGCACTTCTCCCGGCCCTGCGTACTTGAGGATGTTCGTCGCGGATTCGCGGACGATCCTCGCCAGGATGATCTCGGCGCCGCGCGGGATGCTCTCGTCGTGCGGGTCTCCCTCGCAGACGACGCCGTGTCCGGCCGCCTCGAACTCCTCGCGCGCCTCGTCGATGGCCTCGCTGAGATCGCCCGAGGGGACCTCGGTTCCGCGCGGGGAGTCCTCTGCCAGTTCGATCACGAATCGGAGATCGCTCAGAGCCTTCCGCGCCGCGACGCGGATCGCCTCCTGCGATCCCGGACGTGCGGTCTCGTCGTCGAGCATCTGCACGTGCATGGCGACGACCGTGAGGTGATGGGCGATGCTGTCGTGGAGCTCCCCGGCGATCCACCGTCGCTCGGCGAGAACGGCCTGACGTTCCTGCTCGGCGCTCCGGGCGAGTTCGTGCTCCAGTCGGTGGCCCCGCGCATAGGCCGTTCTGAGTGCGAGCCCGACGCCGCCGGCGACAGTGGCGATGATGAGGTACAGGGCGACGTTGGCGTCTGTGTTGCCGCCGGTCCCGTATCCGTAGGCGAAGAGAGCGGTGGAGACCAGAAGGCCTCCGGCGTAGCCGATGATCAGCGGTGTGGGCGCCAGGCGAAGGACGAGGCCCGCGGCGACGGCCCCGGTGAGGAGTCCTGCGACGGCGTTGCCGGCGAAGAAGGAGAGCGTCACGGCGATGCCGAGCGCTGAGGTGGCCACCAGCGGCGACCAGATGTACAGAGCGAAAGTCAGGGTGGCCGCAATGCTGAGCACACTGGGGATCGGATCCGCATCAGGGGTGGTGAAGAACCCGATGAGGTCGAGGACGACAGTGCCGCCGACGATGAGGAGCAACGCGATGCGTTCGGGTCGCCTCAAGCGTTCGGTGCTGCCCAATCGGAAGCGGCGAGGGTCTCCCTCAACCGCTGCGCGCCTCGACATACCTCAGTATCTCCTAGCTGCTCTGTGTGATGCGAGCTCAGTAGATGCCCAGAAGCTTGGC
This sequence comes from uncultured Microbacterium sp., assembly GCA_964406995.1. GTDB lineage: Bacteria > Actinomycetota > Actinomycetes > Actinomycetales > Microbacteriaceae > Microbacterium. The sequence continues at coordinate 28,009 of CAYOTY010000022.1, forward strand.
AAGCTGGTTCCAAAAAGTCATAGTCAACACCTCCTCTCTTAGCTGATTGTCTTGACTTAGTCCATCCTTTCGTTCTCAGATTCTCTGTGCATCCGACGAGATGGCAGATTATGACTAGCCAAAGGTCTAATAGAGGTCGACCTATGATCAGCTCTATGGAGCCGTAGGATCGTCTCTATGGAAGAGATCCGCGTGCTGATCACGGACGACGACCCCCTGGTGAGGGTGGCGCTGTCGCACTTCGTGTCGAGAGCGCCGGAGATCACGGTGATCGCCGAGGCCACGAACGGGATCGAGGCCATCGCTGCGGTCGAGCGCCATCAGCCGGACATCGTCATGATGGATGTCCAGATGCCGGAGATGGGCGGCATCGAGGCGACGGAGCAGATCATCGCCCGCTGGCCGGATGTCTGCGTGCTCGCCGTCACGACCCTGGACACGAGGGAGACGGTGCTTCCGATGCTGAGCGCCGGCGCGTCCGGCTACATGCTCAAGGATTCGAGCGCCGACGAGATCGTCAGCGCTCTCCGGCAGGCCCACCAGGGGGAGAGCTCGCTTTCACCCCGGATCGCCGCGATGCTCGTGCAGCACGTGCGTGAGGCCAAGCCCTCTCCCGACTCGGGCGGTCTCGAACCGCTCACCGAGCGGGAGACGGAGGTCCTGGAGCATCTCGCTCAGGGCATGTCGAACGCAGAGATGGCCCGTTCCCTCCATGTCTCGGAAGGGACGGTCAAGGCGCACCTGGGCAGCATCATGTCGAAGTGGCAGGTCCGCGATCGCGTGCAGGTGCTCGTGGCGGCGGCGCGCGCCGGCCTGGTCGAATTCACCTGACGGCGGCGGTTCGAGGTCTGGCTCCGTGCCTCAGGGAACTCATCCGCCGGCGATCGCCGCACCCCCGTTCGTGAAGGAGCTCGCCGAGGCCGTGGGCCTCAGCCAGGCCGGCCTGCTGCACTACTTCGACAGCAAGGACGAGCTGTTCACCGAGATTCTCCGCAAGCGCGATGAACTCGACATGGAGACCTATCGCACGGAGGCCGACGTCGATCCGATCCGGGTCTTCCTGAAGGTCATGCGTCACAACGCCGAGGTCCCCGGGCTCGTCGAGCTGTACACCCGCCTCAACGCGGAGGCCAGCGATCCCGGCCACCCCGCCCACCGGTTCTTCGCCGCGCGCCGCGCAGCGATGCACACGATGTTCGACGAGATCATCGAAGACGGCAAGCGCGCCGGTCGCTATCCGCCCGACATCGACGTCGCCTCCTTCGGCCTCCTCGTCACCGCCGTCGCCGACGGCCTGCAGACGCTGTGGCTGCAGGACCCGACCATCGACATGGCCGCGGAGATCGAGCGCCTGCTCGTCTCGCTCGGCGTGTTCACCACCGAACGGAGCGATTCCGCATGAGCACACCCGCCACCGACGCTGAGAGGATCGACCCTGTGCCGGACGACCCGATCGTCACGATCGACTCCGGTCAGGTCCGCGGAGTCTGGAGGAACGCGTCCGCAGCATTCCTCGGGATCCCGTTCGCCGAGCCTCCCGTCGGTCCGCTGCGCTTCGAGGCGCCCGTTCCGATCACCGCCTGGGAGCGTGTACGCGACGCCACGGAGCTCGGTGCGACGCCGCAGCGCAAGCAGCTCGCGGAGATCACTCTGATCCCCGAGCCCTCGATCCCCGGCGAATCCACTCTCAACGTCAACGTCTACACGCCTGTGCCGGGCGAGACCACCGCAGCGCTCCCGGTGCTGGTGTACATCCACGGCGGCGGCTACACCGCAGGTTCCCCGGCAAGCCCCTGGTACGACGGTCGCTCCTTCAACCGGGACGGCGTCGTGACGGTGTCGCTCTCGTATCGCCTCGGCTTCGACGGTTTCGGTCACATCGAAGGAGCCCCGTCCAACCGGGGCGTTCGCGACTGGCTCCTCGCGCTGGACTGGGTTCAGCGCAACATCGCGGTCTTCGGCGGCGACCCCTCACGCGTCACGATCGCGGGTCAGTCCGCCGGCGGGGGAGCGGTGCTGACGCTGCTCGGGATGCCGTCCGCGCAGCACCTGTTCCACTCGGTGTGGTCCCTCTCCGGCGCCGTCGGCGATGTGACCCAGGCCCGGGCGAAGAAGTTCGCCGAGGCCCTCGCGCGCCTGGCCGGAGTCGAGGCCACGCGCGATGGCTTCGCCAGCCTGCCCGAGACGCGCATCCTCGAACTGCAGGATGCCGCATCCAATCCCGACAATCTGGATCCGATGGCCGGTGTCGCCGCCATGCTCGAGGACGGGCTCCCCTGGGGCCCGATGGTCGACGGCGACCTGATCGCGCAGCCGACCCTCGACTCGCTGCGCAGCGGTGTGGGCGGCGACAAGCCGCTCGTGCTCGGCGCCACCGACGACGAGTTCACGATGGCCACCGACGCGGTGAAGAACAAGCTGCGCTTCGTTCCGGCATCCCTCGCTCTGGGCAGGCTGCTCACCGATCGCGGGCGGCGCAAGAGCTACCTCGCGGCCAACAGGGAGCAGCGGCGCAAGGGCACCGCAGCGGTGCTCGGCCGCTTCATGACCGACAGCATGTTCCGCGCGCCGCTCGTCCGCCTCGCCGAGGCGCGCGGATCGCATCCGACCTGGGTGTACCGCTTCTCGTGGGTGTCGCCGAAGCTCGGCTGGGCCGCGCACTGTCTCGACGTGCCGTTCTGGTTCGACTGTCTCGATGCGGAGAAGGTGGACTTCATCGCCGGGGACGACCCGCCTCAGGCGCTGGCCGCACAGCTGCACGGCGCCGCTGTGGCGTTCGTGAGCGGGGGAACGCCGGGATGGCGGGCATGGCCGGATGCGCCGGGTGCGACGCGCGTCTTCGGAGGCCCGGCCTCCAGTCCCGACGTGCTGCCGGATGGCTACGCGTCGGTACGCGCCCTGGTCTGACCATCGCGACCCCGGTTCCGGCGATCGTCCGGCAGGTGAATGTGATCTATATGATCTCTGCCCATCGTAGATTCGTCGCCGAGGCCGGGCGCCGGGCATTCTCGCCCCACGGATTCGCCGTGTCAACCGGGCTGCCCTCGAGAGCAGATCCTGTGATGCTGTCCCTCCAATGAACGGAGACAGACCATGTCAGATCCACGAGTGCCAGACGGTGAGCTCAACCCGCAGGAGATCCTCGACCCGGAAGGCGTCGATCCGGATCTCGTGACCGACGAGCAGCATCAGCGCCGTGTAGGCGACGAGCCGCTGGACGACCCGGAAGGGGACGAGCGCCGCGACGGCAACGACGTCCAGAATCCCCTGCCGTAGACACACGATCCTCTGTGCAGATACGCAGAAGACGCCCCGCACTCGGCCCGTCAGGGCCGAGTGCGGGGCGTTTCTGCAGTCGGGTGTCGGGTGTCGCATTCCGTCTCGCTCCGCTCGCTCGACGACCGGGATGCTGAACGAGAAAACCCCCGGTCGACCGGGGGTTTTGCGGTGGCTCCGACCGGCATCGATCCGGTGACCTTTCGATTTTCAGTCGAACGCTCTACCAACTGAGCTACAGAGCC
>CAYOTY010000023.1:0-29249 GCA_964406995.1 uncultured Microbacterium sp.
GCCGACAAGCGCGCCAAGGGGCCGGCGCCCAAGCGCGGGCGTGCGGGCGCGGCGAAGAAGGCTCCGGCGAAAACGGATGCGGAGAAGGCCGCCGCGCGCTCCGCCGCGGCGAAGAAGGCCGCCGCGACCCGGAAGGCGAACGCGAAGAAGAAGGCGGCTTCGTGACCGCACGCCGCGGAGTCTGGATCACGCTCGAAGGCGGCGACGGCTCGGGCAAGACCACCCAGGCCGAACTGCTGGAGACGTGGCTGAGGGATGCCGGGAACGCCGTCGTGCGCACGCGCGAGCCCGGCGGCAGCGAGGTCGGCCGGCTCATCCGCGAGATCGTGCTGCACCACCGCGGCGATATCGCCCCGCGGGCGGAGGCGCTCCTGTATGCGGCCGATCGCGCGCACCACGTCGCCACCGTCGTGCAGCCCGCCCTGGAGCGCGGCGAGATCGTGATCCAGGATCGCTATCTCGACTCCTCGGTGGCGTATCAGGGCGCCGGGAGGGTGCTGGACGCATCCGAGATCCGCGATCTCTCGCTGTGGGCGACCGAGGGGGCGCTGCCTGATCTGACGATCCTGCTCGACCTCGATCCGGTGGCCGCCCGGGCACGGCTCGACTCGGCGGACAAGCCCTTCGACCGGCTGGAGGCCGAGGAGGCCGGGTTCCATACGCGGGTGCGCGAGGCCTTCCTTTCACTGGCGGATGCCGAGCCCGAGCGCTTCCTCGTGCTCGACGCCGCCCGCCCCGCCCCCGAGCTCGCGAGCGCGATCCGGGAGCGCGTCACACCGCTGCTCTGACCCAGGGTCCGGGCGTCTGAAGCGCGGCGCTGAGACGGCGGATGCCGCCAACCGCGCTATTCTCGCTCTGTGGCGTGGGTGGCGGTGATCGCGGGGCTCGTGCTGCTGGTCGCCGGCGCGGAGCTGATCGTGCGCTCGGGCTCGCGGCTGGCGGCGAGACTCGGGGTGCCGCCGATCCTCGTGGGGCTCACCGTGGTCTCGGTCGGCACGAGCACACCCGAGCTGGCGGTCGGCATCGGTGCCGCCGCATCCGGGGCCGGTTCCCTCGCCGTCGGCAACATCGCCGGGACCAACATCGTCAACCTGCTGCTGATCCTCGGGCTCACCGCGGCGCTGCGCGCCATCCCGCTGTCGATGCAGACGCTGCGCCTGGACCTTCCGGTCATGGGCGTGGTCGCGATGGTCGTCTTCCTCTTCGCCATCGACGGCGAGCTGACGCGCACCGAGGGGGCTATCCTCGTCGGCATCGCGATCGGCTACACGGTCGCGCTCGTGCGCACCGCACGCCGCGAGACGACGTACATCGCCGAGGAGTTCGCCGACGCCTTCGGCCCGCGCTCCTTCAGCCGCAGCCGCTGGGCGACCCTCGGAGCCGTCGTCGTGCTCGCCGCAGGACTGGGCGTCGTCATCCTCGGTGCGGACTGGCTGGTGGACGGCTCGATCGAGATCGCCCGTTCGCTCGGGATCTCCGAGGGCTTCATCGGCCTCACGATCATCGCCATCGGCACGAGCGCACCCGAGCTGGCCACCGCGATCCTCTCCACCTTCCGTGGCGAGCGGGACATCGCCATCGGCAATCTCATCGGCTCGAGCACCTTCAACCTGACGTTGATCCTCGGGATCACGGTGCTCGCCGCCCCCATCGTGCTCGATCCGGCGCTGATCCTCGTCGACATCCCGGTGATGATCCTGGCGACGCTCTTCGTGGGTGTGCTCATGCTCACCGGTCGCCGGGTCGGCCGCCGCGAGGGTGTGCTCATGGTGGTCTTCTACCTCGCCTATCTCGCCTACCTCGTCCTCGTCCGGCTCTGAGGAGGCGCGATGAGACCGAGGCGGATGCCGCGGCGAGAGCGTCAGAGGCCCCCGATAGGCTGGAGGCATGTCCGCCATCGCCACCGCCCCGTTCCCGTGGGCGGATGTCTGGGGGCAGCCGGACGCGGTCCGGGCGCTGCAGAGCGCGGCATCGGATCCGGCCTCGCTCTCGCATGCCTGGCTGATCACCGGCCCGCCGGGCTCGGGGCGCTCGACCCTCGCCTACGCCTTCGCGGCGGCGCTCGTCGCCGAGCCGGGCGATGAGCAGGCCATGCGCCAGGTGCTCGCCGGCACCCATCCCGATGTGACGGCGCTGCGCACCGACAAGGTCATCATCTCCATCGCCGAGGCGCGCGCCCTGGTCGAACGCTCCTATTTCGCCCCCTCGGCCGGCCGCTACCGCGTCATCGTCATCGAAGACGCCGACCGCATGGTCGAGCGCACCTCCAATGTGCTGCTGAAGGCCCTGGAGGAGCCGCCCGAGCAGACGGTGTGGGTGTTGTGCGCGCCCAGCGAGGCCGATCTGCTGCCGACGATCCGCTCCCGCGTGCGCCCGCTCCGGCTCCGCGAGCCCGAGGTCGCCGACGTGGCCCGGCTCATCGTCGCGCGCACGGGCACCGACGCCGAGACGGCCGAGCGTGCGGCGCGCCACGCGCAGCGCCACATCGGCATGGCGCAGCGCCTGGCGACGGATGCGGCCGCGCGCGACCGTCGCGATGAGACGCTCCGCGCGGTTCTGAGCGTGCGTGGTGTGGGCGATGCCGTCGCCGTGGCCGGACGCATCGTGCAGGCGGCCACCGACGATGCGAAGGCGCTGACGGCCGAGCGGGACGAGGCCGAGCGCGCCGATCTGCTGAGGATCGTCGGGGTCGCCGAGGGCAAGGCGGTGCCGCCGGCGGTGCGCGCGCAGCTCTCGGCGCTGGAGGAGGACCAGAAGCGCCGGGCGACAAGAAGCCTGCGCGACGGCATCGACCGGGTCCTCACCGATCTGCAGTCGCTGTTCCGCGATGTCGTCATGCTGCAGTTCGGGCGCGGCGGCGACCTCATCAACCGCGAGCTGCGCGCGGAGATCGAAGCCCTGGCCGATGCCTGGCCGATTCCCCGTACGCTTGTCGTTCTGGACGATCTCGCGCACACCCGCGAATCCCTCGAACGCAACGTGGCGCCGACACTGGCGCTGGAGAGCCTGCTGGTGACGGTGGCCCACGGAAGGAAGCTGTGAACGCACGCATGTTGCGCCGCACGATCGCGGCGGTGGCCGGGGTCGCTGTGGCATCCCTCGCCCTCTCCGGATGCCTGTACGCGATGATCCCGGAGTCGGCCGAACGGCCCCTCCCCGAGCGCACGCACGCGCCGAACACCGATGGCGTGCCGGCGGAGCTGCTGCGCTTCTACGCGCAGGATCTGGACTGGTACGACTGCGGCGGCGGCTTCGACTGCACGTACGTGACGGCGCCGCTGGACTGGGAGAACCCGGATGCGGGCGAGATCGACCTCTCGGTCGTGCGCCACGCCAGCGACGGCGAGCCGCGGGGCTCTCTGCTGCTGAACCCCGGTGGTCCCGGCGGCAGCGGCTTCGATCTGGTCTACGAGTCGCTCTCCTACGCGGTCGGCGCCGAGCTGATCGAGAACTACGACATCATCGGTTTCGACCCGCGCGGGGTGGGGCTCTCGACGGCCGTGTACTGCCTCGACGCCGAGGAGATGGACAGCTACCTCTACGACATCCCCGAGGCGCCGCGCGGCTCGGCGGAGTGGGAGGCCGAGCTGACCGAGCGCAACCGGACCTTCGCAGACGCCTGCGAGGCGAACAGCGACGGCATCCTGCCGCACATCACGACCGTCAACTCCGCGCGCGACATGGATCTGCTGCGCGGCGTGCTCGGCGACGAGAGGCTGAACTACCTGGGCTACTCCTACGGCACCTTCCTCGGGGCGACCTATGCGAAGCTGCACCCCGACAGGGTCGGCCGGCTCGTGCTCGACGGGGCGATCGATCCCTCCATTCCGGGTATCGATGTCGGCACGACCCAGGCGGTCGGTTTCGAGTCGGCGCTGCGGGCCTACATGGACGACTGCCTGAGCGGCCGCGGCTGCCCCTTCGCCGGGACGGTCGATGAGGCGATGACCGACCTGGGGGCGCTCCTGGCGAGCGTGGATGCGCGGCCGCTGCAGAACGGCGACGGGCGGATGCTGGGCGCCGACTCCCTGGTGACCGCGATCGTCGCGGCGCTGTATTCGCAGGAGAGCTGGCGCTATCTGACGATGGCGCTGGAGGGTGCGTTCGAGGGCGACCCGTTCATGGCCTTCTTCCTCGCCGACTTCTACAACGGCCGTGAGGACGGCTACTACCTCGACAACTCCACCGAGGCCTTCCGCTCCTACAACTGCATGGACTACCCCGAGGAGAACGACCCGGCCGCCGAGGAGGCGGCGATGGCGAAGATCCGCGAGCTGGCGCCGACGATCGCGCCGTACTGGGAGGGGCCGTCGACGTGCGCGGTATGGCCGCATCCGCCCACCGGAACGCGGGAAGCGATCCACGCACCGGGGACGGACCCGATCCTCGTGATCGGCACGACGAACGACCCGGCGACGCCCTATGAGTGGTCGGTGGCCCTGGCCGAGCAGCTGTCCGCGGGCGTGCTGATCACGCGGGTCGGCGAGGGGCACACGGGCTACAACAAGGGCAACCTCTGCGTCGATCGCGCGGTGGAGTCGTTCTTCGTCGACGACATCGTTCCCGACGACGGCCTGCGCTGCGAGTGAGTGGTCGTGGGGCCGGCGGCGTCCTGCGCCGCCAGCCCCACGGTTAGGCTTGAAAATCATGCGCTCAACTCTTCGCACCTCAGCCCTCGCCGTCGTCGTCGCCCTTCTGCTGACCGGCTGCTCCGCTCAGCCGCAGACCCAGGAGGACGCCCCGGCCGTGTCGGGCATCGCCCCGGCATCCGGCCCCGTCGTCTCCGGTGACGGGTATTCCTTCAACGCTCCCGAGGGCTGGGAGGAGACCGATCCCTCGGGAGCCCCCGGCACGGACGTCATCGCGTGGGATGCGAACCCGGAGGGAGACTTCGCCGACAACGTCAACGTCGTCATCTCTCCCGCCGGGCTCGTGCCCCTCGACGCGGTCGAGGCGGGGACCGTCCAGGAGCTCGAGGCGGTGGGCGCGGAGAACATTACGGTCAAGGATCGCCTCACCCTCAACGGCGCCGAACTGACACACCTCGCCGCCTCCATGACGGTGCAGGGACTCACGTATCAGGCGGAGCAGTTCGCGATCAACTCGGATTCGCAGACCTACCTCATCACGTTCTCGTTCCGCGAGTCCGTGCCCGAGTCGGAGCGGGTGGAGCTGGCGGAGTCCGTGCTCGTGACCTGGTCGTTCGACTGACCGGAGACCGCACACGCGCACGGTTCGCGGCACGGGTTCAGACAGGGTAATATCTTTCTTCGTGCCACGTTCGCGTGCACGCCGCCTTAGCTCAGTCGGCAGAGCGTTTCACTCGTAATGAAAAGGTCGTGGGTTCGATTCCCACAGGCGGCTCCGATTTCCTCCCTCGCTTCGGCCGATCGATTCCATCCGGCGAGGCCTGATGGGCGACAGGCGGGAGTGCCGTCCGTCCTCCGAGGCCGGGGTGCAATCACTCAGCCGACGCTTCCACTGGACCCCCGAGAATCCCCGTGATTCCGGGGGTTTCCGCATTCCCGGAGGATCTGTGCTGCACGTATGTGCACGGGCGTTGAGTGGAGCCGGAGCGCGCCAGTAGCTTGACCGGAGTCAACGACGATCAGGCAGGCAGAATGACTTTCGATATCTCAGCATCTCTGAGCAGGCATGCGATGCTCACGCCGGACGCGATCTGCGTCTCGGACGAGCAGCGCATGCTGACCTACGCAGAGTTCGAGGCGCGCGTCGCCAGGCTGTCACGAGCGCTTCTCTCACACGGCTCGGGCGAGGCGCGTGCCGTCGGAACCTGCACGAGGAACTCGATCGAACTGCTGATCCTCATGCATGCCGCAGCCCGGGTGAAGATGCGGTTCGTCACCTTCAACTTCTGGCTGCGAGACGGCGAGCTGCGCGATCTGATCGAGCACAGCCAGGTCGATCTCCTGCTGGTCGACGGCTACACCGCCGAGCGCACCTTCTCCGCGATCGAGACGCTGGACGCCCCTCCTGCGGTGATCAGCAGCGATCCGACCGTGGAGCGGGCCGTGTTCTGGGCCGAGTTCCTCGCCGCGGCAGAGGACGGCGCGCCGGTGGCCGTGGCAGAGTCCGCCGACTTCCCCTTCTGGATGATGTACACCTCCGGAACGACCGGTCGCCCCAAGGGCGTCCTCCGCTCTATGGAGAACACCATGAAGTGCATCTGGTACGGCGTCATGGACTACGAGTTCCAGGCCTCCGACGTGTTCCTCGCGGTGGCCCCCATGTTCCACGGCGTCACCTTCCTGCCGCTGATGGTGCTGCAGAAGGGCGGGCATGTGGTGGTCCGGCGCGAGTTCGACCCGGCATCCGTGATCAGGGACATCCTCGACTACGACGTCACCGCCAGCTTCCTCGTGCCCACCATGCTGCGGCGGCTGAGCGAGGAGGCGCAGTTCGACGCCCTCGCCGACTCGGAGCTGCGCATCCTCGTGACGGGTGCGGCGCCCCGCGACGTTGCCCTGGAGGTGCGCATCGCCCCGGTGCTGGGGCATGTGCTGCACGAGTTCTACGGCGCCACCGAGACCGGGTTCGTGTCGGTGCTCCGCCCGAACCGGCGGCTGGAACGCCCCGGATCGTGCGGGCAGATCGGCATCGGGATGGAGGTCCAGATCCGCGACGAGCGCGGGGCCGTGCTCATCCCGGGTCAGATGGGCGAGATCCACACCCGCAGTGACGGCGGCATCACCGAGTACTTCCGCGATGCGGAGGCCACCGAGTCGGCCCTCGTCGAAGGGTGGTTCGCCACCGGCGACATCGGGCGTCTCGACGAGGGCGGCTTCCTCTACATCATGGACCGCAAGAAGGATCTGATCATCAGCGGGGGCGAGAACATCTACCCCAGCGAGGTCGAGTCCGTCATCGCCGAGTACCCCGGCGTCGCCGAGGCGGCGGTCGTCGGAGTGCCGGACCCCGAGTGGGGGGAGAGCGTCGTCGCCTTCGTGGTCCCGGAGCGCGGAGGCCGGGTCGATCCGAGCGAGGTGAACGCGCACTGCCGCTCGCTGCTGGCGAGCTTCAAGTGCCCGCGGGAGATCCACGTCATCGAAGAACTGCCGCGCAGCAGCGTGGGAAAGGTCCTCAAGCGCCAGTTGCGGGGCATGAGGGAAGCAGAAATGAGGAGAAGTTGAGTATTCAGATCGATTACGACCTGCGGCTGCGCAGGCTCCAGGCTCTCATGGCGGAGCACGGGGTGGATGTCCTCGTCGGGACCCGGCTGAAGACGATCACCCACCTGACCGGCGGCTTCGTGCCGTGGCGCTCGGCGGTGGTGGTTCCCGCCCAGGGCGAGGCGCATCTGTTCACGGTGTCGATGGACGCACAGCGACTCCGCGAGGAGAACCATCTGAAGAGCGTCACGGGCTACGCACGCCGGCCCCTCATGGACATGGCCGCCGATCTGGTCTCCGAGCTGTACTCCGGATCGATCACGGTGGGTGTCGAGGACGGCTACTCCTGGTATCTCCCGGAGGGAACGATCACGCACGAGGAGTACACGATGCTCGAGGGGCGGCTCCCGGGCGCGACGTTGACGAACCTCACCGAGCCGCTCGATCTTCACATGCTCGTCAAGGAGAAGCACCAGATCGAGCTCATGCGGCAGGCGTCGGCGATCTGCGATGCCGCGCAGATCGCGGTGCAGGAGAGGTTCGCGCTGGGGCTCAGCGAGATCCAGATCGCGGGCATCGCCGAGGGCGCGCTGCGCGAGCACGGCAGCGAGTTCGCGTGGACCTTCACCGGGGGACAGGAGATCGGCTCCGGGCATCGCTCGTGGACCGGCGCCTGCACGCCGCCGACCCACAAGCGCGTCCAGAAGGGCGAGACCATCGTCCTCGACCTGCACGGCATGTACGGGATGATGCTCGGCGACGTCTCGCACAACGCCGTCCTCGGCAGGCCCACCGACGACCAGCGGCGTCTGATGGACGCCTACGTCCAGTCCTGCGAGTACCTGCTGGCCTCCCTGCGTCCTGGCCGCACCATCGGCGACGCCGCACGGGACGTCCGCGAGTTCACGGTGAAGAACGGCTGGGGCAAGATCGTTCGCGGCTTCGGCCACGGGATCGGCCACTTCGGCAACGAGTGGTTCCCCTCCTTCACCGACGTGCCCATGCGCTACGTCTCCGACCCGGAGATCGTCCTGGAGCCGGGCTTCATGGAGGTCATGGCCCTCACCTGCAACCTGCCCGGCGTCGGCGGCTTCCGCTTCGAACGGCCGGTCGTCATCACGGAGTCCGGTGCGGAGATCCTCTCCGCCACCGAGCTCACCCCCTGGATCCTCGAATAGCAATCACAAGGAGAGAAACAATGAGGTCAAAGAAGACACGTTACATCGCTTCCACCGCTCTGCTCGCGGCCGGCGCCCTCGCGTTGGCCGGCTGTCAGGGCATCGTTCAGCAGCCCGGAGGAGGCAACGGAGGGGAGAACGGCGGCGAGAACGGCGGTGAGTCGATCGAGCTGGAGTACGCCACGTTCCTGGCCGAGAGCCACCCCTACTCGCAGTGGTATCTGGCATGGGCGGAGGAGGTGACCGAACGCACCGACGGACGCATCACCTTCCGCAACTTCTGGTCGAACACTGTGCTGGAGTATGACGAGCTCGCCCCGGGAGCTGCAGACGGCCGCGTGGACATCTCTCAGACATCCACCAGCTACAACCCGAATCTGTTCCCCCTCTCCGAGCTGCTGTCGGTGCCGTACGCCACGCCGCAGATCGGTGCGGCGATGGGCGCGCTCATCGACATGTATGCCGAGGGCGGGCAGTATTTCGAGGAGTTCGACTCGAACAACCTCGTTCCCCTCCAGTTCCAGCCGGCCGGCACGAATGTGCTCGGAACCTCCAAGCCGGTGAACAACCTGGATGACCTCCGAGGACTCTCGGTGCGTTCGGGTTCCTACTTCACCAACGCCGTCGCCGAAGCGGGTGCGAACCCGGTGAGCATGCCGCTGAGCGATGTCTACCAGTCCATGCAGACCGGGCTCATCGACGCCTGGATGACTCCGCTGGAGAACGCGATCGCCTTCAACCTCGCCGAGGTCTCCCCCTACCTTCAGGATGCGGGGATGGGCGGTTTCGGCCTCGTGGCGATCGTCATCAACAAGGACACCTTCAACGGCCTCTCCGAGGCCGACCAGCAGGTCCTGCTGGAGACGAGCGCGGAGTACAACCGCACCTTCATCGAGGGCCTCCTGGTCCCGATGGATGCCACGGCGTGCATCGAAGTGCAGGAGGCCGGCTCGACTCCGGTGGTCTGGTCCGAGGCGGATGTCGCGGAGGGCCGGGATGCCCTTGCCCAGCCGCTGATGGACGCCTATCTGGCCGACACGAGCGGCCGCGGGGCCGACGGCGAGAGCTTCGCCGACGCCTGGGCCGCCTACCAGGAGTCCTATGACGGCGCCTATGGCACGTACCCCGGAAGCGTGGAGCCGTGTCTGACCGCGACACGCTGACCGAGGCTGCCGCCGCACCGCAGGCCGGAGGATGGGTCCGCCGATCCATCTTCCGGCTGTCGGGGGCCGCCGGGGTGCTCGGCTCGTTCGCGATCGTCGTCATCACGCTGGGCCTGGCCCTGGATGTGCTGCTGAGGACGATCCGCGGGCAGGGCATCCCCGGCATGCTCGATGCGATCGGCCCGCTCCTGGTCGTGGCGGCCTTCCTCGGCCTCGGGATCACCGAGGCCAAGGGGGAGCACATCGCGCTGACGCTGTTCGTCAGGCGGCTGTCGGCACGCACGAGGGCCGCCCTGTACATCGTGGGCACGGTCGCGACGATGCTCATCGTCACCTGGATGATCTGGACGGGACTCCACCAGGCCGTGCACTCGATCCAGACCGGTGAGGTGCGACCCGGAATCGTCAACATCCCGCTTTCGCCCGCGCGGGTCATCGTCGTGATCGGCTGTGTGATCCTGCTCCTGCAGCTGTCGATCACGCTCACCGATGCGGTGCGCAGCTTCATCGCCCGAGAGCCGAAGGGCCTGTGGATAGAACGTGAAAATGAATGATCTCGGCCGCGGCCGTGAGGAAGGAGGCAGGCGATGACCGTTCACGTTCTGGTTGCCCTCGTGGTCGTGTTGTTCTTGCTGCTGCTGATGATCCGGGTGCCGGTCGCCTTCTCACTGGCGATCGCCGGTGGCGTCGGTCTGATGGCCTTGCAGGGCTTCGATGCGGCCGGCCTCAGCGTCGGAAACGTCCCCTTCACCTCGGTGGCGAAGATCTCGCTCGCGGTGATCCCCATGTTCATCATGATGGGGATGTTCGCGCAGTCTGCGGGGCTTCCTCATCAGCTGTTCAAGATCGCCAACGCCAAACTCGGGAAGCTCCCGGGCGGACTCGCCATCGCGACCGTGGCCACCGGCGCCGGTTTCAGTGCGGTGACCGGGTCCAGCGTGGCCACCGCCGCCACCGTCGGGCGCATGAGCATCGGCCAGATGCTCAGCTACGGCTACTCCAAGCCCATGGCCGCCGGTGTCGTCGCCGCGGCGGGAACGCTCGGGGTGATGATTCCGCCCAGCGTCATCCTCGTTCTGTACGGGGTCGTCACGGGGGAGTCCATCGGGGCGCTTCTGATGGCGGGAATCGTCCCCGGCATCCTGTCGGCGGTGTGCATGGCGCTGTTCGTCTTCGGGATGGCCAAGCTCAAGCCTTCGGCGGTGTACACCGAGGCAGGCCTGGCGGCTGTGGCTTCGCGCCAGGGTTCGCACCGGCCGCGCGGCGGTGCTGCAGGCTCGGTCGGTGCGGATGCGCCCGTCGAGGAGAAGGAGCGCCTGCCGTGGCGCGGTCTGCTGTGGATCCTCGTGATCTTCACGGCTGTGCTGGGCGGCATCTACAGCGGCGTGTTCACTGCGACCGAGGCCGGTGCCGTCGGTGCGCTGATCGCGGCGCTGATCATGGTCTGGGAGCTGAGGAAGACCGGTCTGAAGGGGATCATCGCCGGATTCCGCACGACCTTCAAGGAGACCGCGTCGACCAGCAGCATGATGCTCGCGGTCGTGGTGGGCGCGACGATGTTCACCGCGTTCCTCGTGCGTGCCGGTGTGGTCGCGGACTTCACCCGGTGGGTGGCCTCGCTGGATGTGCCGCCGCTGCTGCTGATCGCGCTGCTGATCCTGGCGCTGATTCCGCTCGGGACCATCCTCGAGTCCTTCAGCCTCATCCTCATCGCGGCGCCGCTGATCTACCCCGTCGCGATGGAACTGGGCTTCAACGGCGTGTGGATCGGCATCCTCATCGTCAAGACGGTCGAGATCGGCCTCATCACCCCACCGGTCGGAATGAACGTCTACGTCGTCGCCGGTACGACCAAGGGCTTGTCGGTGGAGGACACGTTCAAGGGAGTGACCCCCTTCTTCTTCGTGGAGATCTTCGTGACCGCGCTGATCTTCGCCGTCCCCGCCATCGCATTGTGGCTGCCCTCCACGATGATGCAGTGACCAAGAGACCCGAGTGAAAGGTGATTCCCGTGACGGAAACGCAGACCGCAGCGGCGCCCGGCGCCTACATCGACGGAGAGTGGCTCCCCGGAGCCGGGCGCGTGCAGGAGCTGCGCAGCCCGGTCACCGAGGAGGTGACCGCGCGCATCCGGCTGGCCGACGTCAGCCAGGTGGACCCCGCGGTGGCAGCGGCGCGCGCCGCCTTCGAGACCTTCTCGCGCACCTCGGTGCAGGAACGCGCCCAGCTGCTGCGGCGCCTCGGCGAGGAGCTCCGGGCGCGGCGCGACGAGCTGGTCGAGACGGTCATCGGTGAGCTGGGTGCCCCGCAGCGGATCGCGGAGAACGTGCACGTGGACCTCCCGATCCGGATCGTGGAATCGATGGCTCAGCTCGTGCAGGAGGTCGAGTTCCGCACGACGGTGCGCAACAGCCTCGTCCGCCGCGTCCCGGTCGGCGTGGTCGCGGCGATCACGCCCTGGAACTACCCGTTGCACCAGATCGTGGCGAAAGTGGCCGCCGCCTTCGCGGTGGGCTGCACGGTGGTCCTGAAGCCGGCGGAGGTGACGTCGGCCACGGCGAGGCTGTTCGTCGAGGCGATGGAGCGGGCAGGATTCCCGCGGGGCGTCGTGAACCTGCTCTGCGGGAGCGGCCGTGAGATCGGTCCGGCGCTCATCGCGCATCCCGGGGTCGACATGATCTCCTTCACCGGCTCGCTGGGGGTCGGTCGGGGGATCGGCGCCCAGGCCGGGGAGCAGATCAAGCGGGTGACGCTGGAGCTCGGCGGCAAGTCGGCGAGCCTCGTCCTCCCGGACGTGCGGGGCGAGCTGCTGGCGAAGGCGGTCAAGGTGAGCCTCGCGAACTGCTTCCTCAACTCCGGGCAGACCTGCACCGCCTGGACCCGTCTCGTGGTCCCGGAGTCGACGCACGGCGAGGTCGTCGCGATGCTGGCCGAAGCCGCGGAGAAGTACCGGGATCCCGCCCGTCTCGGACCGATGGTCACGGAGGCTCAGCGGGAGACCGTGCGCGGATACATGCGCCGCGCCGAGGCGGAGGGAGCGACGATCGTCGCCGGCGGCGCCGATCAGGAGTTCCCGGCGCCCGGCGGCTGGTACGTAGCCCCGACGGTCTACACCGATGTCGCCCCCGACTCCGAGATCGCCCGTGAGGAGGTGTTCGGTCCTGTGCTCACGGTCCTGACCTATCCGGACGACGACATCGATGCGGGGGTCGCGCTGGCGAACGACTCGCAGTACGGTCTCAGCGGAGCGGTGTGGTCGGCCGACCCGGATCAGGGCGTCGCCGTGGCCGAGCGGATCCAGGCGGGTCAGGTCGATGTGAACGGTGCGGCATTCAATCCGGATGCTCCCTTCGGCGGCTTCAAGCTGTCGGGGGTGGGTCGTGAACTGGGGAGGGCCGGCATCGAGGACTACCTGGAGTACCAGTCGATCCAGCTCCCCTAGGGGCTTCTGGCAGGGAATTCTGTGCTGGACATGGTCGGATGCATGAGGAGGTGCGATGGAAACGCCTGATCGTACGCGGGCGGCGCTGCGGGCGGCGCACATGTATTATGTGCGCGATCTCAAGATGGAGGCGATCGCCTCGACTCTCGGAGTGAGCCGCTCCTCCGTGTCACGCCTGCTGTCCTTCGCCAGGGAGAGCGGGCTGGTGGACATCCGCATCCGCCGTCCGGCCGACGACGTCTCCCGGATCCAGTTCAACCTTCGCCGTGAGTACGGCGTCACGACCTATGTCGTGCCCTCCGATGCGAGGACGTCCTCGCGGGAGAGGAGGCTGGCGGTGTCCCGCTATGCGGGTCGCCTCATTCCGCAGGTGGTCGAACGGGGCGCCGTGGTGGGCGTCGCCTGGGGCGGGACGGTCTCGGACGTCAGCAAGCATCTGGTCGAGCGGGAGCTCTACGATGTCGCGATCGTCCAGCTGAACGGAGCCGGACAGCCGCAGAGCTCGGGGATCGACTACGTCGGCAACATCCTCGAGCGCTTCGCCGGCGCACTGTCGGGCCGCATCGAGCTGCTGCCGGTGCCCGCCTTCTTCGACCGCGCCTCCACGCGCGTGGCGATGTGGCAGGAGCGGACGATCTCCCGCGTGCTCGGGCTTCAGGCGCAGATGGATGTCGCGGTCTTCGGGATCGGCGCCATGGACGCGGATGTTCCCGGCCATGTGTATCGCGGCGGTTATCTGACCGACCAGGATCGTGAGGAGCTGGCTCGAGAAGGCGTCGTCGGGGATGTCGCGACCGTCTTCCTCCGCGCCGACGGCAGCTCGGAGGGGATCGAGCTCAACGACCGCTCCAGCGGACCGGATCTCGACGTCCTGCTCACGGTGCCGCGCCGCATCTGCATCGTGAGCGACCCGAGCCGTGGCCGCGCCGTGCGCGCAGCGCTGCGGGCCGGCATCGTGAGCGACCTCATCATCGACGAGGTGAGCGCCCGGGCCCTGTCGGAGGCGATCTCCGAGCGCATCGATGTGGCACTCCCGTCGCCGGGCGAGACGCACTGACGCGGTCCATGCGGCGAGCAGGCCCCGCAGGCGTCTCCGATCCCGCGTTGTCGCCGCGCCGGCCCGGGCGTACCCTCGAAGCATGGGTACCGCACTCCTCATCGTCGACGTCCAGAACGACTTCACCGAGGGCGGCGCGCTCGCCGTCGCCGGCGGCGACGCGGTCGCTGAGCGCATCACCGCCTTCCTCGACGCGCACGCCGGTGACTACGACATCGTCATCGCCTCGCGCGACTGGCACGACGCCGACAATGACAACGGCGGGCACTTCGCCGAGGAGCCCGACTACGTCGACACCTGGCCGGTGCACTGCGTGGCGGGCACCGAGGGTGCCGAATACGATCCGCTCCTGGCGACGGACGCTGTCACCCACCACGTCCGCAAGGGCCAGGGAAAGCCCGCCTACTCGATGTTCGAGGGCACGGCCGACGGGGGCGAGACGGTGGCGGAGCTGCTGGCCGGGCACGGCATCCTGACCGCGGATGTCGTCGGGATCGCCACCGACCACTGCGTGCGGGCCACCGCCCTGCACGCTCTGGAGCACGGGGTGCACGTGCGCATCCTCACCTCGCTCGTCGCCGGGGTCGACGAGGCCGCGAGCGAGGCGGCTCTGGCCGAGCTCGCGCATGGTGGGGCCGAGCTCGTCGAGGACGCATGAGCCGCAGCGTCCTGCTCCTGCGGGCTGTGAACGTCGGCGGGAAGAACAGGGTGCCGATGGCGCGGCTGCGCGAGCTCGTCGCTGAGCGCACGACGCTGGGCGAGGTGGAGACCTACATCGCCAGCGGCAACATCATCTGCGAGGCGCCGGCGGATGCGGCCGCCGCCTGCGCCGAGGTGCGCGCCCTGATCGTGGAGGAGTTCGACGTCGACACCCCGGTGATCGCGCGGACGCACGACGACCTCGTGGAGTCTCTCGCGCAGCATCCGTTCCCGGACGGCGCGGAGAAGCTCGTGCACGCGATGTTCCTCGAGGCCGCTCCCGTCGAGGGCGCGATCGAGGCGCTGACGGCGCGGCTCGTGCCGGGGGAGAGGCTGGCGCTCGTCGGGAACGATCTGTGGATCTCGTACTCGGACGACGGCGTGCACGCCACGAAGCTCACCAAGGCCGTGCTCGATCGTGCCCTCGGCGTCGCCGGCACCGCGCGCAACCTCCGCACCACGCGCACCCTCGCCGGGCTGACCGCCTGACGTCGCTCGGCGAGGTAGCGTCGGAGCATGGCTTTCGAAGCGATCCGCACCGAGCGGCTGATCATCCGTCGGCCCGAGCCCGGTGACGCCGAGGCGGCCTTCGAGCGGCGGAGCCTGCCCGAGGTCGCCCGCTACCAGGACTGGGAGATGCCCTATACGCGCGAGCGTGCCGAGGCCTCGATCCAGCGGAGCATCCAGCGCGCGGACGAGTGGCCCCGGGGCAGCAAGGGCTGGAACCCCACCGTGGTCGATGCTGAGAACCCCGATCGGATCCTCGGCGACCTCGCGGTCGAGCTGCGCTGGGACGGCCGCGTCGGCTACTTCGGCTACACCTTCCACCCCGACCACTGGGGCCGAGGCTACGCGACCGAGGCCTCGTGGGCGCTGGTGACCCATCTCTTCGACGAGGTCGGCGTCGTGCGGATCGAGTCCTCGCTCGACCCGCGGAACCTGCCCTCCGCCCGCGTGCTCGAAGCCTGCGGCCTCCTCTTCGAGGGGCACACGGTCCAGTCGTTCTGGGTGGGGGAGGAGTGCTCCGACGACATGCTCTACGGCGCGACGCGCGCCGACTGGGAGCGCTGGCGGGATCGCCCCCGGCACCGGCCGGAGCGCGTCGCGCTCGTCCCCCTCGCGCCCGAGAACGCGGAGCGCGTCGCCGCGCTGGCGAGCCATAGATCGCAGGAGCACTACGCGCCGCCGCTGGGCCGGCTCTTCCGCGAGGCGCTCGTCCCGTCAGGCGGCACGGCGCTGACCCTGCGGGCGATCGAGGCCGACGGCGAGATCGTCGGGGCGGTGCTCGCCGCGGCGGCAGGCCCGCGGCATCCGCGCGCGCTCGTGCACACGCTGCTGATCGACCGGCTCCACCAGCGTCGTGGCATCGGATCGGCGGCGCTCGACCTCATCGAGGACGAGGCGCGTGCCGCCGGCGGCGAGACGGTCGAGCTCTCCTGGATCGAAGGCCCCGGCTCTCCCGGCCGCTTCTTCCGAGGGCGTGGCTACGCGCCGCAGGGCGCGGTGTCCGACGGTCGCACAGAGGCGAGCAAACGACTGCGTTGAGCGGGATGTCGCAACACGCCGGATCCGGCGCGGTACATGCCGTACGAGGCATGGGGACAGGGCTAGCCTGAGAGAAGCGTCTGGCAGCTGCCTTCCGCGTACATCCTGGCCACGGGCACTGTGGCCGGCTACAGGAGAGGCCCCGACCCATGGCAGACACCCTCGGCGCCCCGGTCAGCACGCTCGGCCCGATCCGCCAGACCTACGCCCGAAGAGAAGACTTCCCGCCGATCACCAAGGCGTACACGCAGGTGTCCCAGGTGGTCCGCGAGATGGGGCTGCTGCGCCGGGAACCGCTCTTCTACGCGATGGTGGGCACGGCGATCGCCCTCTGCTTCGGCGGCGTCATCACCGGCTTCATCCTGCTGGGCGACAGCTGGTTCCAGCTGCTCATGGCCGCGGCCCTCGGCATCCTGTTCACCCAGGTCGCCTTCCTCTCGCACGAGGCCGCGCACCGCGTGATCCTCAAGACGGGGCCGGGTAACGACCGGCTCGCGCGCGTGCTCGGCGCCTTCGTGGGCATGAGCTACTCCTGGTGGGACGCCAAGCACAGCCGTCACCACGCCAACCCCAACCGCGTCGGCAAGGATCCCGACATCGAGGTCGACACGATCCACTTCCTCGACGTGGACGCCGCCCAGTCCCGCGGCCTGCTCCGCCTCATCGTCCGCAAGCAGGGCTGGCTCTTCTTCCCGCTGCTGACGCTGGAGGGCCTGAACCTCCACTACATCAGCTACCGGCACCTCCTCAGCCGCGGCGAGGTCAAGGGCCGCTGGGCCGAGCTCAGCATGATCACGGCGCGCATGGTACTGGTCTACACGCCGATCTTCATGTTCCTGCCGCTGGGCAAGGCCTTCGCCTTCTCCGGTGTCATGCTCGCCGTCTTCGGTGTCTACATGGGCGCATCCTTCGCCCCGAACCACAAGGGCATGCCGGTCATCGACCCCGATGCGCGCCTGGACTTCTTCTCCAAGCAGGTGCGCACATCCCGCAACATCCGCGGCGGCTGGTGGGCGACCTGGCTCATGGGCGGGCTCAATTACCAGATCGAGCACCACCTGTTCCCGAGCATGTCCCGCATCCACCTGGCCAAGACGCGCGAGGTCGTGCGCGAGTTCTGCCAGAACAACGACGTGCCCTACGCCGAGACCTCGCTGCTGCGCTCCTACGCGATCGTGATCGAGTACCTCAACCGGGTCGGGCTCGCTGCCCGCGATCCCTTCGAGTGCCCGCTGACCACGCAGGCCCGCCGCATCTGACGGATGCCGCTCAGCGCTCGCTGAGCCGGGCCAGCAGCGGCAGCTGGGCCTCGTCTTCGAGGGCCGAGCCGACGCCGACGACCTTCGCGCCGGCCCCGAGGTACTCTGCGGCATTGCGCGCATCGATCCCCCCGGTGGCGACGAAGCGCGCGCCCGGGAACGGTCCGCGCATGGCCGAGAACCATGCCGGGGTCAGGACGGATGCGGGGAACGCCTTCAGCCAGGTGAGCCCGAGCGTCTGGGCGAGCTGGACCTCGCTGGCCGAGCCGACGCCCGGAAGGGGAGCGAGACCCGCCTCGAAGGATGCCCGGACGACCTCCGGGTCGAAACCGGGACTGACGGTGAACACGGCCCCGGCGTCGCGGGCGAGCTCGACATCGCGGGCGTTGAGCACCGTGCCCGCGCCGACGAAGTGTCCCTTCGCCGCCCCCGCGGCCACGCACTGACGCAGCGCCTCGACGTCGGTCTCCGACTGGATCGGCACCTCGACGAGCCCGATCCCCAGCGACCAGGCGAGCTCGGCGAGCTCGACGGTGCGCTCGGGGCCGAAGCCGCGCAGGATCGCCATCACGGGGTTTCCGGCGAAGGCGTCGTCGAACCAGGCGTTGTTGATCGTCGTCATGGTTTCAGTCTGCCAGAGCGGCGGATGTCCGGGAGGCACTCGTCCGCGCCGCACCGCCTCGGGCTCCGGCTGCGGCACCATCTCGCAGATCTGCACAGCTTCGCAGGAATCCGCCGGATCTCTGCGAGATCGTGCAGATCTGCGAGGATGCGAGCACCCGGGTCATGAGAACCTGGGGGCATGCCTGCTCCTCTCGCGCCCCGCATCATCGCCTTCACCGACAAGTCGTTCCCGGCATCCGCGCACGGCCTGACCGTGGCCGAGTTCCTTGCGGGCGGCCCGGATGTCGCAGACTTCTCCACGCCCCTGCTGGCGCTGGATGCGGCGGCCCTGGAGCATAATCTGCAGACCATGGCGGGCTGGGTCGCGGACCGCGGCTTCGAGCTCATGCCGCACGGGAAGACGACGATGGCGCCCGCGCTGTGGCAGCGTCAGCTCGATGCCGGCGCGACCGGCATCACCCTCGCGACCGCCTGGCAGGCGCAGGTGGGGATCGAGGCGGGCGTGCCGCTCGTGCAGCTGGCCAACGAGGTCGGCGATGCGCGCGGGATCGCACGGCTGGGCGCGCTGCTGGCGGAGCGCCCCGCGCAGCGGCTGCTGTGCTGGGCGGATTCCGTAGAGGGCGTCGTGCGGCTGGAGGAGGTGCTCGGCGCCTCGCTCGCCCGCCCGCTCGAGGTGCTCGTCGATCTGGGCGCCGACGGTGCGCGCAGCGGCGCACGCGGTGCGGATGCGGCCTTCGCGGTCGCCGAGCGCGTGGCGGCTTCCGGGGCTCTGAGGCTCGCCGGCGTCACCGGATACGAGGGAGCGCTCGCGCACGACCGTTCCGCGGCATCCCTGGCGCGCGTCCGCGCCTATCTGGAAGAGCTCGTCGCGCTGTTCGGGCGGGTGCGGCCCCTCGTGGGGGAGGGGGCGATCGTCTCGGCCGGGGGGAGCGCCTACTTCGATCTCGTCGCGGAGGCGCTGGGTCCGCTCGCGCGCGAGGAGGGGGTACGAGCGGTGCTGCGCTCGGGCGCCTATCTCACGCACGACAGCGGCTTCTATCGCGGGATCTCGCCGCTGGACGAGGCGGCGCCTGCCGCCGAGCCCGTGCGTCTGCACTCGGCGCTGCTCGCCTACGCCTCGGTCGTCTCCACCCCCGAGCCCGGTCTCGCGCTGCTGGATGCGGGCAAGCGCGATGTGCCCTTCGACGAAGGACTGCCCTCACCCGTCGCACGTGCGGCGAGGATCGCCGGAGAGGAGATCGCGGCATCCGGCGCGATCACCGCGCTCAACGACCAGCACGCCTTCCTGCGCACGAGCGAGGAGGAGCGGCCGCGCATCGGCGAGATCGTCCGGCTCGGGCTCTCGCACCCCTGCACGGCGTTCGACAAGTGGCGCCTGATCCCCGTCGTCGACACGAGCACGGGCACCGTCGTCGACATCGTCGAGACCTGGTTCTGATCGCGGATACTGCTAATTTGTCAGTATGCCTGCGTAATTCGACGCGGGTTCATTCAGACAGAGGGAAGCATGCACAGTCCACGGCGCACGCTGCTCCGGGGCGGTCGGGTGACCCGGCCCGGGCAGGGCGACGCCCTCGCCGAGGCGGACGTCCTCATCGAGGGCGAGCGGATCCTCGCCGTCGGTGACTTGGGCGCGGTCGATGCGCACGAGCGCGTCGAGATCGACGGCCGCCTGATCCTGCCCGGGCTCATCGACGCCCATTCGCATGCCGAAGGGGCGGTCTTCGACGAGGATGTGCAGCTGGCGCTCCTGCGCCAGGGGGTCACGTCGGTGATCACCGGCCAGGACGGCGTCTCCTATGCGCCCGGCGACGGCGGTTACGCCAGCGAGTACTTCGCGGCGATCAACGGTGCCCACCCGTCCTACGACGGCGGAGGCGTCGGGTCGCTGCTGGCGAGCTACGACGGCACCACGCGTGTGAACGTCGGCTATCTCGTCCCGGCGGGGACCGTGCAGCACGAGGCGATGGGCAACGACTCGCGAAAGCCGACCGAGGCGGAGGTCGAACGGATGCGGGCACTCGTCCGCGCCGGCATGGAGGAGGGTGCGCTCGGGCTCTCCAGCGGACTGGACTACGTGCCCGGCGTCTTCGCCGACACCGCGCTGCTGGCCGGTCTCGTGGAGGAGATCGCGCCCTTCGGCGGCGTGTACGTCACGCACATGCGCGGCGGCTACGAGAGCAACTCGGCCTTCGGTGTCGAGGAGGCCGCGCAGATCGTGCGGGGAAGCGGTGCGGCGCTGCACATCTCCCATTTCCATGCCGAGCCCGATGAGATCTCCTCCCTCATGGACGCTCTGACGGCGGAGGGCATTGACGCCACCTTCGACGCCTACCCCTACGGGCGGGGCAGCACCCTGCTGAGCATGCTCCTGCTGCCTCCCCGGCTCATGGAGCTTCCCCGCGCGGAGGCGGTGCGGGCACTGGCGGATCCGGTCGTGCGCGAGCGGCTGGCGCACGAGTGGATCCCCCGGATCGCCGAGTACCCGAGCCTCGGTCAGGACTGGCCGCGCATGATCACCATCGCCCACATGCCCGCCGACGAGTACGCCTGGACCCACGGGATCACCCTCGCCGAGATCGCCGAGCGGCGGGGGACATCGCCCGCGGATGCCGCCTTCGACCTGCTGCGCGCGGCGAACCTGGACGTGGGCGTGGTCATGTCGGTGCGCCGGGAGCGCTCGGCGACAGAACTCGGCCGCATCATGGCCCATCCCGCGCAGCTCGGCGGATCCGACGGCATCTTCCTGGGTGCTCATCCGCATCCGCGGGGATACGGGTGCTTCGCGACCTACCTCGGCGTCTATACGCGGGAACTCGGCTCCTACACCTGGGAGAGCGCGGCCCGGCACCTCTCGACCCGCCCCGCCTCGCGCTTTCGCCTCGGCGCCCGCGGGCAGGTCGCGGCGGGCGCGATCGCCGACCTCGCGATCGTCGACACCGACACCGTGGGCGCCCGCGCAGACTACGCCGAGCCCCGGCGCCTCGCCGAGGGGATCGACGACGTCTTCGTCGCCGGCGAGCGGGTGCTCGCAGGTGGACGCCTGACCGCGGTGACGCCGGGCCGAGGGCTTCGCCGTGCAGACCACGCATACCGATAAGGGAAAAGGAAAGACAACAATGAGCAAGATCGCCGTTCAGACCGACAACGCCCCGAGCCCGGCAGGTCCCTACAGTCAGGGGATCGTCGCGGGCGGATTCCTCTTCACCGCGGGATTCGGGCCGCAGGATCCGGCGACCGGTCAGGTGCCGGAGGGCGTCGCCGAGCAGACGCGTCAGGTGCTGCGCAACGTCGGTGCGGTGCTGGCCGAGCACGGCCTCGACTACAGCGACGTCGTCAAGACCACGGTGCACCTCGAGCGTCTGGACCGCGATGTCGCCGCGTACAACGAGGCCTACCGGGAGTTCTTCACCGCGCCGTACCCCGTGCGCACGACGGTCGGCTCGGACCTGGCGAACATCCTCGTCGAGATCGACGTGGTCGCCAAGCTCCGCGACTGAACCGTCTCGGACGGGCGAGTCCGGCTCGCGCTCAGACGCCCCGCGTCGAGGAGCGCCAGCTGCCGCCCATTCTTTCGTAGGTGACGATCGCGTGGCAGTTGCGGCAGCGCACGTCGCACTTGGCGATCTCTTCCATGATGATCGTCGCGTTATAGCCGTTCTTCGCGAGGGCGGGGACGCCCGCACGCTTGACGGTGCCGGGGCGATGGTCGAAGTCGAGGACGCGGATGTCGGTGACGCCGCAGTCCACGCAGGGATGCGTGCGGAGGAAGGCGGCTACCAGCCGGAGGTTCTCCGCGCGCTGCGCGAGCGTGCGCTGCCGGATGACGCGCAGATGACGTTCGCGATTGCGCTGATAGTACCGGCGTGAAGCCTCCCGATTGCAGTCGCGACACGTCTCCTGGAGGCCGTCGGCGCGAGAGCGCTTTCGATTGAAATCGGCGAGTGGTTTAGACTCTCCACAGGTGCCGCACGCCTTCTGCGTGGGCGTCTGCCCCCGTAGCTCAGAGGCAGAGCAACCGGCTTTTAACCGGTGGGTCGGGATGTCGGAATTCCCCGGGGGCACAGTGTCGTCGCTCATGGTCTGACCGAGATTAGTGGCCGGCTCGGACGTTCTTCCGGCCCCGAGTCCCCTCTGCGGCGCGTACCCTTAATCGATGCCCGCCCCACACCGCCGCCCCGTCCGCCGGCCCTCGCACGCCTTCGACAACCTCGTCGGAGCGCACGATCCGGGGCAGGCTCAGCGGGTGGCGCACGCGACCGCATCCGCCCTCCTCGCCCGCGCCCGCGCCGACGAGACGGGCCAGAGCGTCGAGCGGCTGGTCGCCTTCACGGCCGAGCACGGCATCGACGAGATCGCCGAGCTCTGGGCCGAGGCGCCCGCCCACTCGCTGCCCGGCGCGCTGTGGCGGCTGTACCTGGTCCAGCTCGCGATCCATTCGGATGCCGCCACCGCCGCCCTCCTCTACGAGCGGGGTCGCGCCGAGCTGCGCACGGTCGATGCGGTCGTCGCCGGCGCACCGGTGCCCGCCGGTCCCGCAGAGCTGGTCGCTCTCATCGACACGATCCTGCGCGGCGTCTTCCGCGGCGACTTCGCCGTGGCTCTGGACCGGGCCGCCGCATTCTGCCGGGTGCAGGCATCCGGAGCCACGCACTCCGCCGACGACTACGAGGCGACCGAGCCCGAGCGCGCCACGGCCTTCACCCGCCGCGCGCTGCGACTGGCCACCTATGCCGACGATCTCTCGGCCTCCGCCGCGCTCTGGCGCGTCGACGCCCTCGTATAGCGCTCCGGGTCTCAGGTGCGAACCCGGCGCGCTATGCCTTCAGCGCGCCGATGGCGGCGACGTACGCCTCTGACTTGTGCGCGAAGTTCCGGAAGCGGTCGTAGCTCGGCGCACCGGGGGAGAGGAGCACGGAGGCGCCCGCCGGGGCGAGGGATGCGGCCTGGGCGACCGCATCCTCCAGGTCTTCCGCACGGTGCACGAGCTCAGGATGCGCGCGCGCGTACCCGGCGGCGATGCGCTCGCCGTTGGTCGGCACGGTCACCAGCCGTGCGAGCGGCTCGCGCGAGAGCAGGTACTCCGTGAGTCCGGCGTAGTCGAGCCCTCTGTCCTCGCCTCCGACGATGACGACCGCGTCACCCGGGAACGCCTCCAGCGCGACGACGACGCTCTCGGGGACCGTCGACAGCGTGTCGTCGATCCAGTGCAGCCCGGAGAAGGTCGACACCAGCTCCAGACGATGCGGCAGGGGGGTGAAGCTCCGGGCGGCATCCTGGATCTCTGCACTCGTCAGCTCGCGCCCGAGCCAGCTCTGCGCCGCCAGGATCGCCAGCTGGAAGTTCTGAGCGTTCTGCTGCAGCGCCATCGCGCCCGGCAGCGCGGCCGACTCCAGCTGCTCCCGCACCGAGGCGTCCGGCACGAGCACCTCCGTGGGCAGGGGAGCGCCGATCGTGTGCACTTTCTCCAGCGTCTGGGCATCGCACACGAGCACCTCGCAGCCGTCGCCGAAGATGCGGGCCTTGTCCGCCCAGTAGCGCTCCCTCGAGCCGTGCCAGGTCAGGTGGTCCTCGTAGAGACTCGTCAGCACAGCGATCCGCGGTGCACGCGAGAGCGAGGCGCACTGGTAGCTCGACAGCTCGGCGACGGTCACCGCGGCATCCGCGGGGCGCTCCCCGAGGGCGACGCCGATGTTGCCGCCGATGTGCGTGCTCACCCCCGCCGCCTCCAGGAGCGCGGCGATGAGCGTGGTCGTGGTGCTCTTGCCCTTGGTGCCGGTCACGCCGATCGTCCGTGTGCCCTCGGCCTGCATCCACAGGGCGGCCAGGGAGGTCGTCGTCACGCCCGCGTCCGCGAGGCGGATGCGGAAGGGGTGGTGCGGGGGTATCCCGGGGCTGCACACCACGGGGTCGCAGTCCAGGAGCCCGTCCAGCGCCGCCGTGCCCGCCGCGAACCGGGCGCGCTCGTCGAGCCCTTCCGGCCGGGGCCCTTCGACCTCGTCCACGGCGAGCACTTCGAGGCCGCGGGCGAGCATCACCCGTGCCGCCTCCAGCCCTTCGGTGCCGACGCCCCACACACCGGCCGTGCTCACGGCAGGCCGATCCGATCGCGCGCGTCCTGGAACGCGGACGGAACGCGATCGAGGCCCCGGATGCCGCGTGCCGGCTCCACCGCGCCGGCCTGCGCGACCAGCTCGCTCACGAGCGCCGAGCCGTGCCACTGTCCGCCACGATCCACGAGCGTCAGCGCCTCGACCGCCTCGGAGGGCTCGCCCACGCACTCGAAGGGCTTCTGCGTGCCGATGCCGAGGATGTCGAGAAGGTGCTGCCGCTGCCCGGGCTCGTCGAGGATGTCGCGGCCGAAGATCGACACCAGCTGGGCGCGGGGCACGAAGGGTGCGAGCAGCAGGAACACGAAGACGCACTTCGGGCATTCGCCGCACCAGCCCGCCGAACGCGCTCCGGGGTCGATCCGGTAGGCGCGGTTGCAGCTGGTGAACGCGTCGAAGTACTGCTCGTGACGGGAGAAGTCGCGGGTGATCTCGATCTCGCGGTAGCCGCGCAGCAGTGAGAAGAACCTCTCGGGCGAGAGCCCTTCGGCGGCCAGCGTCTCGCGCAGCAGATCCTCGTACTCCAGGCTCTTGGACCACTGGTGGTTGATGTGGCGGCCCAGCCAGTCGAGGTTGCCGTAGTCGGCGGAGGCCTCGTTGGAGAAGATCACCGGGCCGCATCCGGCGAGCTCGGCCGCGATGAGCCCGATGAGGCTGTTCATCGCGGTGACCGGCACATGCCCGTTGGGGGCGCCGTCGGCGTTGGCCCGCACGAGGCGCGGGTCGATCCTTCGCGACACGGTGAAGAACTCGCATCCCGAGACCTCCACGGAGGCGCGGATGGCGCCGCGGTCGTTCACGGAGAACAGCAGCGGCTTGTGCCCGGTGGCCTTCAGCGCCTCGATCGTGACGATGGAGTCCTTGCCGCCGCCGACGGCGACCAGCGGGCGAGTCGTCAGGGGGGAGGGGGAGGCATCCGATGCCTCCCGGGGCGGGGCCGTGACGGTCGGCGTGAGCTTCCACGGCAGGTCGTTGACGTAGGCGTATTCGCCGAGGCCGTGCTCGGTCACGGTGCGGAGGAAGGCCGTCTCGGCGGCCGAGAGCGGGAAGTCCACCGCGATCTCATCCGACAGCGTCGCCTTGTAGTAGCTCAGCGAGAGGGTGAGGGCCAGCAGCCGCAGCAGCGACTCGTGAGGGCGGGCGTCGCCCCCGGTCTCGCCGAAGTCGACGACCTCCTCGAACGAGATCCGCTCCCCGGCGACGAACCCCTCGTACCTGCCGACGAAGACCCGGTCTGCGAAGCGGTACTCGAGGATGCGGAAGACGCGCCCGTCGGGCTGTCGGGTCTGGCCCGCGGCGGAGCTGGTCGGCATGGAATCATCGTATCCCGCACCACCTGGACGGGCCGCGGGAGAGGTTCGCCCTCAGCGGATCCAGTGCGCGTCGATCGACTGCAGATTGCGCCCGTAGACCGCCCGCTGACCGTACGAGGTCGCCACCCGTCCCACGCGCCGGTAGCCGAGCCCGCGGAACAGGCGGGAGCTGGGGGTGTTCTTCGGGTGGATCGTGCAGAGGATCTCTCCGCGGCCGAGGTCGGTGGCGCGCTGCTCGAGCAGCTTCACCAGCGTCGCGCCGAGGCGGTGACGGCGATGCTCGGGGTCGGCGAGGACGAGCTTCAGGTTGATCGCGCGCCGCACCTGATTCTCATCGTTGGTGAAGTAGCGCTTGATGCTCTCGGCTCCGACGCCCGGGTCGTACAGGATGGCGGCGGCGACGAGCGTGCCGTCCTTCATCGCGCCGAGCGCATGGTGCTGGGGGTCGTCGTCGGTGGTCGCCTCGGTGCGGGGTTCGGTCTCCCGCACGCTGCGCAGGCACTCCTCGAACATCTCGGTGGAGTTCTCACGCAGCCAGGGTTCGCGAAGCTCGGTCAGCACCCGGCGTTGCAGATCGGTCACGGCCTCGACGTGGCTGCGATCCAGCTCGACGAGCTCGAAGCCCTTGGCCTCCATGACGGCCCGGATGTAGGAGTAGTAGCCGGTGTGGATCGGCTTGCGGTGCCGGAGCAGGTGCTCGTACCAGACGGCGATGAGCCGGTGGATGTTGGTGAAGGCTCCCACCGATCGCACGAGGGTGTGCCGCAGGAGAACCGGATGACCGATCGCGGTGAAGAAGCGGTTGCGGAACAGATCGTCGACGATCGCGAGGTCGAGGGCGCCCTTCTCCTCGAGCAGGTGGATCGTCTCGAAGAAGGTGAGGTAGCTGCTCATCAGCGGGCGATCCTCGGCGCGGATCTCCTCGCCCAGGAGGAGCTTGCGCCAGAGCGCGGTGATGTTGGGGTCGGAGGTGAAGCTCGTCTGCAGGTCGCGGATGAACTCCGCCTGCGCGATCTGCTTCGTCAGGCGCACTTCGTAGAGCACCATGAGAGCGCCGACGGTTCCGCCGATCGCGATGAAGACCACGAAGCCCTGCGGCCAGACCGCGTTGACGCCGATCAATCCGAGGACGAAGAGGAGGGCCACCCATCCGACGACCGTCTGTTCCCGTCGCCGCACTCGAGCCCTCATGATTCGTGATCATATCGGCAACATTCCCTGTGCGCGTAACGGAAGGGAAAAGCCGGGCCGCAGAACGCCTCTCGGCGGAAGGCCGCTCGTAGCGGCAGAAGTTGGAGCCCGGGGTTACTGCGGCCCGGCCGATCAAGTGTAACGCTTCCGCGGACGGGATATTCCCCGACGTCTAAGCTCGGGTGCATGAGCCTTCCCTTCGCGCTGTCGGTCGAGATGGTGCCCTCGGATGCCGCGTCCCGCGACTTCGCGGACACCTTCACCGTGGTCCCCTCGCACGAGCCCGTGCTCAGCCCGGCAGAGCTCGGCGTCGCCGGTGGCGACGGCGTCTTCGAGTCGATCGGCGTGATCGACGCGCACGCCCAGGAGGTCGCGGCGCACCTGGAGCGCCTCGCTCATTCCGCGGCCCTCTGCGACCTGCCGGAGCCGCACCCCGCGCAGTGGCGGCAGGCGATCGCGCTCGCCGCCGCCGCGTGCCCGGAGGGCGAATCGGCGATGCGCCTCATCGTGCGCCGCCGCGCCGACCAGAGGCCCTCGGCGTGGGTGACGGCCCAGGCGGCCCCCGACTTCTCGGAGGTCCGCACGCGAGGGGTGCGGGCGGTCACGCTCGATCGCGGCTACGACTCCGGTGCCGCGCAGCGCGCGCCCTGGCTGCTGCTGGGCGCGAAGACGCTCTCCTACGCGGTGAACCTGGCAGCCCTCCGGGAAGCGCGGCGGCGCGGCGCGGACGAGGCACTCTTCGTCACCAGCGACGGCATCGTGCTGGAGGCGCCCACCGCCTCACTGGTCCTTCGCCTCGGCGGTCGCTTCGTCACCGCCGAGCCCACCGGTGGCGTGCTGCACGGCACGACCCAGCTCAGCGTCTTCTCCTACCTGGAAGGGCGCGGCCTCGAGACGGCGTACGCGCAGATCCCGGCGGCCGACCTGCGGCGTGCGGATGCCGCCTGGCTGCTCTCCAGCATCCGTCTCGCCGTTCCGATCACCGAGATCGACGGTGCACCCGTGCCCGTGGATCCGGAGCTCACCGCCGCCCTGAACCGCTATCTGCTCTCACCGCGCGACTGACCGCGCGCACGACCGCGGACGACACGCCGTGCGCAGCTTCAGATCACGGCGTGTCGGATGCCGCATCCGCCGTTGTGCACAGCGTCACCGCCCATAACGTGCGACGGTTGCGATGATCGCGTGCTCCACCAGCTCCCAGTCGTGCACGATCAGGGCGTAGTCGAATCTGAGCGTGACGAATCCCCATGTCGCCGAGTTCGCATCGCGCACGAGGTCCTTGTGCCTGTTCGACTCGCCGTCGTGGTTCTGCTTGCCGTCGGCCTCGATGATGAGCCAGCCATCGATGAGCAGGTCGACACGGCCAGTGCCCACGATGGACTGCTGGGTGCGCACGTCCCAGCCGAAGCGGCGCAGGCGGAATCGGACGAGCGACTCGAGGCCGCTGTCGGCGTCCGGCCGGGAGAAGTCGATGAGAGTACGCGCCGCGGCATCGAGATCGCGGCCGAGTGCCCTGAGCTGCGGGGTGCGGAGAAGCCGCTTTCGCCGGGCCGACTCCAGCGCCACGAAGAACTCCTCGGCGCCGCGGCAGCGATAGATCTGCGCGAGGATGCGAGCGACGGGCGTGGCGACCCCTCCTGCGCGCACTGCGTCATCCCAGTGCGCTGTGCACGTGCAGTCGTCATGGACGTACTGATGGCCGTCGCGGTCCATCCACACATGTACACCCTCGTCCTGCAGCACCCAGAGGCCGAGGTGGGCGGCCGCCGATGTGCAGGCGAGCTCGCCTCCGTGCGCCGCGGCGGTTACGGCGCGGTCGCACGCCGAGCGGTCGGCGTAGACTCCCCGCCGTACGCGGGTGAGCAGGCCGGCGGCGAGCTCGTTCTCGATCTGGCGCCGGGTGCGGGTTCGGCGCAAGGCACGGTAGCTGTGGATGGCGGATGCGGAGCAGCACATCCTCCGATATCAGCAGTCCGCGGCATCCGATCTCGCCCGATGGCGCCCTCCGTGAACAACTCGCCCCTCCCGCTCACCTGTGCAGAAGAAGACGGCGTGGGCATAGCTGCGGACGACATGCCCTGTGCGCCACCAGAATCACGGCGTGTCGGATGCCGCATCCGCCGTTGTGCCCGGGCCTATCCGAAGCGGCCCGAGACGTAGTCCTCGGTGGCCTGCACGGACGGGGTCGTGAAGATCGTCGCGGTGTCGTCGTACTCGATGAGCTTGCCGGGCTTGCCGGTGCCGGCGATGTTGAAGAACGCCGTCCTGTCGGACACGCGGCTCGCCTGCTGCATGTTGTGGGTGACGATGACGACGGTGAACTCGTTCTTCAGCTCGCCGATGAGCTCCTCGATCGCATAGGTCGAGATCGGGTCCAGGGCCGAGCAGGGCTCGTCCATGAGGATGACCTCGGGCTCGACGGCGATCGCGCGCGCGATGCACAGCCGCTGCTGCTGCCCGCCCGAGAGGCCGGAGCCGGGACGGTCGAGGCGGTCCTTGACCTCGTTCCAGAGGTTCGCGCCGCGCAGCGAGGTC
>CAYOTY010000024.1:0-1879 GCA_964406995.1 uncultured Microbacterium sp.
ACGCCACCGCGGTCGGCTACAGCACCGACCCCGAGGAGTTCGCCCGCCGCTGGCCCGCCTACCATGTGGTCGGCAAGGACATCCTGCGCTTCCACGCGGTGATCTGGCCGGCGATGCTGATGGCCGCCGGGCTCGATGTTCCCAAGGGGGTCTTCGCGCACGGCTGGCTGCTGGTCGGCGGCGAGAAGATGTCGAAGTCCAAGCTCACCGGCATCGCGCCGACCGAGATCACCGACGTCTTCGGCTCCGACGCCTACCGCTTCTACTTCCTCTCGGCGATCGCCTTCGGGCAGGACGGCTCCTTCTCCTGGGAGGATCTGTCGGCCCGCTATCAGGCCGAGCTCGCCAACGGCTTCGGCAACCTCGCCTCGCGCACGATCGCGATGGTGGAGAAGTACTTCGACGGCGTGGTGCCCGCGCCGGGGGAGTACACCCAGGCCGATCTCGCGGTGCAGAAGGTCGTCGCGGAGGCCGTCCAGACGGCGGATGCCGCGGTGGAGCAGTTCCGTCTGAGCGACGCGATCGCCGCGATCTGGACGATCGTCGACGAGTTGAACGGCTACATCACCGAGAACGAGCCCTGGGCTCTGGCGCGGGACGAGGAGCAGCGGTCCCGGCTGGGGACGGTGCTGTACACCTGCGCCGAAGGGCTGCGTGCACTCGCGGTGCTGCTGTCGCCGGTGATGCCGCAGTCCACGCAGAAGCTCTGGGACGCGCTGGGTGCGGCTGCCCTCGGCACACTGCCGGCGCAACCGCTGCGCTCCGCCGGCGAGTGGGGGCAGCTGCCGGCCGGCACGCAGGTGCAGGCGCTCCAGCCGCTCTTCCCGCGCGTGGAGCAGACCGTCTAGCCGTATGAGTCGAATGTCGCAGAATGGCACGGATGTCGCAGGAAATCAGAAGATCTCTGCGACATCCGTGCCATTCTGCGACATTCCGCAGGTGAATCCCCATGACTGACCCGCAGCGGTATGTGCGCGAACGCTCCACGATCGGTCGCGACAACATCCACTATCCGGCGGCCCCTGAGCCGCTGACCGTTCCCGTCTACGACAACCATGCCCACCTCGAGATCGTCGACGGCGACGAGCCGCTCTCGCTCACCGAGCAGCTCGACCGGGCCGAGGCGGTCGGCGTCGCCGGTGTGGTGCAGGCATCCGGCGACGTCGATTCCTCGCGCTGGGCGGTGGATGCCGCGGCATCCGACCCGCGTGTGCTCGCTGCCGTCGCGATCCACCCCAACGACGCGCCCGGCTACGCCGCCGACGGGGAGCTGGATGCGGCGCTCGCAGTGATCGACGAGCTGGCCGCGCACCCGCGGACGCGGGCGATCGGCGAGACGGGGCTGGACTTCTTCCGGACGGGTCCCGAGGGGCATGCGGCGCAGTTCGCATCGTTCGAGGCGCACATCGCCCTGGCCAAGAAGCACGGCCTGGCGATGCAGATCCATGATCGCGACGCGCACGAGGCGGTGCTGTCCACGCTCGCGCGGGTGGGCGCGCCGGACAAGACCGTGTTCCACTGCTTCTCGGGCGACGAGGCGATGGCGCGTGAGTGCGCGGATGCCGGCTACTACCTGTCGTTCGCGGGCAACGTGACTTTCAAGAACGCGCAGAATCTGCGGGATGCGCTGGCGGTGACGCCGCTCGATCGGATCCTGGTGGAGACGGATGCGCCGTTCCTCACGCCGGTGCCGTTGCGCGGTCGGCCGAACGCCCCGTACCTGGTGCCGATCACCGTGCGCTTCCTGGCCGCGGAGCGGGGTGTGGAACTCGACGCCCTGTGTGCGCAACTGGCCGCGAACACGCTCGAGGTCTACGGCGCGTTCTGAGCACCGCCCGGTGAGCACCGTCTGGGGGAGCCCGCCGCCCGCCCACTGAGC
>CAYOTY010000024.1:1889-9855 GCA_964406995.1 uncultured Microbacterium sp.
GCTCCGCCGAGTGAGCACCGGAACCGCGCAGTTCGCGTGCTCACTCGGCGGAGTGATGCTCAACGGGCGTCAGTGCGCCCGGTGGCCGGCTCAAGAGGGAGCGGGGTGAGTCGCGGTGTCGGGTCGGTGGCCAGCCGCGCGTGCAGCTCCACGTCGAAGCGTTCACCGTCGTAGAGGAGCTTCTGTCGCTCGAGGCCCTCGGCGAGGAAGCCGGCACGCGTGGCGACGACGCAGGAGTCGGGGTTGTTCACGCGGTGGCCCAGCTCGACGCGGAAGACGCCCTCGGCGAAGGCCCAGCCGGATGCCGCGATGAGCGCCCTCGTCGCGAGCCCTCGCCCGCGAGCGGATGCCGCGACCCAGTAGTATGCCCAGGCCGTCTCGTGGCGGTGATCGATCGCGGACAGCCCGACGTTGCCGACCGCGGTGTCGCCGTGGACGATCGCCCAGTTGCGGCGAGCGTCCGAGTCGGTCAGATGTTCCGCGATGAAGGTGCGCGCGTCGTCGAGGGTCTCGATCACGGCACCGCCGAGCTGGGTGTCGAGGTCGGGGGTCGTGCGACAGGCGTGGAGGAGCGCGGCGGCATCCGAATCTCGCCAGGGGCGCAGGTGCGTCATGTGTCCATCCTCTGGCATAGGCTGACCGCATGTCGCAGGTGCTCCGAGTGTCGAAGGCGCAGTGGGCGGCGGTGGCGCTCTCGACCGTCGCGGTCGTCTGGATGCTCGCGCCGACCTTTCCCATGACCTGGGGCATCTCGCCGACCGAGACGCTGGTCACCTGGCACAGCTGGGCCGATCCGCTGGCGCTCGGCTATGCGCTGTTCTCGCCGGTCGTCCTCGCCGCCGCGGTCGTCGCCGCGGTCGTCGGATGGGCCGGCGCTCTTCGAAGGCGCGCAACCTTCGCGCCCATGGTGTGCTGCGTCATCGCGGTCGGGCTCGCGGTGCTGCTGTTCCTGCTGATCGGCGTGCACGTTCTCCCGATCATTCCGGTCGTTCTTCTCCTGCTGAGCGGCCTGCTGCACTGGCGGGCAGTGTCGGAGAGAGGCGGGACGGATGCCGCTCTTGGAGCTTCCGGTGGATGAGGTCGGACGGGTCTCGGCCCTGAGAGCGCTCAGCGCCCGTCTTCGCCGAGGTTCTCCGTGAGAGGCACCATCGCCCCGCGATTGCGGCGGATGTCGCGGTAGTTCCACTGGATGTCGCGCGCCTTCGCCAGCCACCGTTCCACCTCCGCCTCATCGATCTGCTCGACGGAGGTGTACCGCTTCTCGGCCGCCTTGAAGGTGCCGCTCGGGGCGAGGCCGGGCTCGTCGAACGACTGACCGCTCCAGAAGAACAGGCGAAGGCAGTCCTTGAGCCTGTCGTACCCGACGAGCGGGTTCCCCTCGAGGAACCACACCGGATGCGCGTGCCAGACCTTGTTCTCCGCCTCGGGGAGTTCCCGTGAGATCGCGGTCAGGAGCGCATCGGCGATCTGTCTGTCGACGCCCTGCAGGCCGTCGTTGTAAGCGCGGATGTCGGGAGAGATCGCCATGATGCGATGGTAGTGGCGGGGCGCGGAGTTCTCCAGGCTCGGCGAACGCTGGACGGGAATACCCTAGGGGGGTATGGTCGTTGTCGACGTGGAGAATGCCTGAGTCGCCGAACCGTCGAGGAGCAAGGAGTCGTCATGAACGATCCGCACGTTCACCATCACGATCACGCACCCCACGACCGCCGTTCCGATCACGACGTGGAAGCGTCGCGTGCGGGCCATGCCGACGTCGAGCACCATCACGGCATCCACGCCGCGCACGACTCCCACGCCGCGCACGGCACCCCTGTCGAGCAGGCGACGGGTGGCCGTCACCACCACGACGGCCGCGCCGTGCACGACGACCACAGCGGCCATGCCCACGGCGCAGATCACGTCGCGAGGTTTCGTCGGCTGTTCTGGATCAACCTTCTCCTCGCGGTCCCGGTCGTGCTGCTCTCGCCGATGTTCGGAATGCTCATCGGCTACGACGTCCCCGGATGGGCGAGCGGGATCTCCCCGCTCCTGGGCACAGTCATGTACATCTGGGGCGGCTGGCCGTTCCTGACCGGCGCCCTCGGGGAGCTGCGCCGGCGCTCGCCCGGCATGATGATGCTCATCAGCCTCGCGATCACGGTGGCGTTCTTCGCCTCGTGGGGCGCCACCCTCGGCCTGCTGGACCACGACCTCGAGTTCTGGTGGGAGCTCGCGCTCCTCATCGTCATCATGCTCCTCGGGCACTGGATCGAGATGCGCTCGCTCGCGCAGACGACCTCCGCGCTGGACTCCCTGGCCGCTCTCCTCCCGGACGAGGCCGAGCGCGTGGACGGCGACACCGTCACCATCGTCGCCCCGGCCGAGCTCCGCGTCGGCGATGTCATCGTCGTGCGCCCCGGCGGCAGCATCCCCGTCGACGGCACGATCACAGACGGCCGCGCCGACATGGACGAGTCCATGATCACCGGTGAATCCCGACCCGTCGCCCGATCGGTCGGCGACGCCGTCACCGCCGGCACCGTCGCCACCGATTCGGGGCTGCGCGTCGAGGTCACGGCGACCGGTGACGACACGACTCTCGCCGGCATCCGGCGACTCGTGGCCGAGGCGCAGAACTCCTCGTCGCGCGCACAGCGCATCGCCGACCGCGCCGCCGCCCTGCTGTTCTGGTTCGCCCTCGTCGCGGCGGCCATCACCGCGGTCGTGTGGACCCTCCTCGGGAACCCGGATGCCGCGGTCATCCGTGCCATCACGGTCCTCGTGATCGCGTGCCCCCATGCTCTGGGACTCGCGATTCCACTCGTCGTCTCGATCGCGACCGAGCGCGCCGCGCGGGGCGGCGTCCTGGTGAAGGATCGGCTCGCGCTGGAGAGCATGCGCACGATCGATGCCGTGCTCTTCGACAAGACCGGCACGCTGACCAACGGCGAGCCGGTCGTCACCGAGACGGAGGCGGTCGGCGATCTGGACATCGACCAGGTGCTCGCGCTCGCGGCGGCGGCGGAGGCCGACAGTGAGCATCCCCTGGCGAGGGCGATCGTCCGCGCGGCCGAGGAGAAGAACCTGCGCCTCGCCGCGGCGTCCGGATTCTCGTCCTCGCCCGCCGTCGGCGTCACGGCCACGGTCGACGGCCACGAGATCCGTGTCGGCGGCCCGCACCTTCTCGGCGAGCTGGGTGCCGCCGAGATCGAGCGGGCGGAGGAGTGGCGCGAAGACGGCGCGATCATCCTGCACGTCGCCCGGGACGGCGTCGTCATCGGCGGCCTGGCCCTGGCCGACGAGATCCGCCCCGAGTCCCGGGAGGCCGTCGAGGCGCTGCACGACCTCGGGATCGAGGTCGTCATGATCACCGGTGACGCCGAGGCCGTCGCCGAGACCGTGGGCCGGGAGCTCGGCATCGACCGGGTGTTCGCCGGGGTGCGGCCCGAGCACAAGGTGGCCAATGTCGCGGCTCTGCAGGAGGAGGGCCGGAAGGTCGCGATGGTGGGCGACGGAGTCAACGACGCCCCCGCGCTCGCGCAGGCGGACGTCGGCATCGCGATCGGCGCGGGCACGGATGTCGCGATCGCCTCGGCGGGGGTCGTGCTGGCCAGCTCGGACCCGCGCTCGGTGCTCTCGGTGATCGACCTGTCTCGGGCGGCCTACCGCACGATGCGGCAGAACCTCTGGTGGGCGGCCGGCTACAACCTCGTCTCGGTGCCGCTGGCCGCGGGCGTGCTCGCGCCGATCGGGTTCGTGCTGCCCATGTCGGTCGGTGCGGTGCTGATGTCGCTGTCGACCATCGTCGTCGCGCTCAACGCGCAGCTGCTCCGGCGCCTCGATCTGGACCCCGCAGCGCGCTGATCGCCGTCACTCCGCGGCATCCGTCCCGTCGCTCACAGGCTTCGCGCTGACGATGTGCGAGATCGGTCGCCACACGAAGACGAGGGTCAGCGCCGAGCCCACGAATGCGAACCACCAGGGCCCCGTCAGCCCCCAGCACTGGGCGATGACGCCGCCGAGCGCCTGGCCGATGACCAGTCCGCCGAAGACGCCCACCATGTTGACCGAGGCGATCCGCCCCTGCAGATCCTGCGGGACGAGCCGCTGCCGCACGGTCGTGGAGATCGTGCCCCAGATGAAGGCGTACAGTCCGAAGCCGACCATGATCGCCAGTGCCACCCAGCCGGTCGTGGTCAGGGCGAAGGCGAGGTGCATGAGCACCTCCGCCGACAGGCAGACGCGCATGAGGGTCGCGAAGGAGACGTGGCGTTCGAGCCAGCCGAAGCTCAGCACGGCGACCATGCCCCCGACGGCGGATGCGGTCGTCAGGGCGCCGAAGCCGACCGGCCCCATCTGCAGGTGCTCGGTGGCGTACAGCACGAGCACGCCCCAGGGCGCCGCCCAGGTGACGTTGAAGACGAGGATGATGATCACGAGCGTGCGCACGGGCGGGTTCTTCCACAGCCACCGCAGGCCTTCGGCGATGTCGGTGTGCACGGGGGTACGGGCCTCGGGGTCCTTCGCGGGGAGCGGCGTCAGCGTCATCCGCGCGATGAGCACGATCGCCAGCGTCACGCACAGCGTCTGCGCGAGGAAGGGCCAGGCGCTGCCGGCGGCGAAGAGGAAGGCGCCGAGCGGCGGCCCGGCGAACTGGTTCGCCACGAGGTATCCGGCCTGGAGACGGGCGTTCCCGATGCCGAGATCGGCCGGCTTCACGAGCATCGGCAGGATGGAGCTGCCGGCGGTGTCGACGAAGACCTCGGCGGTGCCGTAGAGGAAGGCCACCGCCAGCACGATCCAGATGTTGGCGATGCCGGTGACGAGGAAGACGATGAGGGCCGCGATGACGACCGCGCGGGCGCCGTTGGCGAACATGACGAGGCGCCGCCGGTCGAAGCGGTCGGCGATCGCGCCCGCGTGCAGACCGAAGAGCAGCCACGGCAGGAACTGCAGGATGGCCCCGGATGCCACCAGAATCGGCGAGGAGGTCATCGAGGCGATCAGCAGGGGAGCGGCCGCGAGCGCGATCCCGTCGCCGATGTTGCTCGTCCAGGAGCTCGACAGCAGCCAGCGGAAATCCTTGCCCATCCGACGTGGCGCGACGAGTTCACCGAGGGAGGGCACCGGATCAGCATAATGCCGGGGACGGCGGCGGGACGCGGCATCCGCCCGAGTGCGGCACGGATGTCGCAGAACAGTACGGATGTCGCAGGAATCCGCTCGATCTCTGCGACATCGCGGCTGTTCTGCGACTTGGCTGCAGGAGGGTAAGCTCGCCCGGCTACCCTGGACGCATGCCCGTCACACTCCTCGGTGCCGCCGAGATCCGCCAGCTGGCCTCCGAGCTCGACGTCACCCCCACCAAGAAGCTCGGCCAGAACTTCGTCGTGGACGCGAACACGGTGCGTAGGATCGTGCAGGCCGGGCGCGTGCAGGCGGGCGAGCACGTCGTCGAGGTCGGGCCGGGCCTGGGCTCGCTGACGCTGGCGATCCTCGAGATTGGCGCCACGGTGACCGCCGTGGAGATCGACCATCGCCTGGCCTCGAGGCTTGCCGAGACGGCGCGCGCGCACGGAGTCCCGGATGCCGCGCTCTCCGTCATCGACGCCGACGCCCTCCGTGTGACCGAGCTGCCGGGCGAGCCGACCGTGCTCGTCGCGAACCTGCCGTACAACGTCAGCGTGCCGGTGCTGCTGCACTTCATGGAGACCTTCCCGCATCTTCAGCGGGGCGTCGTGATGGTGCAGGCCGAAGTGGGGGAGCGCCTGGCCGCTCCGCCCGGCAGCAAGACCTACGGCGCCCCGAGCGCGAAGGCCGCCTGGTACGGCCCCTGGCGGCTGGCCGGGACCATCTCGCGGCGGGTGTTCTGGCCGGTGCCGAACGTCGACAGCGTGCTCGTCGCCTTCGAGCGCGATCCCGAGCCGCGCGGCGACGAAGACCTGCGCCGGCGCACCTTCCGCATCATCGACGCCGCCTTCCAGCAGCGACGCAAGATGCTGCGCCAGGCGCTCGCCGGGGTGCTGGGCGGGACGGCGGCCGAGGCATCCGCCCTCCTCGAGTCCGCCGGCGTCGCCCCCACCGCCCGCGGCGAGGAGCTCTCGATCGACGACTTCGTCCGCATCGCGGAGGCGGCAGGATCGCTCACAGGGCAGCCCGGTTAGGCTGAGACCATGGATCTCCTGCACCTGCTCGACGAGTGGTTCGTGCT
This sequence comes from uncultured Microbacterium sp., assembly GCA_964406995.1. GTDB lineage: Bacteria > Actinomycetota > Actinomycetes > Actinomycetales > Microbacteriaceae > Microbacterium. The sequence goes on from CAYOTY010000024.1 coordinate 8,083, forward strand.
GCTCGGTGTGAGCATGTGGCTGCAGGTGCATGCGACGCCGATCGCGTGGGCTGTCGCTCTGGGGCTCGTCGTCATCGCGCTCCTGGTGATCCGCGATGCCTGCGCCGCCGTGCGCACGAGCACCATCGCATCCCCTCCGGCGGGTGCGACCAGGCGCCCTCCCCGCCTGCGCACGGACGCGGTGGCCCTCTCCCTGGCGACCCTCACCCTCGGCGCCCGTGGCCCTCGGGCCCCGGGGCGGACGCCGCGCCCTTCCCCCGCACGCTGAACCGGCTCCGCCGGTCGTGACCGGATGGGCGCTCGCCGCCCGTCCGCCCGACCCGGAGTCCGCCATGCCCCTGCGCCTGCTTCCCGCCCCCGTCCATCGCCCGCGCCCGTGTCGTCACGCACGCCTTCTCCGCGCCCGCATCCGCCTGCGCATCCACTATCTGTTCTTCGTGCCGACCGTGCGCGCGACGACGTGGATGTACTTCGCCGCCGCCGGCCTCGTCGGCTTCGGCACGCTCGAAGTGCTGGTCGGGCTCTTCGCGCTCTCGCCGTCGGGGTTCCCGATCCTGCTGTTCGCCCTCGCGCTGGTGGCCCTCGCGCGCAATGCGCTCCGTCGCGGGATCCGCCTCTTACGGCTGCGGGCCCGACGGCGGCGTTCCCGACGCCGCCGGGTGCTCAGTCGGTAGCGGGCAGCTCGATCGAGATGTCGGCACCCCAGTCGTAGTACTCGTTGAGCATGGAGCCCCGGAAACCGCCCTGGAGTGACGAGACGGACTCCTGGCGCACGGGAACCAGGTCAGCGCTGAGCCACATCTCCAGGGACTCCACCGTGACCCCGGCCATGTCGATCGGGTCGTCGGCGCGGAACCGCCAGGTCCGAACCTCGATGCCCTGAGCATTCTCGATCTGTTCGCGGGCGGTGATCGTGTAGTCGCTGGCGGCGAGCATTCCGAAGGCGACCGCGGGCTGCGCGAAGGCGCGCCAGGCCTGGCCCATCATCTGCGCGATCTCTCCGGAGTCCCAGCCGCCGTCTCCGCGCACCCAGGCCCCCTCATCGGTGACGATGATCTCCGCGGGTGGCGCTTCGGAGAGCACATGGGCCTGGGGCGAGGTGCCGTACACGAACTCGACGGTCCCGGTGAGGGTGTCGCTCGTCACGCGCTGCCGACCGCTGCCCGCGGCGACCGAGAAGCCGATGACGCAGGCGGCGAAGTCGGCTCCGGAGACGACGGAGCCCTCTTCCAGGGTGATTCCTCGGCACTCCGGCACCGGGCCGTCACCAGGTTCCTCGACCGGAGCGGCATCCCGAGTCTCCGTCTCCGCGGGGGCGGGCTCCTCAGGTGCGGCGGCCGGCTCACCGGTGCAGCCGGCCAGCAGCAGCGCAGCCACGATCGGCAGGGCGATCCACGAGTGTCGGTGCATAGTTCTCCACCCTAGACGGATGCCGGAAACGTTAGCCTGGAGCAATGACCGACGACGCCCCTCGCTTCCGATCCGACGTGCAGGACATCCATCGCCCGTATACGGCCGCCGCCGACCGCTATCAGGGGTTCGGGTACCGGCAGGTGGGGTCCTCGGGGCTGTATCTGCCGCCGATCTCGCTGGGGCTGTGGTGGAATTTCGGCGACAACATCCCGCTCGACAACCAGCGGGCGCTGCTGCGCCACGCCTTCGACCGGGGCATCACGCACTTCGATCTGGCCAACAACTACGGCCCGCCCTACGGCTCGGCCGAGAAGAACTTCGGCCGCATCTTCGCCGAGGACCTGCGCCCCTACCGGGATG
>CAYOTY010000024.1:9865-10100 GCA_964406995.1 uncultured Microbacterium sp.
CCGCAAGTACATCCTCGCCAGCGCCGAGCAGTCCCTGACGCGGATGGGCCTGGACTATGTCGACATCTTCTACTCGCACCGGGTCGATCCCGTCACCCCGATCGAGGAGACCGTCGCTGCGCTGGACACTCTCGTGCGCCAGGGCAAGGCCCTCTATGTCGGCATCTCCTCCTACAGCGCCGAGCGCACCGCGGCGGCCGTCGCCGTCGCGAAGGAGCTGCGCACGCCGCTGGTC
>CAYOTY010000024.1:10110-26945 GCA_964406995.1 uncultured Microbacterium sp.
CTTCGCGACACCGGGCTGGGCGCGATCGCGTTCACCCCCCTTGCGCAGGGTCTGCTGACCGATAAGTACCTCGCCGGTGGTGTCGCCGAACGTGCGCAGAAGCGCCGTTCGCTTCCGGACAAGCCGTTGAGCGAGGAAGGGCTGCGGACGCTGCGGACCCTGAACGAGATCGCCCGGCAGCGCGGTCAGACCCTTGCCCAGCTCGCGATCCAGTGGACCCTGCGCGACCCGGTCGTCGCCTCCGCCCTCATCGGCGCCTCCCGGCCCTCCCAGATCGACGAGAACATCGCCGCCGTCACCGCGCCGCCGCTCACCGACGAGGAACTCACGCAGATCGACGCCGTCGCCGGCACGATGCGCGTCAATCTCTGGGCCGTCTCCTCGGAGCTGTGAGCGGAGAGCGAGCGCATCATGAGCATGGCCGTCCACGACACCGCGGTGCATGTGCGCGCCCCGGGGAAGATCAACGTCTACCTCGGGGTCGGCGGTACGCATGAGGACGGCTATCACGCACTGGCGACGGTGTTCCAGGCGGTCTCTCTCTACGAGGACGTCTATGCCGACCATGCCGACGACTTCTCCCTGACGACGATCGGCCAGGAGGCGGATGCCGTCCCGGCCGACGACCGCAATCTCGCCCTGCGCGCGGCGAAGCTGCTCGCCCAGGCGACCGGCTATCCGGGAGGCGTGCACCTGGAGGTGCACAAGTCCGTTCCGGTCGCGGGCGGCATGGGCGGAGGCTCGGCGGATGCCGCCGCCTCCCTCGTCGCCTGCGATGCCCTATGGGGGACGGGCCTCTCGACGGCGGAGCTGCACGAGCTGGCCGCGCGCCTCGGCGCCGATGTGCCGTTCGCGCTGCACGGCGGCACCGCGGTGGGGACGGGCCGGGGAGATCGCCTGAACCCGGCGCTCGCGCGCGGCCGCTTCGAGTGGGTGCTGGCGTGCGATGCGGAAGGGCTCTCGACGCCGCTGATGTACCAGCGGCTGGACGAGTATCGCGCCGAGAACGGGGCGCTCGCCGATGATCCGCCGCTGTCGCTGGACGTGCCGGTGGGGGTGTTGCACGCGCTGCGCGCCGGTGCGGCCGAGGACCTCGCGGCGACGATGCACAACGATCTGCAGGTGGTCGCGATCCGCGAGCGCGCTCGGCTCGACGACACCCTCGCCCGGGGTGTGCGCGCGGGGGCGCTGCGGGGGATCGTCTCGGGCTCAGGCCCCACGATCGCCTTCCTCTGCACGAGCGCGGAGAGCGCGGATCGCGTGCACGCGGAGCTCTCGGCATCCGGTGTCCGGGCACTCCGGGCGCACGGTCCGGTTCCCGGAGCCCGCATCGTATAGATGAGGTAGATCATTTAGGTAAGGCTTGCCTAAGCTATCTCCCTTGACTAGCCTGGTGGGAGTCGGGTCGATCGGCCTGCGCATACGAACAGGCAGTGGAGAATCGATGGGTCAGGGCCGAGCGCATTTCCTTCTCGCGGGCGACGGCGACGATCTTCCCGTCATTCGGGCGACACTGCGGAGACTTCCGGTCGACGCCTATGGGCAGGTGCTCCTCGAAGTGGCATCGCCCCTGCAGTTCCAGCCCGTCGAGGCGCCGGAGGGGATCTCGGTCACCTGGCTGTTCCGCGATGGCGCAGACGGCATCCTCGCACCCGTGCCGCCGCGCGGCCAGCGCATCGTGCAGGCCCTGGCGGGATGGCTCGCCGAGTGGATGCCCGAGCAGCACCGGCAGCAGGATCCTCTGATCCTCTGGATCGGATGCTGCGACAGTGCTCTCGTCGACGACTTCTACGTGACGCTGCGCACCGAGTTCCCGCAGCTGCACCTGCATCACCCGCACGACGGCGTGGTCACCGGGACCGCTCGCGACGATCAGCGCTGAGCGCCCGCCGGCACCAGCGGCGTCCGGACGCCCTTCCACGTCTTGACCCAGGTCATCTCCTCGGGCCGCAGCAGCTCGCCGCAGCCGCTGCACACCTGCCCCTGCGTGGTCTCGGCGCCGCAGGCCTCGTGGATCATCGCCATGTGCCCGCCGCCCTCGGGCAGCGCGGTGTGCCGCTCGCCCCATACCGCCAGCTGCTGGAGGATCGGCAGCAGGTCGGCCGCCGCCTCCGTGGCCGCGTACCCCTGACGGATGCGTGCGCCGTCGGCATAGTCGGTCCGCACCAGCAGACCCGCCTCGACCATGGCGCGCAGGCGCCGCGCGAGCACGGGCTCGGAGATGCCCAGACCTTCGCGGAGCTGATCGAAGCGCGTGGATCCCTGGAGCACGTCGCGCACGACGAGCAGCACCCAGGGATCGCCGAGGATGTCGAGCGAGCGCCGGATCGGGCACAGCTCCTCGGACCAGTCTGATCGCAGGGGCATGGTTCCTGCTCCGCCTTCCTCATCCGATAGGGTGGCTCTCAGCATATAACTTTCTTCAAGACAGTGAGAAGCGATGTCGACGGATTCCCTCGAGCAGCCGCGCCGGATCCGCCTCTGGGGCATGCACCCGGCCTGGTGGGTGGCGGCGGTGGCGTTCCTGGCGCTCTTCGCCGCGGCTGGCTTCCGGGCCGCCCCCGGCGCGCTGATGGTGCCGCTGCATGACGAGTTCGGCTGGTCGATGTCGAGCATGTCGCTGGCGGTGGGGATCAACCTGCTGCTCTACGGACTCGTCTCCCCGTTCGCCGCCGCGCTCATGGATCGCTTCGGGATGCGGCAGGTCGTCTCCTGCGCGCTGCTGCTCGTCGCCGTCGGCGCCGGCGCGAGCGTCTTCAGCACCGCATCCTGGCATCTGATCCTCTTCTGGGGCCTGCTCATCGGCACCGGCACGGGGTCCATGGCGCTGGTGCTGGCCGCCACGATCGCGAACCGGTGGTTCGTGAGCCGTCGGGGCCTGGTCATGGGCGTCCTCACCGCGGGCTCGGCGACCGGGCAGCTCGTGCTCCTGCCGCCGGTCGCGGCGCTCGCGGAGGGGATCGGGTGGCGGGCGGCCTCGCTGCTGATCGCCGGGGCCGCGCTTCTGGCGATCCCGCTGGTGCTGTGGGTGATCCGCGACTATCCGGCCGACCGCGGCGTCCTCCCGTACGGTGCCGACCCCGCGGTCTTCGTCGCGGAGGCCCGGGCGAGCGGCAGCGCGGTCTCCCGGGCGCTGGAGGGTCTGCGCTACGCGGTGCGGCACCGGGCGTTCTGGGCGTTGGCGATCGCCTTCGCGATCTGCGGCGCCACCACCAACGGCCTCATCGGCATCCACTTCATCCCCTCCGCCCACGATCACGGCATGTCCACGACCGCGGCGGCGGGCCTTCTCGCCGCCGTCGGGGTCTTCGACATCGCGGGCACCATCGTCTCGGGGTGGCTGACCGACAAGTTCGACCCCCGCAAGCTCCTGGTGATCTACTACGGCTTCCGCGGCGTCAGCCTGCTCCTGCTGCCGTGGCTGCTATCGGCGACCGTGCACCCCAGCATCGTGCTGTTCGTCATCATCTACGGCCTGGACTGGGTGGCCACCGTCCCGCCCACGGCTGTGCTGTGCCGCCGCATCTTCGGTGAACGGGGCACGATCGTCTTCGGGTGGGTGTTCGCCGCCCACCAGATCGGCGCGGCGATCGCGGCTTTCGGAGCCGGCGTCATCCGCGATGTCTTCGGCACCTACTCCTACGCCTTCTGGGGCGGTGCGGCGCTGTGCGTCATCGCCGCGGCGCTGTCGATGCTTGCCCGGCACACCCGCCCCGCATCCGCCGCGACCTCCGCACCGCGGCAGGACTGATCGGGCGGCGTTCCCCCTAGACCGGCCGAGGCAGCGACTCTCCGGCGATCGCCCGCGTGGCACGGCGCGCGCCGAGGCGCCTCGCCAGCAGCCCGTGCCGCGGGGCGAGGAGCCAGGCGAGCAGGAACACTGCGGTGGCCACGAGCACGATCATCCCGCCGACGGGGAGGTCGATGCTCCACGACAGGTAGAGACCGATGAGCGCCGATCCCGATCCGATGATCGGCGCGAGCAGCATCATCACCGGGAGGCGATCGGTGAGCAGGCGCGCCGCGGCGGCCGGGGTGATGAGCAGCGCGAGGACGAGGATGTTGCCGATCGTCTGGATCGAGATGACCACGGCCACGGCGACCATGACGTAGAGCGCCATGTCGAGGCCGAAGACGGGGATGCCCGCCGCCCGCGCCATCTCGCGGTCGAGGGTGACGAGGACGAACTCCTTGTGGAGGAGGAAGACGACCGCCAGCAGCACGAGGCCCGTGATCGCGACGATGAGCACGTCCTCGTCGGGGATGCCGGTGATCGAGCCGAACAGGAACTGCTGGAGGGATCCGGCATAGCCCGGTGCGCGGCTGATGATGACGATGCCGAGTGCGAAGGCGGCGACGAAGAAGACGCCGATGATGCTGTCCTCCTTCAGGCGCCGGTTCTGCGCGAAGACCGCGATGAGGAGGGCCGTGAGCACCCCGGCGATCGCCCCGCCGAGCACGAGGCTGCCCTGCAGCACGAAGGCGACGGCGAGCCCGGGGAAGACGGCGTGGGCGACGGCGTCGCCGATGAAGGCCATGCCGCGCAGTACCACGTAGCTGCCGATCACGCCGCACACCAGGCTCGACATCATCGCCACGGCCAGGGCCTTGGGGAGGAATGCCAGGTCGGGGTTGAGCAGGTCCTGGATGAAGTCAAGGGGCGAGAGCAACGGCGGGCATCCTCTCCTCGGCCGCCGCGGAGACGATCCGCAGCAGGGGGTTGTCGGAGCGGATTCGGAAGGCGCGCATCCACAGGTCGGGGTCGTCGAGCTCGGCGGCGGCGCCCTCGGCGACGACGCGCTCGTTGATGAGGCACAGACGGGAGCAGTGGTGGAGCGCTGCGGCGATGTCGTGCGTGGTCATCAGGATCGCGTGACCCTCGCGGGCGAGCCGGAGGAAAAGGTCGGTGAGCAGCTCCTGGCTGGGCATGTCGAGTCCGGTGAAGGGCTCGTCCAGCAGCAGCGCGGTCGGCGAGAGTGCGAGGGCGCGGGCCACGAGCACGCGCTGCCGCTGCCCGCCGGAGAGCTCGCCGACCGGACGGCGTCGCAGGTCCGCCATCTCCACGCGCTCCAGCGCCTCGTCGGCGGCGCGGTAGTCGGCCGTGCGCGGCCTGCGCATCCATCCGATCCGCGCGGTGCGGCCGGTGAGCACGGTCTCCTCCACGGTGATGGGGAAGTCCCAGGCGAACTCGTGCCGCTGGGGGACGTAGCCGATGAGCGAGCGGGCCGCGGCCGGGGTTCGCCCGTCGATCCGCACGGCTCCGGAGCGGAGCGGGGTGAGCCCGAGGATCGCGCGCAGCAGTGTCGTCTTCCCGGCGCCGTTGGGGCCGAGCAGCCCCACCAGCTCCCCGGCCCCCACGTGCAGCGAGATCTCGCTGAGCACGCGCCGGCCGCCGAGATCGACTGAGACCTCCCGCACGGCGATGCCCTGCCGGGCGTCCTCGCGGCTCATCGCACGGCTCCGGATGCCGCCCGGCGACGTGCGAGGGAGGAGGCGACCGCGACCACGATCACCGCGAGGGCGAGGATCGCGGCGCCGCCGCCGATGAGCAGCCACACCGCGGGGAGGCCTTCGTCGCCCGGGACGGGCGTCTCGCCGGCATCGAAGTCGGGGATGGCCTCCCCGGGCTCCTCGCCCGGCTCCGCCTCGCCCGCGCCGCTCAGCGCGGCGGCGAAGGCCTCCGCGGGATCGGTGGCCTCGCCCACGGCGAAGCGGAGCGTGCCGCGCGCGCTCATCGCCTCGCCGGTGATGAGGTCGCCCGTGAACTCGACGTCGGCGAGGTAGACGCCCGGCTCGCTGAACACCCAGTTCGCGTGGGTGTGCGTGTTGACCTCGATCCAGGCGTCCTGGGGGAAGGTCTCGTGGGTGGACCACAGCTGCTGCGGGGCGCCGAAGTTGCCCCCCTGCAGGTACACCACGACCTCGCCGGGGCCCTCGATGGCGTGCATGCGCAGGGTCGCTCCCAGGTTCAGGGCGTCGAGGACGTTCGGCTCCTGGGTGTTCCATCCCGCCCAGATGACGCCGGGCTGCTCCACCTGCGGCACGACGTGGACGGGGGAGCCCGCCGGCAGCTGGAGGAAGGCGAAGGCCTCGCTGTCGGGGACGGTGAGCAGGGCGGCATCCGACACCTGGAGCACGACGTCCTCGGGGTTTCGCCAGTATCGCGGCGTGGAGGTGTCGTCGTGGATCTGCAGCGCCCATTCGCCCGTGCCGAGCGTGGGTCCGAAGTCGACGTGGCCCGCGGAGAGCACGACCTGCCCGGTGCCCTGCTGCTGGTTCTCGTCGATCACCTGACCGAGCCCGTCGTCGGAGGAGGTGGATGCGGCGGATGCCGGAAGCGCGCCCCCGCCGAGGAGGAGCGCGAGGGCGAGGCCGGCGATGCCGAGGCGGGGCGGGATCATGCGGGTCATGGGGGTTCCTTTCAACCGAGGCAGGCGACGAGGGAGCGTGCGTTGGCGCGCATCATCTCGATGTAGGTGGGGGCGTCGGCGTCGAGGGCGTCGCCGTAGATGGGGCAGACCTCGATGCCCTGCTCCTTCGCGACCTCGACGAGGGTGGAGGAGCGGGCCGCGAGGCCCGGTTCGAGGAAGACGGCCGGCACTCTCAGGTTCCGGATCGTCTGGGTCAGGCGCTTTCGCTCTGCCAGGCTCGGCTCGCTCGCGGGATTCGGAGTGACGAAGCCGGCGACGCTCATGTCGTAGGCGGCGGCGAGATAGCCGAAGGCGTCGTGCGTGGTGACGAGGGTGCGGCGGGACGGCGGGATCGTGGCGATCGTCTCGCGCACCTCCTCGTCCAGCGCCTGGAGCTCGCGCAGGTAGCGCTGCGTGTTGTCGCGGTATTCGCGAGCGCCCTGCGGATCGATCTCGATGAGGGTGTCGCGCATGATCTCCGCATAGGCCATGGCGTTGCGCACGTTCTGCCACAGGTGCGGGTCGATCTCGCCGTGCACGTGCTTGCCCAGCACCGCCTGCGGCAGCTGGTAGACGGGTTCGCCCGCCCGCCCGAGGAAGCGGAAGGCGGGATCTCCCGGGATGTCGTGCAATGCCTTGGTCGGCACCTCGACGACGACGTCCTCGAGGTCGAAGAGCTCCTGGTGCACCTCGCCGCGGCCGTGTTCATGGTCCAGCAGGATCTGCCAGCGCCCCTCGTCGAGGTCGACGGTGAGATCCGAATGCCCGGAGTCGAGGACGAAGGCGCCCTCGCGTCCCGGAACCGAGTGCGGATCGACGCCGACGGCGAAGACCACGCTGCCCTGCGCGATGGGCAGCGGGCGGGACTGCGGGTCCACCTGCAGCCTGGCCTCGATGTCGAGGACGTAGACTCCGGGCTCGGTGAACGCCCAGCTGAGGTGGGTGTGGGCGGCGGGCGGCAGCGTCATCGTGTCGTCTCGGTAGCCGGCTGTCGCATCGAAGCCGTCGTTGGAGTCGAAGTAGCGGGTGATGTCGCCGAAGGTGCCGGTGAGGTAGGCGTGCAGCGCGCCGGGGCCGGAGAGCCCGGTGGCGCTCACGAGGACGTCGGAGGCGCGGTCGGCGCCGTGCTGTGCGCCGTCGCCGGCGACCCGCATCCCGAGCCATACGGTGTCCAGGGAGACGTCCTCGACGAGGGGGATGATCTCGGCGGCGTATTTCACCGCGCTCTCGGCGAGGGAGACGTTCGGCACTCCCCGCCGGAGGTTCGCATCGACGGCGCGGATGATGCTCTGCTCCTCCAGCAGCAGATAGTTGGTGAAGGCGACGTCGGCGTAGACGATGTCGCGGACGTTGTGCAGCGTCGGCTCGTAGCTGTGCGGATCGGCGCCGTCGGGGACGATCGCGGTCACCGTCGCCCGGTCGCCGGCGACGTTGCGGGCGAGATCGGCGAGGATGCCGGTGGTGGTGACGACCCGCACCGGCGCCTCGTGCTCGGCCGGAGGGGCGGCGGCGCAGCCGGTGACGACGGCACCGGCGAGCAGGATCGCGGCGAGCGGCAGATGGCGGGGCGAGGACATGGGGCCTTTCGTGCGTCGCGGGGCGGATCTCGCGAGTGGACTCGTCGAGTTGCCGAGCCCGCTCCCTTAATGATACTGATTATCAATAGCGATTGTTCCGCAAGGAGCACCGCCCCGCAAATCCGAACCGATGTGAAAAGCGATGCCGCACACCATGCATGCCGATGTGACCGAGCCCTCCGCCCGCTCCTTCTCCGCCCGACGCCTCCTGGCGACCCTCGGCGTCACGAGCATCCTGCTGTCCGCCTTCACCGGCGCGGCCGCAGCGCATGCCGTCGCCGACCGGCCGATCGTGCTCGACAGCCACCACGCGGATGCCGTGAGCGTTCGCTACGAGGGCGGCGAGCTCGTCCTGAAGACCCGCGCCGACTACCAGAGCACGGGCCAGGTGCTCGATCCGGGTGACGTGCTCCTCCACGTCACGGACGCACTGAAGACCGAGATCCCCGACGTCGCCGCCCTCTCCTTCCTCGGAGAGCCCGGTGCTCCGATCTGGCGCATCCAGCAGGCCTACTCCCCGGGAGTGCTGTGGGCCGGCTGGGAGGCCGAGAGCCTTCCGCGCGATCTGTTCGCCGGTGAAGGGGACGGGGAGTTCGAGCTCATCCTGGAGCAGGTCTCCGGGCCCGGTCGCGTCGAGGTCTTCCAGAACGACACCGCCGGCCCTCGGCGCCTGTTCAGCTCCACGGACGGATCGCTGCGCGCGATCACGGAGTACGTCGGCGCGCACACCCATGCGAACTGGGTGTTCGACGCCCCCGGGACCTACACCTTCACCTTCTCGGCGGAGGGGCGGCTGACCGCGGGCGGAACGCTCCGCTCCGCCCCGCAGAGCTACACCTTCCTCATCGGCTCGGGCGGGGAGGCACCCGACCCTGGCGAGAGTCCCGATCCTGGCGAGGAGCCCGAGCCCGGCGAGACCCCCGATCCTGGCGAGACCCCCGATCCTGGCGAGAGCCCCGACCCCGGAGAGACACCGGACCCTGGAGAGACGCCGGATCCCTCGCCCGAACCCGAGGACGACCCGACCGCTCCGCTGCCGGCTCCGGACGCCGCCTCCCTCGTCGAGGGCAACCGCGGCGGCGTCGAGATCTCCCCGGCGGCACCTGCAGCGGGTGCTCAGATCACCGTGACCATCCCCCGTACGTACGCGACGCACTGGGTATCGCCCTGGCTGCTGTCGGACCCGGTCGACCTCGGCTGGAAGCAGGTCAACGCCGAGGGAGCCTTCACCGTCGCCGTGCCCGAGAAGGCCGAGGATGGCGAGCACCGCCTCGTCGTCCGCGACCGCACGGGCTCGCTCATCGGCTGGACCGCGCTGACGATCCCGGCCGCCGAGGAGGAGATCGAGGAGTGCATCGCGACGCCGGTCACCACGACGGTGCGCCCCGACAATGTCAGCGTCGCGACCGCCGGGCACTTCGACCTCGGCCCGGTCAAGGAGGGCGGCACCCTTCGCGCGATGGTGAAGGACGACCGCACGGCGCCGGCCCGCTGGGTCGATCCGGGCACCCTCGTCTTCCACCTCACCGACGCCGCCTCGGCCTCCGCCCCCGGCGGACAGTTCGACTTCCTCGGCAGCGGCACCGTCTGGCAGATCCCGCTGACCCAGCAGTCGGGGGTGCCGTGGCTGGGCTGGAACACGCAGCATCCGACGATCGCCGGGAAGACGCAGGGCCCGGTGACGCTCACGCTCGACAGTCTCTCCGGACCCGGACAGCTCGCCGTCTACTCGGTGAACTCCTGGGGGCAGATGGGCGAGCGCTACTTCGGCACCGTCGGCGGATTCCCCCGCAGCACCAGCATCGCCGTCGGCGCCACGGGCGTGCACGTGCACGGCATCTGGGCCTTCACGGCACCGGGCGCCTACTACGCGGATGTGACCTTCTCCGGCACCGTCGACGGGCAGCGCTCCAGCGCCAAGACGACGCTGACCTTCTTCGTGGGGCCCGGCGATGCGCGCACGGCCGTGAAGGAGCGGACCGTCACCACCTATGTCGGGCGTACAGCCAGCGGTGAGGAGTGCGCGCTGGAGCTGGCCGCGACCGGACCCGCCGACCCGGAGTTCACCGCCGACCTCGCGGGCCTGGCCGGTGCCCTCCTGCTCGTCGGGCTCGCCTTCCTGGGTGCCGCCGCGCTCGCACCGCGCCGCACCCGCATCCGAACCGCGTGAGCCCTGTGCTCACACACCACGGCCGGCGACGGCCATATCCGAGAAAAGAAAGGATGTCGTGGAAATGACATCATTGCTGACCAGACCGCGCGCCGCGGTCGCCGCGGGAGTCGGGGTGGCTCTGGCCGCCTCGCTCCTGGGCGCCTCTGCCGCTCATGCGGCAGGACCCTACGACGGCCTGATCGTCCTGGACGAGGGCCATGCCGACATGTTCTACCTCAAGAAGGACGCCTCGGGCGCTCCGCAGCTGCTCCTGCACTCCGACGAGTACGGCGACCACGCTCCGGAGGACTACCTCATCCACGTGAGGCCCTCTGTGCACCAGCGCACGGCGGGCGCGAGCGTGGCGTCCCTGCTGGGCATTTCCAACGGCAGCGCCTACTACCTGGGGCCGCAGACCAACCTGCCGGGCCACCTCTTCCTCGGCTTCGGCTACAACACCACCGTTGCCGACGGCTGGACCTCGGGCTCGATCGACGTGACCCACACCCTGTCGAACTTCGACGGTGCGGGCGATCTCGTGCTCTGGCAGAGCGGCGACGAGGGCCCCGAGGCCTGGATCAGCAGCGTCACCGGCGACTGGGACTTCACGAGCCCGGCCAGTCATGAGCACCTCGCCTGGGGCTTCACCGAGCTGGGCGAGTACAGCTTCGACGTGACCTCGACGTTCACGGAGGGCGGCGTCGAACACGTCACCGGCACCCAGACCTACACCTTCTACGTGGGCGAGGAGCTGCCTCAGGACCCGGCAGGCCCCGTCACGGTGGAGGTCACCGGTGTCGCGGCGCACTACCACGCCGGTGAGATCGCCGTGCTGACGGCGGCCGTCACGGGCTCTGACGAGGACCACTTCCACTGGTTCACGCGTCCGAACGCCACAGCGGACTGGATCGTCGTTCCGGGCGCGCTGAGCGGCACCTACGGGTTCGCCGTCACCAGCGAGCACCAGGTCAAGGCCGTGCTGTACGACCACGACCACGAGGTGATCGCGGAGAGCGACCCGGTCCAGATCGCGATCGACGACCACGGCAACGACCCGGTCATCGGTCCGGAGATCGCGGTGGGCTACGAGGAGGCCGAGGGCGCGCTGGTCGTCAGCGTCGCCGCCGGCAGCCAGCGCGCCGAGCTCAGCGACCTTGTCCTGAACTCCGCCGCCGACCGTCTCGTCGCCGAGGGCGCCATCGACGGGATCACCGTCACCGACACCCGCTCGGGGCAGCTGGGCTGGACGGCCAACGGCCGGGTCCGCGGCCTCGTCACCGTCGACGGCGCCACGCTCGCCGGTCGCTACCTCGGCTGGACGCCCGAGCTGCTCAGCTCCGGCGACGGCCAGAACGTGACGGCAGGGGCGCACGTGAACCCGGGCTTCATCGAGGGCAACGGAATCCAGGCCTGGAATGCCCTGGGCTCGGCTGCCGCCGGCGCGTCGATGGGCACGGCCGTGCTCGGCGCCGACATCCGCATCGAAGCGCCGACCACCACGGTGGACGGCGACTACACCGGTGTCGTGCTGATCACCGTCATCTAGCACGCACGACGATCGGGCGTCGGCCAGCTGCTCGGCCGGCGCCCGATCACTCTGCCTCCAGGAGAACCCCCATGACTTTCACCGCCCGTCGCGGACTCGCCCCCTTGCTCGCCGCCGGGATGCTCGCCGCATCCGCGCTCCTCCCGCTCACAGCCCACGCGAACGTCGAGGAGGGGGATGGCCCGCAGACCTGGGCGCTGACGACGGCGACCGCGGTCGGTCCCGACGGGCGCGGGGTCTTCGAGTACGTCGTCGAACCCGACGACGTGTACGAGGACTTCCTCGCGGTGCGCAACTTCGGCGAGCAGCCGCTGACCGTCTCCGTCTATGCGCAGGATGCCGTCCAGACCTCCGAGAACGCCTTCGAGGTGCTCACGCTCGAGGACGAGGCCCGGAGGATCGGCGCGTGGACCCGGGTCGAGGCGGGAGAGGTCACCGTTCCCGCGCGCGAGAGCGTGGTGATCCCCTTCTCGATCACCGTGCCCGCCGATGCCGAGCCCGGCGATCACGCCGGGGCCATCCTCGCCGTGAGCATGCCGACCGAGGGGGAGGGAGCGACCGTGCAGCACCGCGTCGGCACCCGCATCTATCTGCGGGTCGCCGGGCCCGTCGAGGCGGCGCTCGAGGTCGATCGGCTGGAGGGCCATCACGAAGGACGGTGGTCGCCGTTCGCGTCCTCGCCGCTGGACGTCGAGGCGACGCTGGAGAACACCGGCAACGTGCGGGTCTCCCCGGAGGCCGAGATCGTGGTCAGCAGCGTCTTCGGCTGGTGGTCGAGGACGGTGCCGCTGGAGGGCTTCGACGAGATCCTGCCCGAGGGCGCGCAGAGCGGGGGAGCGCGCCTGGAAGAGGTGCCGCCGCTAGGCCCCCTCTGGGTCACGGTCGAGATCGACGCGGTCACCTCCTCCGGACAGGACGTCACCGCCTTCACCGAGATCACCTCGCGCACGGTCATCGTGTGGGCGGTGCCCTGGGTGCTCCTCGCGGCGATCGTGCTGCTTCTACTGGCCGGCGTGATCGCGGTGGTCAACCTCCGCCGCCGGATCCGTGCCCGCGCGGGCGAGACCGGGAAGCGAGAGGGCGCGGATGCGGACGAGTGACCCGGATGCGGTCGTCATCGAGCGCTGCGAGGCGTGGGAGCGGATGCACAGGCTCTACTTCCCCGACTACGACCAGCGATGGGACCTCGTCTGCGAGGCGGTGCGCGACCGCGTCCGCTCTCGCCCCGCATCCGCGGTCCTGGATCTCGGATGCGGACCCGGCACCCTCACCCGGCGACTGCACGCGCTGCTGCCGCAGGCGAGGGTTGTCGGCGTCGACGCGGATCCGCTGCTGATCGATCTCGCGCAGCGGGCGGCCTCACCGGCCGCGGGACCTGTGTTCCACGTGGCGCGGGTCGGCGATCCGGACGGCGATGCGGTCCTGCGGAGCGAAGGGCCCTTCGGAGCGATCGTGTCCTCCGCGTTCATGCATTACTTCGACGACGATGCCCTGCGATCGCTGCATCGGACGCTTCGCTCCTTGCTTCATACGGACGGCGTGCTCGTCACCGCGGAGCGATTCGCCGCCGAGACGCCCGTGGTCGGGGAGGAACCCTCGACGGCCGGCGACGCGTGGGAGTACTGGTGGGGGCAGACGCGCCGGCTCTTCCCCTCGTGGGCGGGGTCGCACGACGCATCCGGTGAACCGGTGCCGCCGCTCACTCGGGCCGGCTACCTGCGCGTTCTGGACGCCACGGGCTTCGCCGTCCGATCCGTCACGCGCGTCGGCGCCAGCGACGTGGTCGTCTGCTCGCCCTGACCCGCGACGGGATCAGCGGCGGCCTGCGGACCGATCCTCGCCGATCCCGGCGGCGAGGGCTGACGCGGCGGCATCGAACTCAGCGGTGATGAGCGCCATGTTCACTATCCCGCCCGCCATCGCGCCGGCCCCGATCGACATCGGCACGTTCGCGGGAGGACTGACGACATTGCCGACCGCCCAGATGCGATCGCTGCTGGTCTTGCCCATCGGATCGACCGCGAGGAAGCTGCCGAAGGGCGTCTCCTCGCGCGTCAGGCCGAGGTCTGCGAGGAAGCCGTCATGGGGTCGTGGGGTGCCCGCGGTGTAGATCGCGTCGAGAGCGACGATCCCGTCCTCGGCGGTGCGGGCGCCGGTGACCTGATCGCCGTCGCCGAGCACTTCCACGACCGGCGAGGAGATGAGTCGGATGCCGCGGGAGCGCAGCCGTCGCTCCTGCTCGGCCGACAGCGTGCCCGCACCCGCCGTGAAAACGGTGACGTCCTCGCTCCACTGGCGCACGAGCTCGGCCTGGTGCAGACCCATCGGGGAGGTGGTGAGCACGCCGAGGCGCTGGTCCCGGAACTCCCAGCCGTGGCAGTACGGGCAGTGCAGCACGCTCGAGCCCCAGCGCTCGGCGAGTCCCGTGATGTCGGGCAGCTCATCGGTGAGCCCGCTGGCGACGACGAGCGCACGGGACCGGAGGGTATCGCCTCCGGTCAGCATGACCGAGATCTCGCTCGCACTCTCGTCGACCCTCTCGACGACGCCGTCTCGGAGGATCACGCCGTAGGAGGAGACCTCGGCCCGCCCTCGCGCGAGCAGTTCGCCCGGCGCGGCGCCCTCATTCCCGAGCACGCCGTGCATATGCGCGGCGAAGCGGTTGCGAGGGCTCCCCGCATCCACCACGAGAACGCTCCGTCGCGCGCGACCGAGCATCAACGCCGCGCTCAGTCCGGCGGCGCCTGCGCCGATGACGATCACATCCCATATCTGACGTTCCATACCCTCACCTTCCCCGGCACAATGGGAGGATCGCAAACTATCTTGCGGTATTGGCAAGGAGATTCTCATGCCCGATGATCTGTCCCAGGTCGGCCCTCGGCTTCGCGCGGCTCGCCGAGAGCGCGGCTGGACCCTCGACGACCTCGCCGGCAGGGCATCGATGTCGGCGAGCACGCTGTCCAGGCTGGAGTCCGGCAAGCGGCAGGCGAGCCTCGAACTGCTGCTTCCGCTGACCCGGCAGCTCGGGATCCGCCTCGACGACCTCGTCGGCGGCGAGGCGCCCGACCCGCGGGTGCGCAGGAGAACGATACGCCGGGGAGGGGTGGTGATCGCCCCGCTCGCGCGGGAGGGTTCGCCCATCCACACCTACAAGATCACCTACCCCGCCTCGGCGCCCCTTCCTGAACTGCGCACGCATGACGGCTTCGAGTGGCTCTACGTGCTCTCCGGACGGCTGCGACTGCGTCTGGGCGAGCAGGATCTCACCCTGGCTCGCGGGGAGGCGGCCGAGTTCGACACCCGCATTCCCCATGCCATGTCTGCTGCGGGAAGCAGGCCGGTCGAGGTCCTCAGCATCTTCAACGAGACGGGCGTCCGCATGCACACCCACGCTCCGGAAGAGGCGCGTGAAGACGAGACGCGCGCCGTCACATTGCAGTCTGCCTATGCGCGTGATGAGATGTTGCCGTGAGCGGGGAAACGGGACTGGCGGCGGCGCTGTTCAAGGCGCTCAGCAGCGATCAGGTCGTGCGTCGCCGCAGCCGGGTCTGCATGATCGACAATCAGAATCCGGGCTTCAAGGGGAGCCGGGGCTGACTCGCCCCTGCCCGCCGAGGGCGCAACGTGCTGGCGAGTTCACTAATTCTCAGCGGTGAACTCGCGGTGCGCCGGGCGACAGATGGTGTGTTCGATGCCAAGCGGTGTCGCTACGAGCCCGCCGGGCTCCAGGCGCCGTCGCTGCAGTAGTAGAAGGCGAGCGCGACGGTGTCGATGAACACGTCGCCGTCAGAACAGGCCCCGGTCGGCGAGGTGTTCCCGAGCAGCACCTGGGTACCGTCGCTGCCGGGTTCGCCGGGAGCTCCCTGCTCGCCCTGAGCGCCGGCCTCACCCTGCTCACCCTGCTCGCCCGGGTCACCCATGAGGTTCTCCTGAGCGGTGGTGCGGATGTTGCCGGTGCGCGTCCAGGAATCGGCGCCGCGCACGAACACATCGGCGGTGACGACGTCGATGAAGATGTCGCCCTCCTTGCCGTAGGCGGGATCGGGGACGCCGGAGCCGGCCCGCACATCCGCGCCGGCGGGAAGCGCGACAGGAGCCTCCTCCTGTCCGTCCTCTTCCGGAGCGGGCTCCTCCTCGGCGGGCTGCTCCTCCGCGGCGGGCACCTCTTCCGCATCCGGTGCCCCCAGCCGCGCGCCCAGGAACGCACCTCCGAAGGACAGCAGGACGATGACCACCCCCGCCAGCACGATCATCCACCATCGGATCGGCGTGCTCGTGCGGTCTTCCTCGTGGCTCTGAGCAGTCATCGTCTCTCTTCCTCCCCTACGCAGTGCCCTCACTATATCCAGGCACGACCGACGCGATGAGCCGAAAACCCCTGGAAGTAGGGCATGGCACGGCGTTCGTCCAGGGCGAGTGATGGGGGTCGCGCCGGATTCTCGTCTCCGGCTCGCATAGTCTGGGGAGGACATGGCACATCTTCTCGGGGCCGAAGGCCTTCACCTCGAATATCCCACCAAGGTCGTCTTCGACTCCGTCACGATCGGCGTCGCGGAGGGCGATCGCATCGGCATCGTCGGTCGCAACGGCGACGGCAAGTCGAGCCTGCTGGCGATGCTCGCCGGGCGCAGGGAGCCGGATGCCGGACGCGTCACCGCTCGCTCCGGCACCCGCATCGGCGTGCTCGACCAGGCGGACACCCTCGACGATGCGCTCACGATCGCGCAGGCCGTCGTGGGCGATACGCCCGAGCACGAGTGGGCGGGGGATGCCCGCATCCGCGATGTCATCCAGGGGCTGCTCGGCGACCTCGACTGGCACGCCCCGGTCAAAGGCCTCTCGGGCGGCCAGCGTCGCCGCGTCGCTCTGGCGAGCCTGCTCGCCGGCGACTGGGACGTGATCGCGCTCGACGAGCCGACCAACCACCTCGACGTCGAGGCGATCACCTGGCTCGCCGCGCACCTGAAGAAGCGGTGGGCGCCGAACGCCGGAGCATTGCTCATCGTCACCCACGACCGCTGGTTCCTCGACGAGGTGGCGAACGCCACCTGGGAGGTGCACGACCGCATCGTCGAGCCGTTCGAGGGCGGGTATGCGGCGTACATCCTGCAGCGCGTCGAGCGCGATCGTCAGTCCGCCGTCATCGA
>CAYOTY010000024.1:26955-28949 GCA_964406995.1 uncultured Microbacterium sp.
TGCGCTCATCGCCGACGTGCCCGAGATCCGCGACAGGGTTGCACTGCAGTCGCTCGCCGTCGCCCGGCTCGGGAAGGACGTCGTCGATCTGGTCGATGCCGGCGTCTCCTACGGCGACCGCGAGGTGCTGCGCGACGTCGAGTGGCGGGTCGCACCGGGGGATCGCACCGGCATCCTCGGGGTGAACGGCGCCGGCAAGTCGACGCTCCTCGGGCTCATCGACGGCAGCGTCGCACCCACCTCCGGACGGGTCAAGCACGGCAAGACCGTGAAGGTCCGCTCGCTCACGCAGCGGCTCGACGAGCTCACCGAGGTGTGGGACGACCCCGTGCGGATCGTCGTCGGACGCCTGCGCACCTCGTACACCTTCGGCACCGGCTCCAAGGCGCAGGAGCTCACTCCCGGGCAGCTCCTCGAACGTCTCGGCTTCAGCTCGGCCCAGCTCTCCACACCCGTCAAGGACCTGTCCGGCGGCCAGCAGCGGCGCCTGCAGCTGCTGCTCGTGCTGCTGGAGCAGCCGAACGTGCTGATCCTCGACGAGCCGACCAACGACATGGACACCGACATGCTCGCCGCGATCGAGGATCTGCTCGACTCCTGGCCGGGGACGCTCCTCGTCGTATCGCACGACCGCTACTTCCTCGAGCGCGTCACGGACCAGCAGTACGCAATCCTGGATCGGCGCCTGCGGCACCTGCCGGGCGGCGTGGACGAGTATCTGAAGTTGCGCGCGACGGAGGACACCACGCCTGCGTCGCCCGTGAAAACTCCAGATCAGAAGCCATCTTCTGTGCTCTCTGGTGCCGAACAGCGCGCCGCCGAAAAGGAACTCGCCTCGCTGGAGCGCCGCATTGAGAAGCTCCAACAGCAGGCCTCGGAATCCCGTTCCAAGCTCGCCGATTTCGATCAGTCTGACTATCAGCTCCTCGGCACTGAGATGGCCAAAATCACTGCCATGGACTCAGAAGTCTCCGCCCTCGAAGAGCGCTGGCTGGAGCTGTCTGCTCTATTGGAATGATGGGTGGAGGGGCCCCGTTGCGAACAACGAGGTATCTAGGGCGTGTTGCTAAACCTGTTCGGGTGTCCGATGAGTGAGTCTTGGCGGTGTGTCGCGTGATGTGATCTCGGATGAGGCCTGGGCTGTGATCGGTCCGTAGTTCCTGACTGTGAAGTCGACGGGACGGCCGCCGGTGGATCGTCGCACAGTGGTCGAGGCGACGGCGTGGCGGTTCCGGACCGGGGCGCAGCGGTGGGATGTGCTGGAGCGGTTCGGGAACTGGAACACGATCTATAAGAACTTCAACCGGCGGTCCGAGCTGGGCGTGTGGGCGCGGGTGCTGGAGAAGACGCAATCGCTCGCCCAGCAGTCCGGGGAGCTGGACTGGATCGCGTTGATCGACTCCACGATCGTGCGCGTGCACCAGCACGGTGCGACCCTTCCCCGGACCACGGGGGGCTCTGTCGAACTACAAAAAGTTCGGTGACGAGCCGCCTGATCATGCGATCGGCCGCTCCCGGGGAGGGTTGACGACGAAGAATCACCTGGTCTGCGATGGTAAGGGCAGGGCTCTCGCGTTTGTCCTCACCCCGGGGCAGGCGGCGGACACCAGCATGCTGGCCGCGACGCTGAGTGAGATCCACGTGCCGGGCGCTCGGGGCAGGCCACGGTCGAGGCTGGACCGGGTGCTCGCCGAGAAGGGCTACCCATCGAGGGCGAATCGAGCGTGGCTGCGCGAGCTCGGGATCGCCGCGACGATCCCGAGCGCGACGATCAGATCGCTCACCGACGCAAGCGCCGAGGACGCCCGATCGACTTCGGTGAGACGCAGCGGGCCCGCTACCGCGGCCGCAACGTCGTCGAGCGGTGCTTCAACAAGCTCAAGCAATGGCGCGGCATCGCGATGCGCTCAGACAAGACCGCGCAGAACTACCACGCCGTCCTCTGCCTCGCCGCGACTGAAGCGCTCTGGGTTTGATGGAGGCTCCTGATCTTG
>CAYOTY010000025.1:0-27716 GCA_964406995.1 uncultured Microbacterium sp.
CACCGCGAGTGGTCTGGTCATCCCTGACACCGCCAAGGAGAAGCCCCAGGAGGGCGAGGTCGTGGCCGTAGGCCCCGGCCGCATCGATGACAACGGCAACCGCGTCCCGCTCGACGTCGCCGTCGGCGACCGCGTCCTGTACAGCAAGTACGGCGGCACCGAGGTCAAGTTCGGCGCAGACGAGTTCCTCGTCCTGTCCGCCCGCGACGTGCTCGCGGTGGTCGTGCGCTGATCCAGCGACTCTGAGAGGGCCCGGATGCTTCGGCATCCGGGCCCTTTCGCATGCCCGCAATCCCCTATCGGGACCCCCGGGGACGGCTCACTCCCCCGGGGGAGCCCCCCGTAAGCCTCGGGGTGGCCCCCGATGCCGGCCGAGGCCGATCGTCCCACACTCGTACTACGCCGCTTGGCACTCTCACGAGCAAGGGAAGACATCATGGCTGCGAACGACAACCTCAACGTTCTGGGCGTTCAGACCAATCTCGGTCTGAACGTCGAGAACATCGGCAATACCGACAACTCTCAGGACAACGACAACCTGCTGTCGCACAACAACGTGTCCGCTGACGACAACAGCGACAACTCCGACCACTCGGACAACAGCGACAACAGCGACAACTCCACGAACGACTCGTACAACGACAACTCCGGCTACAAGGACTCGGTCAACGACTCCTTCCAGGACAACTCGAACTACAAGGACTCGATCAACGACTCCTTCCAGGTCAACGACTCGTTCCAGAACAACTCGGTCAACGACTCCGCGAACGACTTCTCGGTCAACGCAGGGATCCGTCAGTACGCCTCGGGCTTCAACGACCTCAACCTCGGCGGCCTCGGCGGCTTCGGCCACGGCGGTGGCGGTGGCGCCATCAACATCGACGCGCGCTCGACGGTCTCGGACCAGTCGGTGAACCAGAACATCACGACCTCCTCCGGCAGCGGTGGCGCGGCGATCGCGGTCGGCGGAGACGCGGACGGCGGCTGGGGCGGTCCGGCGTTCTCCGGGGCGCTCGGCAGCAGCACCGGTGACGCGGGCAGCGGTGGTGCCGGATCCGGCGGCAACGGCGGTGACGGCGGTGACGGCTCGGGCATCCTCGGTTCGGGCACCGGCGGCGGCGGCGGTGCGGGTGCTGCGGGCACCGGTGGTGCCGGTGGCGGTACAGGCGCTGCGGGCGACACGGGTTCGGCAGCTCTCGGCGGCGGTGCCAACGGCGGTGCCGCCGGCAGCGCCGGTGCGGTGGGCGGTTCGGCCAACGGCGGAAACGTCACCCAGTTCCTCGGCAACAGCTCGGTCGTCGCCTCCGGTGACGGCTCGGTCGCCGCCGGCGGGAACGCCACCATCAACAACATCAACACCGACATCAGCGTCGGAGACATCTCGATCGGGAACACGTTCAACACGAACTCGTTCAACGACGACTTCTCCGACAACTGGAGCGTCAACGACTCCTTCCAGGACAACTCCAGTCACGATTTCTCCGCCAACTGGTCGGTCGACGATCACAGCACCAACGTGAACGTCGAAGACGTGAACGTGGGAAGTCCCTTCAGCGGCAACGAGTTCGAGATCGACTTCTGAGCAGCTGCATCTCCTGCCCGGCCGCCCTGTCGGGCGGCCGGGCAGGAGCGTAGAATCCGATACACCGACGACCACAAGGACGGTGCGACGTGCACGGCGGACAGGAGCAGTTCTCGCGGGAGCAGCCCGATGCCCTCGGCGCCGACGCGCCGTCGACGTTCTTCGCCGAGGACGACCCGCCGCAGGAGAACCTGTTCACGGCCGAGATCGAGGGCATCTCCGAGTCGGACTGGCCGGTCGATGCGAGTCTCATCTGGGGCGAGGACGTGGTCGACCCCGCGGACAGCTCCGATCCGGCGGCATTCGGATTCGACTTCTTCGCCTGACGCATGACAGTCCCCGCGCGCACCTCCGCCCCGCGAGCCTCGATCGCCGCGGTGACAGACGAGGTCGGGACTCTCGCCGTCTCGGTCGGACGCAAGGATCTCGCCGAACGCCTGCACACGACCAGGGCGCGCCTGGAGGATCCGAGTGTGCGCGTGATCGTCGTGGGCGAGTTCAAGCAGGGCAAGAGCAAGCTCATCAACGCCCTGGTCAACGCCCCGGCGTGCCCCGTCGACGACGACGTCGCCACGAGCGTGCCCACGAGCGTCGGGTACGCCCCGGAAGCGGGGGCGTGGGTCGTCGTCGAAAGCGGCGGCGCGGCATCCGAGGAGAGCCCCGCAGACACCGAGCGGCTCGAGATCCCGCTGGCGGAGCTGGCCGACTTCGTGTCCGAACGGGGCAATCCCGGCAACGAGCGCCGCATCGTCTCGGCCGAGGTCCTGCTGCCGAGGGAGATCCTGAAGGGCGGGCTGAGCCTCATCGACTCGCCGGGCGTGGGCGGCCTCGAATCGGCGAACGCCCTGGCGACCCTCTCCGCGCTCTCCTCCGCACACGCCGTGCTCGTCGTGTCGGATGCTTCGCAGGAGTACACGGAGCCGGAGATCCAGTTCCTCAGGCACGCCATGCGCATCTCCCCGAACGTCGCCGCGGTGCTCGCCAAGACCGACCTGTACCCGCAGTGGCGCCGCATCGAGGAGATCGACCGCAGCCACCTCCGCGACGTCGGCGACGTGCCGATCTTCTCCGTCTCCAGCGATCTTCGCCTCCTCGCCGCCGCGCAGCAGGACCGCGGGCTCAACGAGGAGTCGGGCTTCCCCGCCCTCGTCGCCCACCTCCGCGCGGGGATCCTCGGTCGCGCCGAGACCGTGCATGAGCGCGGCGCCATCCACGACCTCAACTCGGTCCTCGACCAGCTCGCGGTCTCCGTGCGAACCGAGCTGCGCGCGCTGGAGCACCCCGAGGACACGCCGCGCATCATCGCCGAGCTCGAGCACGCGCGCGAGCGCGCCGACGAGTTCCGCGGTCGATCGGCCCGATGGCAGGTCACCCTCAGCGACGGCATCGCCGATCTCATCGCCGACATGGAGCACGACCTGCGCGACCGCCTGCGTCACGTGCAGAGAGAGGCCGAGACGGCCATCGACGAGGGAGACCCCGGTCCGATCTGGGATCAGATCGTGGAGTGGCTGGAGCAGCGGGTGACCAGCAGCGTCGCCGAGACCTTCGTCTGGACCGACGAGCGCACGAGGTGGCTCTCGGAGGAGGTGGCCGAGCTGTTCACGCAGGGGGAGGCGGAGATCCCCCTGATGGAGGTCAGCAACACCGACGGCGTGCTCGATGCCGTGGAGCAGATCGCGGACCTCGATCCCGGCCAGCTGAAGGCCGGCGAGAAGATCTATATCGGCGTGCGCGGCTCCTACGGCGGCGTGCTCATGGTGGGACTGGCGACCAGCCTGATCGGGATGGCGCTCATCAACCCCCTCTCCCTGCTCGCGGGCGTGTTCGTCGGGCGGCGTGCCTACCGGGAGGACATGCACGCGCGGCTGCAGCGACGTCAGGCGGAGGCCAAGAGCCATGTCCGTCGGTACATCGACGAGGTCATCTTCCAGGTCGGGAAGCAGCTCAAGGACCGCCTCCGCCTCGTGCAGCGCGTCGAACGCGACCACTTCGGAGACCTGGCCGAAGAGCTGCATCGCTCGCTCTCCGAGGCCCTCCTGGTCGCCAAGACGGCAGCCGGCAGGTTCGCGGCGACGCGAGACGAGCGCGTGAAGGTCCTGCAGGACAAGCTCTCCCAGCTGGAGAGGGTCCGCGCGGGCGTCCCCCCGCTCCCCGAGCTGCCCGTGGCCCAGGAGCCCCCGACGCGATCCCTCCTGCAGGTGCGAGGGGACGGTCAATGAGCCTCCTGGACGACGCCGCCCTGCTCCTGGAGGATGCCCGAGAGGCGTACGCGGACGATCCGGATGCGGGCGGGCTGCTCGACGGGCTCGACGCACGCCTGCACGAGCCCGTGCGCGTCGCCATCGCCGGCATGGTCAAGGCGGGGAAGTCCACCCTCCTCAACGCGCTCCTGGGCGAGCAGATCGCACCGACGGACACTGCCGAATGCACCCGCGTCGTCACCTGGTACCGCCACTCGAGCACCCCGGAGGTCACGATCCACCTCCGCGAGGGCGAGGTGCGAGCGATGCCGATCCGGCGCGACCATGGCCGGCTGCGGTTCGATCTCGGGGGTCTGAGCGCCGAGGAGATCGACCGGATCGACGTCGGCTGGCCGCTGGCGCGCCTGAACTCGCTCGTCGTCATCGACACCCCCGGGATCGCCTCGCTGACCATGGAGGCCACGGCCCAGACCACTCGGCTCCTCGCCGACGAGGAGTCGTCCGCCGACGCCGTCATCTACCTGATGCGACACCTGCACGGCGCCGACGTGCGCTTCCTGGAGTCGTTCCGGGACGTCGGCGCGGGCGCCGCCGCATCCGTCTGCGCCGTGGGCGTGCTCTCGCGCGCCGACGAGATCGGATCGGGCAGGATCGACTCGATGCTCTCGGCCCGGAAGGTCGCCCTGCGGTACGAGCAGGATCCCGCCCTGGCGTCTCTCGTGCTGGGGGTCATCCCGGTGGCGGGGCTCGTCGCCGAGGGCGCGCGCACACTGAAGGAGAGCGAGTACATCGCTCTGCGCGAGCTCTCGCGCCTGGACCGCGACGATCGCGAGGCGCTGCTGGTCTCGGCCGACCGCTTCGGGCAGGACAGCAGCGCGACCGCCCAGAGCGCCCAGGTGCGCCGCGAGCTGCTCGTGCGATTCGGGATCTTCGGCGTGCGCCTGGCGACCGCGCTGATCCGCGCGGGGGCGTCGAGCTCCTCCGCCCTGTCGGAGGCGATGGTCGAGCAGAGCGGGCTGGTCGAGCTGCAGGAGTTCATCCGGACCCAGTTCCACTCCCGCGCTCACGCCCTCAAAGCCCGGGGAATCGTGGTCGAGCTGGATCGGCTGCTGCGCCGGCGCCCTGTCGAGGACGCCGCCCGCGTCCGTGCCGGCATCGAGCGCATCGTGGTGCGTGCGCACACGCTGCGCGAGCTGTCCCTGCTCTCCGCCGCCCGCGCCGGACAGCTGCCTCTGCCGGGGCCCGATGCCGAGGAGGCGGTGCGTCTCCTCGGGGGTGCCGGCACCGGCGCCGCGGCCCGCCTCGGCGCCGACGACGCCGCGGGCCCGGACGAGCTCTGGGCGCGGATCGAGGAGCGCATCGGGTACTGGCGTCGCAGGAGCGAGTCGCCGCTCTCGGATCGCGTCGTCGTCGAAGTGAGCCGGGTCGTCGTGCGAAGCCTGGAGCAGCTCGCCTCAGAAGTCGGTGCCGGTCGGAGTGACGGGCCCCCTGCGGACATCGTGCTGGCGCGTGGACCACGCGAAGGCCCCGGGCAGGAGGCTGAGCAGCAGCGCGAGCACGGCCAGGCCGAGCTGCACCCCCAGAAGAAGCTGAAGCGATTCGCCGCGCTGACCCATCGCGACCCACTCGGGTGAGAGCAGGAGGACGAATCCCAGGGGAAGGAGCGAGACGAGCTGCCACCAGCGGACGCGGGGCTTCCGGCTGGAGAAGGAGATCAGGAGCGTGAGCTGCATGAGCATCGTCGTGACCGCGATAGCGAAGACGATCCAGAACACGATGTCCGCGGTCTGCTCGTAGGTCTCGTCGCTTCTGCCCGCCTCCGCGCTCCGGGCGACGTCGGCGATGAGCGGCAGCAGCTCGTCGCGGATGACGAAGTAGTACACGGTGAGGAACAGCCCCGCGACGAGACTGAGCACCCACAGCAGCTGCACCGTGCGGATCGAGAACGGGGGAGGGGTCTTCACCAGGACCGGCGCGCCGTTCTCGCTCTTCAGCGACGGACGCGGCGGGCCCTTCCGCGGCGGGGGCGTCGAGGCCTCCGGCTTGGGCCCTGCGGGACTCGCGGGCGGGGCGATCCGAGGGACCAGATCGGCCGGCAGCGGGCGTCGCACGACGGTGCCGTCCCCCGGCGGGCCTGCCGGGGGCGTGGTCGTCTGCGGCGGCGCCGCCCGATCGGAGTGCTCGCTCACCGTGCCGACGTCACGACTCCTCGAGCGGCGCGTCGATCACCTGATCGACCACGGCGGCGGCCGCGGATGCCGCATCCGACTCGTAGGTGTCCGTGCTCGCCGTCATGTCCGATTCGAGGATGTCGGCCGGCTCGGGAACCGCCGGGGCGGCCGCGGCCGCCGGCTCCGCCTCGGCCTCGTCGCCGGTCTGGTTGAAGCTGTCGGTGTTGGTGGTGTTCCCGATCGTGATGTCGCCGGTGGTGATATCGGTGTCGGAGTCGACGACGGTGGCGTCGTCGCCCGCCGCGACGGAGTGATCGCCCGAGGCGACCACGGCCGACTGGTCGAACACCTGGGTGACATCGCCGCCCGAGGTCCAGATGTTCTGGTTGACGGACTGGTCGACCACGGTCGTGCGCGCGTCGATCGTCGTGAACTGGGAGATCACGTTCGTGATCTCCCTCACGACGGGATCGGGATTGTCGCCGGGCGGTGGCTTGCGGGGGTCGGGGGGCGCCGGCACCACGTCCGGCCGGTCCACCACGACCGGGGTCACGGCGCGCACGTCGGCCACGCAGGCATCCTGCAGGCCGGCGTCGCCCAGAAGCTGGTCGGGCGAGACGGCGAACTGCTCGGCGGCATCCGGATCACGCAGCAGGCTCAGGATGAACGCGATCAGCGCATCCGCGATGGTCGTAACAGGTGAACTCATGATGCTGACTCTCCCGCCAGCGTGTCGCGCGCGTCCTCACGCGACACGCATCTCTCCGTCGTGTTTTCCGAGCCTAGGAAGGGCGTTCCCCGCACGCATCGGGAGTTTTCCCGATATCCCCCGGGCCCACTAGGGGGGAGCGGCACCGCACCCCCGAACCGGTTCATCGCGACTCCTCCCCCTGGAGGAGCATGCGGAGCTTCGCGATGACCTCCGACCTGGACGTCGCGCCCAGGCGCCGTCTGATGTGCGCGATGTGATGTTCGGCCGTGCGCGGTGAGATGAAGATCGCCTCTCCTATCTCGGCGTAGGTCTTGCCCTGCAGCACCAGCCGCGCCACCTCCAGCTCGCGCTCGCTCAGCACGTCCTGCGCGGCAGGCTGCTCGGCATCGCCCGGCGCATCCGGACCGTCGGTCCCCGCCCCGTGGCGACGGGCGCTGTCGGTGGGATGCAGCTCGCGGGCGCACGCGAGCAGCCGTGCCGCGACCTTGCGGTCCGCCGTCCGCCCCGCACCGTGTCCGGCCAGCCGCGCGCCGTCCCAGACGAGTCCGATCGAGGCGAGACCGGTCGCGGCGGCCTCGACGGCATCCGCGTCGACCGTCCCGCCCAGGACGGAGGTCCACACTCGGCCCGCGCGCGCCATCAGCGCCGCGACACGGCTGCGCGAGGAGGCCGCGACCAGTGCCTGGGCATAGGGGGCGAGCTCCGACGGCTGGTTCAGCAGGATCCCCCTCTGGATCCCTGCCCACTGCAGGTGGCTCGACCACAGCGGCGGGTCGTCCAGAGCCGCGCAGATCGCCATGGCGCGGGCGAAATGCGGCTGCAGGCGCTCGGCATCGCCCACGCGTGAGGCCGAGCTGATGAACTCCGCGAGCGGGTGGAGGAGGAACAGGTCGATGTCCGTGCGCAGGATCGCGCCGCGCGCCCGATGCCATGCGGCCTCCAGCCCCGGGGCGTCCTCGTACCGCCGGGCGATCGCGACCCGCACGGCCTGGGCCAGCAGTTCATCGCGTGCGGACAGCGGCGAGACGAGCTCCTCCGCCGACGCGAGCGCTGCGCGCGCATCGCTCGGATTGCCGCGCTGCACCGCGATCCACGCGCGCCACAGCAGCAGCCGTGCGCGCGCCCAGGGACCTCCGTGCTCGCCGGAGATCGCCTCCTCGAGGACCACGGACGCCGTGCCCACGCCGCCGATGTTCAGCGCCGCGATCACGGCGATGACCGCGGGAAGCTCGGGGATCGCCGCACTCGTCCGGGAGGTCGTGTACATCTCGGAGGAGCGCACGAGGTCGGCGAGCATCGCCTCGGAGGGCTCGGTGCCCAGCGATGCGGTCAGTCCGCGGTGCAGCAGGTGCAGGGCGACGCCCAGGGCCGTCGGGGCGGTCCCGGCCGCAGAGATCTCCTCGGCGGCCGCGTCGCCGACGGCGATCGCCGCGACGAACGCCCGGGTGCTCTGATCGGCGCCGCGCGGCGGGGTGACCCGGTATACCGCATCGGCGTGCTCCATCATCCCGCGCGCCGCCCAGACCGCCGCGGAGATGTCGGTGAGCGCCGAGGGTGTGCCGCCGGGCTGATCCAGAGGCGTCTCGTCGACGATGGCGCCCGCGGCGTCGATGTCGCCCATGGCCCACGCCGCCTCCGCCCGCCGCACGGCGATGGCGGCCGGGTCCGCACCCGCGTCCATCGCGCCGCGGTACAGCTCCGAGGCGCGTGCGGGGTGGACGTGCAGCATCCGGTCGGCGTGCTCGACGAGAGCCTCGGCCACGCGCTGGTCGTGGACGAGCCCCACCCACCGGCCCGCATCCGAGCCCGCATCGATGGTGAGGCTGGCGATCTCGGCGGCCACCTCGGCGCTCAGCTCGGCGAGGCGGCCGACGGGGATCGTGGTGTAGACGGCGGAGCGCACGATGGGCAGCGGGTGCCCGTTGCGGGAGAGCAGCCCTTCCGAGAACCCCTGCAGCGCCCAGTCGTGCGGTCCGTCGAGATCCGCCGAGGCGTGACCCGGAGGAGCGATCGACACCTGCTCTATCGTGCCCCGCAGCAGCGGATCGATCGTGTCCAGCCGGTGCGCGATGCGCTGGCACAGGACATCGCGGAGGGCGCGATGGCCGTCGTCGCCGTCGCAGTCGCGCTCGTCGTGCGCCTGCAGCGCCTCGTGGACCATCCAGCTGACGCCGCCGGACGCCTCGAGGATGTAGTCCAGGCACGGCTCCGGGAGGACCTGGCCGTGCGCGTCGAGCCACGCGAGGATGTCGGAGCGCGAGAGGTGACCGAGCACGATAGCCGAGCGCGACTGCTCCATGCGCCGCAGGAGCTGCGTGAGCCGCTCGGACCGGGGCCACGGGCGACCGGCCAGCACGAGCCCGGCGAGGGGGTCGTCGACCCGGGCGCGCAACGCGTCGATCGCGTCGGCCTCGGCAAGATGCACGTCGTCGACGATCAGGACGTCGGACGCCGGCGACGCCGCGACCTCGCGCGCGCCCGGCGCGGTGAGGACCGCGCGCCTGCCCTGCTCGGCGAGCAGGGACTGAAGGCGGCGCAGCGTGCAGGACTTCCCGGACCCGGCGTTGCCGATCAGCAGGGCGCGCACCGGGCTGCCCGCGGGGACGACGATCGCATCGAAGGCGGCACGGGTCTGGCGCTCCCACAGGAAGGGGGAGGCGGTGGACGGCAAGGTCGATGACGAGGGCACGGGCATCTCCGGGATTCTGCTCGGTCACAGAGGATCGGGGGCGGGGCTCGGATCGTTGTCCGTGGGGGGAGACGGCTCGCCGGGTCCGGCCGGGGGCGGGTCCGGAGGCGGTGGGGGCGGATCCGCCGGAGGCGGGTCGGCGGGCGGAGGATCGGACGGGGGAGGATCGGCGGGCGGCGGATCCGCGGGAGGAGGGGTGGGGTCGGAAACCGGCGGATCCGCGGGGGGCGAGGGCGGCGTCGTGGGCGGGGGCGTCTGCGGGGGTGAGGTGGGGGGCTGCGCCTGCGAGGGGGTCGTCGTGCGCGGAGGCGGCGTCGCCCGGTCGGAGGAGGGCGAGCGTGCGACGTTGCGCGTCGAGCTCGGTGGTGCGGCGCGGCGCGTGCCCTGCGGCGGAGGGTCTGCGACCTGCTCGGCGGCGGCGGGCGGCGCTGGCGCGACGACCTCCGCAGCCGGCGGCTCCTCCTCCACGCGGGCGGGAAGGCCGTGCGGGACGAGCATCAGACCCCCCGAGGCCGCGTCCGCGGTGAGGGGCGCCCGGACGGTCGGCGGCGCGTCGGCGGCATTCGGGTCGCCCGCCATCGACACGGTGCCGAGCACGATCGCGGCCGTCAGTGCACCGGAGCCGACCACGACGAACGTCGGCGACAGTGCCGACCTGCCGGCCCGGGCCGTCGGACGGGCGATGCCGCGTGGAGCGCGGGGGGCGAGCAGGCGCCCTCCTGCGGCGTCGACCGCATGCTCCGCGGTCGGCGCGACGCGGGGTGCGCCGACCGTGCGGGCATCGATCGCCGACCGCGCGCAGGCGAGCGCGCCGAGGGCGGCGGTCGCCTCCGGCTCGTCGCCGATCGCGAGCGGGAGGCCGAAGCGCTCCGAGAGGAGCTGCCCTATCAGCGGGATTCTCGCCGAGGCGCCGATCAGCAGGATCGCGTCGAGATCGGACGCCTCCACGCGCGCGGACTCGATCACGCCGGCGAGCACGTCGGTCGTCTGCTCGATGTCGGCGCTGATCATGTCCTCGAACTCGGTGCGGGTCAGCCGGATGCTGGAGGCCGCCGCAGGCGGGGGCACGACGATCTCCGCATCCGCCTCGAGGGACAGCCGCTCCTTCGCGGCCGCGGCGTCCCGCCGGAGCTGCGCGAGGGCGCGCTCGGCATCGTCGTCCGAGAGGTCCACCTCGGCGGATATCACCGCATGCCGGAGGACACGGTCGTCGAAGTGCGCGTCTCCGACATCGGTGAGGTGCGCCGGAGCGCCGACGAAGGCAGGTGGCGAATCGGCCTGCTCGCGCACCACCGCGGTGCTGAAGGCGGTCTCGCCCAGATCGTAGACGGCGAGCAGCCCGCCCGGCTCGCGGCCGTGCGCGTCCGCGTGCCCGGCGACCGCCGACAGGAGATCGGGCAGGAGGACGAGCTCGTCCAGGCCGCGCGCGGCGAGTGCGCCCCGCAGGAGGCCTAGCCGGTGCTCGGTCCACGACGCGGGGTAGGTCAGGCCCAGGGGCGGGATGAGCGTCCCCTCGGGTCCGAGCGCCTCGTCGACGACCTCCCGGATGAGCTGGGCGCAGAGATCCTCGGCGGCGACGCTGCGCCCATGGATGCTCAGCGGGACATCGTCGCCGATCCGCTGCGGGAACTCCCGCAGGACGCACTCCGGCTCCGTCGCGGCGCGCGCCTCGGCCTGCTCGCCGAAGTGCACCTCGCCGGAGGCGGAGACGTGTGCGATCATCGGGACGGAGAACGACTCCGGGGCGGACGGTCTCTGGTCGGCGAGGGCGTCGTCGCCGATGCGTGCGAGCGCCACCGTGAGCCGCCGGGATCCGATGCTCACCCCGAGCGCACTTCCCCATGACGACACAGACACCTAATCTGCTCCCCGATAAGTGTCTCCCCTCCGCTCACTATACGACCGGGACTCGCTCAGCGGTAGGGTACAATTTGCCGGTCCGCCTCGTGTTCGCCTCGTGTTCACCTTCCCGGGGGCCCATCCCCCGCCGGGATCCACGGTCGCCCAGGAGTAATAGGCTGGCCCGGTGAGCCAGCGCACCCGGATCCCGCAGCAGACCCTCGGCGGTATCTATGCGCTGGGTGCGTATCTGCTGTGGGGATTCTTCCCGGTGTACTTCGTGCTGCTCGCACCCACCGGCCCCTGGGAGGTCGTGACCTGGCGACTGCTGCTGTCGCTGGTCGTCTGCGCGGCGCTGCTCACCCTCATGCGCGCCTGGCCGAGGGTTCTCGGGATCATCCGCCAGCCGCGACTGCTGGCGTGGACTGCCGTGGCCGGAGTCCTCATCTACGTCAACTGGCAGGTGTTCCTCATCGGCACGCTGACCGGGCGGATCATCGAGACGAGCCTGGGCTATTTCATGACCCCGATCTTCGTCGTGCTCCTGGGCGTGGTGATCCTGCGCGAGCGCCTGCGGGTCGCGCAGTGGGTCGCGGTGGCCCTGGCGGCCGCCGCCGTGGTGGTGATCGTGGTCGGTTACGGCGCTTTCCCCTGGGTCGCGCTGTGCCTGGCCGGCTCGTTCGGACTCTACGGCCTGGTCAAGAACCGAATCGGCGGCGCCGTGGACGCGGTGAGCGGGCTGACGCTGGAGACCATGTGGCTCACCCCGGTGGCGATCATCCAGCTCATCGTGGTCGGCGCGACCACGGGTATCACGATGGGGACGATCGGTGCGGGGCACACGGTGCTGCTGTGCCTGGTCGGCGTCGCCACGGCGGCACCGCTGCTGCTGTTCGCCGCCGGGACCCGGCGGGCGCCGCTGACGGTCATCGGGCTCCTTCAGTTCCTCACGCCCATCCTCCAGTTCTCCTTCGGAGCATGGGTCATGGAGGAGCCGATGCCGCTGGAGCGCTGGATCGGGTTCGTCCTGGTCTGGGCGGCTCTGCTCGTCTTCGTCGTCGATGGGCTGCGCATGTCCCGCAGGCGCCCGGCGCTCCCGGTGCCGGAAACGCCATGAACCCCTCAGGCGCGGGCTTCCATCGCGCCGAAGTGTCCACATGGTCATCCGGAATGTACGGATTGTCGATTGAGGGCTGAAGTGCCACCTGGCAGATTTCAGAGATCACGATGCCGCAGCCGATCAACCCGAACGATCACTCGGCGGCATCGAAACAGAGAGGTGAGTCCATGGTTTCTGGCGGCGGTGCTGATGTCACGCTGCGCGACGTCAACAAGGTGTTCCAGACGGCGAGCGGGTCTCTGCACGTCGTGGATTCGGTGAGTGTCGATATCGAAGCCGGCGATTTCGTTTCGATCATCGGTCCTTCCGGATGTGGCAAGACCACCGTCGCGCGGATGGTCGGCGACCTGCTCCCGCCCACGTCCGGAGAGATCCTCGTCAACGGCATGCCGCCGTCGAAGGCTCGTGCGGCCCGGCAGTTCGGTTTCGTATTCCAGCGTCCCACTCTCGTGGAATGGCGCTCGGTGCTGCGCAACGTCACCCTGCCGCTGGACGTGCTCGGTTGGTCGAAGAAGGCCAAGGAGGCCCGCGGTCGGGAGCTGCTGGAGCTGGTCGGACTCGAGGACTTCGCCGATCACCGCCCCGATCAGATCTCCGGCGGAATGCAGCAGCGCGTCGCGATCGCGCGAGCCCTGAGCTACGACCCGGGCGTGCTCATCATGGACGAGCCCTTCGGCGCCCTCGATCTCATCACCCGAGACCGCATGGGCTTCGAGCTGCTGCGGATCCACAAGGAGGCGGCCAAGACCATCCTCTTCGTGACGCACTCGATCGACGAGGCCGTGCTCCTTTCGGACAAGGTGCTCGTGATGTCGCCCCGGCCGACCCATGTCCAGAAGTTCGCGAGCGTGGAGCTTCCGCGCCCGCGGATCCCCGACCACCGCGAAGACCCCACGTTCATCGCCCTCGCGCACGAACTCCGACGGATGCTGGAGCCTCATGACTGACGTAAAGAACGTCCACACCGAGACGGCCGCGGTCGCTCAGCCCGCAAAGAAACGGCTGAAGAAGGTCCGGCTCTCCTCCTGGCTGCCGGCGGTGCTCTTCTATGCCGCCCTGGTGGCGCTGTGGGAGCTCATCTCCCAGCTGGGCCTCGTGCGCCCCTTCATCCTCCCCGGACCGACGATGATCATCGAGTCGATCCAGGCGAACTGGGACACCCTCGTCCAGAACACGATCGTCACCGCCCGCGAGATCTTCATCGGATACCTGCTGGGCTCCGGGATCGGCTTCGTGCTCGCGCTCGGCATCTTCTACTCGAAGATCCTGCGCACGATCATCTATCCGGGCATCGTCTTCCTGCAGACCGTTCCCAAGGTCGCCCTCGCCCCGCTGTTCCTCATCTGGTTCGGAGTCGGCGAGACGTCGATCATCGCCATCACGGCGCTGATCTGCCTCTTCCCCGTCCTGGTCAACACCGTGATCGGGTTCGAGGGCGTGGACGTCAACCTGCTCGAGATGATGCACTCGGTGTCGGCGAACGGCTGGCAGAAGTTCCGGATGATCTATCTGCCCGCCAGCCTGCCGGAGATCTTCGCCGGTCTGCGCGTGGGCATCTCCCTGGCCGTCATCGGTGCGATCGTCGGCGAGTTCATCGGTGCGCGGGCGGGCCTGGGCTACCAGATCCTCATGGCCAACAGCCGGATCGCCACCGACGAGGTCTTCGCCGTCATCGTCTTCATCGCCGCCATCGGGCTCTTCTTCTACTTCAGCGTGAACCTTCTCGGCCGGCTCCTCGTCGGCAAACGGGCCAATACCCAGGCCGGCCGAGATTCCGTCTAGCCGTCACAGTTCTCATCCAGAGTCCCGCAACACACCATCCATCACATAGGAGATCACATGCGTCACAAGAAGACACGGATCCTCGCCACCATCGGCGCCGCATCCGCCCTCGCCCTCGCACTCGGTGCCTGCTCCTCGGGTCCCGATGCGAACACGACTCCCGAGCAGAACGAGGGCGGCCTCGACCTGGTCACCCTGCGCCACTCCTGGGTTCCCGATCAGATCACCCTGCCCTACGCCGCCGCTCAGGCGTTCGGCTTCTACGAGGAGGAGGGCATCCTTCTCGTCGACCAGCCCGGCAACGGCGGCGCCACGGCCGTGCAGCTCGTCGCCAACGGCGACGTCATGTTCGGCACCGGAGAGGCGTCGCACCTGCTGTCCGCGCAGACTCGCGGCATCGAGCTCGTCGGCGTCATGCAGCAGTACCAGGAGAACCCCAACGCCGTCATCGCCCTGAAGGACTCGGGCATCA
This sequence comes from uncultured Microbacterium sp., assembly GCA_964406995.1. Classification (GTDB taxonomy): domain Bacteria; phylum Actinomycetota; class Actinomycetes; order Actinomycetales; family Microbacteriaceae; genus Microbacterium. Next base: position 14,572 of record CAYOTY010000025.1, read on the forward strand.
CCGATTGGGAGCATCTGCGCGGCAAGTCGATCGGCGGCGCCGTCGCCTCCTCCGGCCACCTGGCCACCCTCGCCGCGCTGCAGATCCAGGGCATCGACGAGAGCGAGATCGACTTCGTCAACCTCAGCCCGGGAGCGCAGTTCGCGGCTCTCACCGAGGGGCAGATCGACGCGGCGGGGACCTTCCTCGGCAACCTCGCCGGCCTTCCGGAGATCCGCGACAACGTGAACATCCTCACCGTCGGCGAGGCGGGCTACATCACGCCCTCGACGGTGCTGTTCACCACTCCTGAGCTGATCGAGAACAACCCCGACCTCGTCCAGCGCTTCGTCCGTGCGAGCCTGAAGGGCCTGCGCGCGGCGCTGGAGGACCCGCAGGCCGCCTCCGAGGCGATGTCCGGAATGTGGGCAAACGTGAACGCCGAGGCGCTGCAGGCGACCTTCGAGATGGACAGCCGCTTCCTCGTGACCGACTGGACCGACGAGAACGGCCTCGGCCTGCACAACCTCGAAGCCTGGGAGCTGCAGGTGGAGATGCTCACCCAGCTCGGCGAGCTCGCCGCCGGCGTCGAGGCCTCGAAGGCCTTCACGAACCAGTTCGTGGAGAGCATCGACATCGCCGACCGCACCTTCACCCGGCAGTGACACGTGGCGGGGGCCCGCCGGACGGCAGGCCCCCGCTTTCTTCCATCCCCGACGAAGAGAGAGTAGAGAGACATGTCGTTCCCCGAGGAATACCGTCTGAACTGGGAGGACTTTCCCAAGGACGAGTACGAGGCCCGCTACCGCCGCGCCCAGGAGCTGATGACCGAGGAGGGCCTGGACGTCGTGGTCCTCACCTCGGGTGAGAACGTCGAGTACTTCTCCGGCTTCCAGAACGGGCACTGGAACTCGAAGTCGTTCCCGACCGGCGCGCTCCTGCTGCACCGCAGCAAGAACCCCGTGCTGGTCATCCCCCGCTTCTTCTCCGGCACGGCATGGTCCTCCTCCTGGGTCGACGAGCTGGCGATCTTCCCCGAGCCGCACGCGGCACCGCGCGACTTCGGTCGCGTGCTGGTCGACGCCGTGCAGAAGCTCGGCGGCACCGGCGCCGCCATCGGCTGGGAGCGCGGCACGCACCTCGTGCCCGGATGGAACTTCGACGATCTCATCTACGTCACCGACAAGCTCGGCGCGCTGGACCAGATGCGCAGCGCTGCCAAGGTCATCTGGGGATGCCGCATGATCAAGTCCCCGCGCGAGCTGGAGCGCATGCGCTGGCTCACCAGGATCACCGACGAGGCGATCACCGCGGCGCGCGACGACCTGGCCCTGGGGCAGACGGAGCGCGAGATCGGCGACCGCATCGCGGCGGAGATCATGAGCCGCGGCGGCGAGGACACCTCCTTCCGCAACATCCGCGCGGGCTCGGACCGCTACCACTGCAGCGACTCGGTGCCGCAGGACCGCGCGTTCATCGACGGCGACCTGCTCATCGTCGACACCGGCGCAAAGTACGGCCAGTACGGCACGGACGTCGCCTACACGACCCTGCTCGGCAAGGCCACCGATCGTCACCACGAGATCTACGACATCACGGTGCGCGCGCAGGACGCCGCAGTGGCGATGTGCCGACCGGGCGTCCCCGCCAAGGAGGTCTTCCTGGCGGCGGCACGGATCATCGAGGAGTCGGGACTGCCGAGCCTGGACATGATCGGCCACGGCATCGGCATGGACCTGCACGAGCCGATCATGCTCACCCCGTACAACGACGAGCCGCTGATCGAGGGCATGGTCCTGGCGGTCGAGCCCTGGCTGTACGACCCGAGCGGCCTGGGCGTCTTCGCCCTCGAGGAGCACGTCATCGTCACGGCCGACGACCCCGAGATGCTGTCGTCGATCCCGCGCGACGAACTGCTCGAGGTCCGCTGATCGCGATGGCGACGCCCACGCTCAGCATCCACCTGTCCAACCACGGCGATGCCGCGCGCACGGTCGAGGAGATCGTGCGCGCGGAGGCGCACGGCGTGGGGCGCGTGTGGGTCTCGGAGGATCTGTTCCACCGGGGAGCCATGCCCCTCGTCGCAGCGGCGCTCGCCCGCACCAGCACGGTCGAGCTGGCCTTCGGGGTGCTCGCCCCGCAGCATCGGCATCCGGCCTCGCTCGCGATGGACCTGCGGACCCTGCGCGACCTGGGCGGGGACCGGATCGTGGTGGGCCTGGGCGCGGGCGTCGCCGAGCGCGGAGCCCTGATCGACAAGCCGGCCTCGCCGCCGCTGCGGATCGTCGACGAGGCCGTCACCGCCGTGCGCACCCTCCTTTCCGGCGAGTCGCTCACCCAGGAGGGCGTCCTGCACACGGCGCACGAGCTGCGCCTGACCGGCGATGCGGCGGGCGCCGTGCCGCCGATCTACGTCGCCGCCGTCGGGCCGAAGGCGCTGGTGCAGGCAGGTCGGAAGATGGACGGCGTCGTGCTGACCATGATGTGCTCCCAGGAGCACGCGCGCTGGGCCGCAGGGCACGTGGCCGAAGCCGCCGCGGACGCCGGGCGCTCCGACGTTCCCGTCGTCGCCTACCTGCCGATCGCCGTGAGCCACGATGGCGCCGAGGCGCGGGAGCGGATGCGGCGGGTGCTCGGATACTTCGTCGCGCGCTGGTCTCAGGTGGCCTTCCTCTCGCGTCTGTTCCTGGACTGGAGCGATCTCGACGAGGAGCGGATGATCCGGGTGCGCGAGGCCTACGACGCCGGTGAGCCGCTCGAGGAGCTGTTGCCGGACGAGCTCGTCGACCAGTACTGCGTGGCCGGTACCCCCCAGCAGTGCCGCCGGACGATCGATGCCTTCGGCAGGGCCGGAATCACCGAGATCGCGTTCGACGCCGGAGACGACCTCGACGGGGTGCTGGAGTTCATCGCGACTTTCCAGGAGATCTGATGCGCATCGGCGTCGCACTGCCGCAGAGCATGACGGGAACGGCGGAGGCCGCCGCGCAGACGCGGCGTTTCGCTCAGCGGGCGGAGGAGCGCGGCTTCGACAGCCTCTGGGTGCAGGAGCAGCTGCTCGGCTCGGATCCGAGCCTGGAGCCAATCGTCAACCTCACCTTCGTCGCCGCATGCACCGAGCGGATCAGGCTGGGCACCGCCGCGATCATCGCACCGCCGCGCAACGCGGTGGTGCTGGCCAAGCAGCTCTCGAGCCTGGATCGGCTCAGCGGCGGACGACTCATCGCGGGGCTGGCGCTGGGCGACATGCCCCAGCTCTACGAGGCCTCGGGAGTCCCGCTCGCCGGGCGGGGCGAGCGTCTGGACGAGCTGGTCGAGGTGATCATCGCGCTGTGGAGCGGAGAGGGCGTCGACATCGATGACGAGTACCGTCGGATCGACGGCGCCAGGATGACTCCAACGCCGGTGCGGCGACCGCATCCGCCGATCTGGTTCGGCGGACATTCTCCGCAGGCCCTCGCCCGCGCCGCCAGGGTCGGACAGGGCTGGATCGGTGCCGGCGGCGCCACCCCGGCCGCCTTCGTCCGGTCGGCGGCGACGCTGCGCACGCTGCGGCCTGATGCCGACGACTTCACGATCGCGAAGAAGGTCTATCTCGCGGTGGAGGACGATGCCGGCCGGGCGCGAGAGCGGATGGCGGAGTGGTTCGCCGCGCACTGGGGACCCGGCCACGACCCCTATGAGATGGCGGACGGCGTGTCGATCCACGGTACGCCCGACGACTGCGCGGCCGCGCTCTCCGAGCTCGCGGCGAACGGCCGGCCCGATCTCCTCGTGATCAACCCCGTGTACGACGAGTACGCCCAGATGGAGAGGTTCGCCGAGGAGGTCCTCCCCGGCATCCGCGACACGGAGTGATGATGAGGCGCCGTGCTCAGGCCTGCTTCGGCAGCTCGTGGCGCTCGAGGATGAGCCCGCCGACGGCCCTGGTGTCGAAGTAGGCGAAACGGCCCCCGTCGGCGAGGGTCCCCTCCGACACGACCGGGAATCCGGCGGCCGCCATCTCGGTGATGTCCGCGTCCAGATCGTCGGTGTAGGCGCAGACGTGCAGTGCATGCTCGCCGCGCTCGCGGAGCATCTCGGCCTGGAAGCTCGCCCCGCTCACCGGCTGCAGCAGCTCGAGCTCGATCGGGCCCAGCTGGACGCAGGCGCCTCGGACGACGGCATCCGAGGGGAGCCCGTGCACTCGGCGATCGTGCGCCGCCTCCGAGGGGCCCTCCGTGAACGGGCCGACCCCCGCCTTGGCGTAGTGCGCCGACGCGGCCTCGATGCTCTCGACGACGACGCCGATCTGGTAGATCCGATCCCAGTTCATGAGTTCCCCTTCCGGCGGTGGCCTTTCCTCGACCGTAGCCGCGGGGGCCGGCGGAGGCACCGTCCAGACCGTACAAGTGCCGGTGCCGGGCATCCGGTATGTATGACCGGGATGCGCAGGGGATGCCGGGTCAGCCCGGAAGCTGGCGGCGCAGCTCGATGGCGAGCCACAGCTCGAGGTACTGGCTCGAATCGGAGATGTCGTAGCCGCTGAGCTCGGAAACCCGGCGCAGGCGGGAGCGCATCGTGTGCCGGTGGATCTGCATCGTCGTGGCCGCCGCCTCGATGCTCGCGATCGAGTCGAAGTACGCCCGCAGAGTCGGCAGCAGCTCATGGCGCGGATTGGCCCTGTCATGCGCTTCCAGGGGTGCCAGGACGCTGTGCGAGAACTCCGAGAGACGCTCCTCGTCGGCCAGGAAGATGCGGCGCAGCTGGTGCCCGTGCTTCGGCGCCGTGGCCAGGGGCTCGCCGCGCGTGTGCGCGGCGCTCTGGGCGCGGACGGCCTCCGTGCGGCTCTGCGTCGTCCGCTCGAGAGGGCCGGGCTCGCCGAGGCCGACCTCGGAGAGTTCGAGCTCCCGGACGAGCTCGGCGAGGGAGTCGAAGACATCCGGCCTCGGATCGCAGAGGATCACCGTGGTCTGGTCCTGGTCGTTGACGACGAGGGCGTCGTCCGCCAGGGCTCCGAGGCCGGCGAGGAAGGCCCGGCGCTGCGCGATCGATGCCATCCGCGCGCGCACGACCTGCGTCTCGGAGAGGGACAGCCGGGCGGCGCCGAGTAGGGCCTGGAGATGCTCGCCGCCGTCCTTCCCCTCCAGGAGGTGAGAGGCCAGCATCCCTCGTGCGCGACGCTGCGGCGCCTCGGCGGTGTTGCGCAGGTCGAAAAGCAGTGCGAGCACGGGCGCGGTGACCTTGAGCAATGCGCGTTCGTCGGGTGCGAAAGGCTCTCTCTTCGCGGAGACGGCGAAGCCGCTGACCCCGCCCTCGGTGACCAGGGGGAAGACGAGGTGGGCGCGGCCGTCGTCCTCCTGGATCGAGAGGGCGCCCTGCCGGTCACGGAGGAGCTGGCGCCGGATGCGACGTCGCAGCTCGTCCTCGAGGACGAATCCTGGCACCTCGATCGCCGGGCGGAGGCGGATGTCGTACACCGCCACCGTCAGGCCCGACATCGCCCGCAGACGTTCCACGGCCCCGGCCAGCCCGCTGCCCGAGGTCGCCTCCGACATCAACCGCTGCTGCACCTCGACCTGTGAGCGCAGCAGCTGCGCGCTGGCGTCGCTGATCGCATCGGCCACCGCGCGCACGACCGCCTGCAACGGCGTGAGATGCGGGACGTGCACCAGGCGGAGTCCGGTGTACTCGGCCGCATCCTGCAGCGCCGCGGGGATCTCGGCATGGCTGAGGTCGGGACCGACGCTCACGCCGAGGGCGACGACTCCGCGCTCGACGAGTCTCCGGCAGTAGTGCACCGCATCCTCGCCCTCCCAGGAGGCGCTGAGTCCCGTCGTCAGCAGGAACTCGCCGCCCTCCAGCCACGGGGTGGGGTCGTCCAGCTCGCTCACATGCGCCCAGCGCACCTCGACGTCGGGGGTGATCTCGCCGGCCACCAGCTGCAGTCCGAGCTCGGCGTGGTTGAGAATCGCGAGAAGTGGGACCATCGCCTCACTATCTCATGCTCGGCCCGATGAGCGGAGTGTCCGCCACCTCTCCATATTGGCGCTCTCGATGCAGAAGATGTACATTGCGGACGCTGATCTCGACGCGGGCGATTCCTATCGTGGAAGGAGTCCGCGAAGGAGGCACCATGCGTAATGCCGCGCATCCCTACATCCCCAATTCCGCACCGGCCGTCAAAGCCGAGATGCTGAGGGCGATCGGCGTGGACGATGTCGAAGAGCTGTACGCCTCGATCCCCGCTTCGCTGCGCTTCCGGGGAGAACTGGACCTGCCGGCGCCGATCGAGACCGAGGCGGGCCTGCGCCGGCACATGAACGGACTCCTCGCGCGGAACACGACCGCCGGGCAGGCGCTCTCCTTCCTCGGCGCCGGCTGCTACCAGCACTTCGTGCCCTCGGTGTGCGGAGAGATCAACAGCCGTGCGGAGTTCCTCACCGCCTATGCGGGGGAGCCCTACGAGGACCACGGCAAGTGGCAGGCCATCTTCGAGTACACGAGCCTGATGGCAGAGCTCCTCGAGATGGACGTGGTCAACGTCCCCAACTACGACGGCTACCAGGCGGCGGCGACCTCGCTGCGCATGGCGCTGCGGATGACCGGACGCCGCGTCGTGCTCGTCTCCGAGGGCGTGCTCGCCGACAAGCGGCGCAAGATCGACTCCTACCTCGACGATGTCGCCGAGGTCGTCACCCTTCCGCTGGATCGGCGGACGGGCCGCACCGATCTGGATGCTCTTCGGGCTGCACTGGATGAGAGCGTCGCCGGCGTGTACATCGAGACGCCCTACGCGACCGGCGTGCTGGAGACCGAGGTGGCCGCCATCGCCGATGCCGCCCATGCGGCAGGGGCCCTCCTCGTCTGCGGCGTCGAGCCGCTGGCGCTCGGCTTCATCGCCAGCCCCGCCTCCGCGGGCGCCGACATCCTCTGCGGCGACATCCAGGCGCTCGGTCTGGGCATGCACTTCGGCGGCGCCAACGGCGGTTTCATCGCGACGCATGACGAAGAGGTCTTCGTCTACGAGTTCCCCTCACGGCTCTTCGGGCTGACCCCCACGGTGGAGGAGGGCGAGCTCGGCTTCACCGACGTCGCCTACGAGCGGACCTCGCTCGCGGTGCGCGAGGCGGGCATCGAGTGGGTCGGCACGGCGGCGGCGCTGTGGGGCATCACCGCGGGCGTCTACCTCTCCCTCCTCGGCCCAGAGGGGATCGGCGAGCTGGGGGAGACGGTCGCCGCCAACACCCGCTACGCAATCGAGCAGCTGGCATCGATCCCCGGTGCCGAGGTGCTCAACCCCGAGGCTCCGCACTGGCGCGAGTTCGCCGTCCGCTTCCCGGGCCGCAAGGCCGCATCCATCGACGGGATGCTGCGGGAACGCGACATCTTCGGCGGCGCGGTCCTCACCCGCGAATTCCCCGACCTCGGCGAGGTCGTCCTCATCGCCGTCACTGAGATCCACACCAGCGCAGACATCGATCGTCTGGCCGACGCACTCCGGGAGATCCTGGCATGACGAACACCCTGACCGAGCAGGCACCGCTGCTGAACTCCGACGGCTCCATCCCCGCACAGCGCGACTACCACGCCGTGCGCTGGAACGAGCCGCTGATCTTCGCACTCGGCACCGAAGGCGAACGCGGGGTGCGCGTCCCGCTGGCCGATGCGCCGGCGGCGGCGGCGCTCGCCGCCTCGCCGGAGGCGGCGCTGCGCCGCAGCGATCGCGTCGCGCTGCCCGAGATCGCACAGGGCCAGGTGCTCCGCCACTTCCTGCGGCTCTCCCAGGAGACCCTCGGCGCAGACCTCAACGTCGACATCGGGCAGGGCACCTGCACGATGAAGTACAGCCCGAAGGTGAACGAGGAGTTCGCCGGGTCCCCGCAGAGCGTGGACACCCACCCCCTTCAGCACCCCTCGACGGTGCAGGGCACCCTGCAGATCATGCACGACCTCGAACGCTACATCGGCGCGGTCTCCGGCATGGACGCCGTCTCGCTGCAGGCCGGCGCGGGATCCGCGGCGATCTGGGGGAACGTGCAGATCGTCCGCGACTACCACGCCAGCCGCGGTGAGGGCGCCCAGCGCGACGAGGTCATCACCACGAGCTACTCCCACCCCTCCAACGCGGCCACCGCGAAGACCGCGGGCTTCCGGGTGATCACGCTGTACCCGGGGGAGAACGGACTCATCGAGCTCGACGCGCTCGAGGCCGCGCTCTCCGAGCGCACGGCGGCGCTGCTGATCACCAACCCGGAGGACACCGGCATCTTCAACCCGGCGATCGCCGAGATCGTCGCCGCCGCGCATGAGGTCGGCGCGCTGTGCGTCTACGACCAGGCCAACGCCAACGGCATCCTCGGCATCACCCGTGCCCGTGAGGCCGGCTTCGACCTGTGCCACTTCAACCTGCACAAGACCTTCTCCACGCCGCACGCCTGCGGCGGACCCGCCGCCGGCGCGATCGGCGCGACCGCGGAGCTCGAGCCTTTCCTGCCGGGGCCCCGGATCGTGAAGGATGCCGACGGCTACCGGCTGGAGGGGCGCGGTGAGCTCGCCACCGCACCGATCCGGCCCTTCTGGGGCGTGATCCCCAACCTCATCCGCGCCTATGCGTGGATCCGCACGATGGGAGCGCAGGGCCTGCGCGAGGTCGCCGAGGTCTCGGTGATCAACAACAACTATGTGATGGCACGGCTGTCCGAGGTGGACGGCGTCCGGCCCGCCTATCTCGAGGACGCCCTGCCCCCGATCGAGCAGGTACGCTACAGCTGGGCCGACCTCGCGCGCGACACCGGCGTCTCCTCGGCGCAGCTCGGCCAGCGCCTGGCCGACTCGGGCATGCATCTGTGGACCAGCCACCACCCCTACCTCGTGCCCGACCCGGCGACGATCGAACCCACGGAGTCGTACTCGCGCCGCGAGCTGGACGAGTACGTCGATGCGCTCCGCCGTGCGGCGCAGGAGGCCCGGCAGGATCCGGAGTTCGTGCGCAACGCGCCGTACAAGTCCTCCATCCACCACCTCGACGCCGAGTCGATGACCGATCCCGACACCTGGGCGACGTCCTGGCGGGCGTACCGCCGCAAGTATCTCGGCGCCGCGCCGGCGGTGCCTGCGCACTGGGCGCCCAGCGGTGCGGCACCGCGCCGCGAACGCGGGGAGAAGCTCTTCCACCGATGACCCCCACCTGCGGGCTCATCGTCAACCCCGTCGCCGGCATCGGCGGCGAGGCGGCTCTCGCGGGCAGCGATGGCGAACAGGTCCAGGCGCTCGCCGCCTCCCGCGGGTTCCGCCCGCGCGCTCCCGAGCGCGCGGAGCGGGCGCTGCGGGCGATCCGCAGGCGGCTCCCCGGCATCCTCGTCCTGACCGGCGCGGGGGCGATGGGCGAGGACGCCTGCCGTGCGGCCGGCGTCGATCATCGCGTCGTCGAGCCGGCGCGCGGGGGAGCGACCACGGCCGCCGACAGCGTCCGCCTCGCGACTCGCCTGCGGGAGGAGGGCGTCGAGCTGCTGCTGTTCGCCGGAGGCGACGGCACGGCCCGCGATATCTCGGCGGCGATCGGGGAGAGCGTCATCGCCCTCGGCATCCCCAGCGGGGTCAAGATGCACTCCGGCGTCTTCACGATCACCCCGGAACAGGCCGCCCCGCTCGTGGACGACGTGCTCGCAGGCCGTGCCGGCACCGAGATCTCCGAAGTGGTCGACATCGACGAGGACGCCCGGCGCGCGGGCCGCCTCGGAGCCCGCCTCTACGGTCATCTCCGGGTGCCCGTCGCAGCCGGCGTCGTCCAGCGGGGCAAGTCCGGAGGCGAGCAGGATCCCCTGTCGCTGTCGGGCATCGCCGGCGAGGTCGCCTCCCGGCTCGAGCCCGGCGTGCCCTGCCTTCTGGGGCCGGGGACGACCGTCCGCGACGTCATCGCGCTCCTGGGGCACGAGGACACCACGCTCCTCGGCATCGACATCCTCGAGGACGGCGTCGTCACCGGGCGCGACCTCGACGCCACCGCGCTGCGGCGCGTCGTCGGCGGACGCCGCTTCCAGGTGCTCCTCTCGCCGATCGGCGGCCAGGGCATCATCCTCGGCCGGGGGAACCAGCAGCTGGATGCCGCGCTGCTCTCGGCGCTGGACCCGGCCGATCTGCTCATCGTCGCAGGCACGCGCAAGCTCGGCAGGCTCGGCGGCGGGCCGCTGCTGGTCGATGCTCCCACCGAGGAGCTCAATGAGCGCTTCCGCGGTCGCATCCGCGTGATCATCGGCAACCGCCAGGAGGCTTTGCTGGCCGTGCGCTGACGCCGGCGGAGAGGATCCGCTCCGCGGTGAGGCGGCCCTGGCAGGATGCGCGTCCTGCACCTGTCCCCGCGGATCGGCGCGACGGCACTCGCGCCGCCCCGTTATCGAAGTGAGACCTCACGTGCCGCATCGTTAGCGAACGGCAACCTATCCGACACAACTCGCGACTATGTTTGGGTCTACGAATCGGTCCCCGAGCCGGTTTACGTTCATCCAAAGCAAGGAGCAACATGAGCGTCTTCACCAATTCGCGATCGCGCAAGGTACTCGGTGGTATCGCCGCCCTCAGTGCCAGCGCATTGATCCTCGCCGCCTGTTCCGGCGGCACTCCCGCAGAGCCCTCCGACCCGGAGCCGCCTGCATCGGAGGACCGTCAGGAGCTCACGCTCAAGATCGGAACGGTTCTTCCGCAGACCGGTCAGCTCGCCTTCCTCGGACCGCCCGAGGAGGCCGGTGTCGCACTCGCCGTCCAGGAGATCAACGACGCCGCCCTCAGCATCACCGTCGACGTCGAGTACGGCGACTCCGGCGACCCCGACAACAAGGCGTTCGAGACCACGGTCCCGCGTCTGCTGCAGTCGGGTGTGGCCGCGCTGATCGGTGCGGCTTCGTCGGGTGTGACCAAGCTCTTCCTCGACCAGGCCATCCAGGCGGGCGTCATCACCTTCTCGCCGGCGAACACCTCGCCGGACTTCACCGACTGGGAGGACAACGGCCTCTACTGGCGTACCGCGCCCAGCGACCTGCTCCAGGGCGAGGTGCTCGCCAACGAGATCGCCGCCGACGGTCACCAGACCCTCGGCATCCTGTACCTGAACGACGCCTACGGCACCGGCCTGGAGGCCGCGCTGACGGAGAACTTCGAGGGCACGGGCGGTCAGGTCGTCGCCAGCGAGGTGTTCAACTCCAACGACACCAGCTTCGACGCACAGGTCAGCTCGATCCTGGCGGCACAGCCCGACGCGATCGCGATCATCGCGTTCGAGGACGCCACGGCCACCAGCATCCCGGCATTCGTCGCCTCCGGGTTCGACGGAAGCAAGTTCTACCTGGTCGACGGAAACGCCGCCCAGTGGGGCGACCGCATCCCGGTGAGCATCGAGGGCAGCAAGGGCACCCAGCCGGGTCCTGCGCTGGAAGACGACTTCCAGGACCGCCTGCGGGCCGCCTGGACGGAGCTGCAGCCCTCGGCCGACCCGCTGGTCGACTTCAACTACGCGGCAGAGTCCTACGACGCCGTCGTGCTGCTCGCACTCGCGGCTCTCGCTGCGAACTCGGCCGACTCGGCTGAGATCGCGGGCAAGCTGCGCGAGGTCTCCGGTGGCGAGGGCAACGGCACCAAGTGCAACTCCTTCGCCGAGTGCGCGCAGATCATCATCGATGGCGGCACGGCCGACTACGACGGCTACTCCGGTGCGATCACCTTCGACGAGAACGGTGACCCGACCGAGGCCTCGATCGGTATCTTCCAGTACCAGGCCGACAACACCCACGTGCGCATCAACTGATACGCGCTAGCGAAGGGGCCGGATGCTCGCATCCGGCCCCTTCTGCATGCCCGCGCATCCCGTGCGCCCTTCTCGCCCGTTTCCGCGCCTCCCTCGCACTCTCTCGCCGAGTGAGCACTTCTCTGTCGAGTGAGCACACGAACAGCGCAGTTTCGATACTCGCTCGGCGGCGAGGTACTCACTCGGCGAAGAGCCGGTCCGTGTATGAGGGCGGACGGATGCTGCGAGGGCGACTTGTTCTGCACAGTTGGCGATGACAGTGAGTTGTTCACAAGCGCCCGCTGCCGACCCCCCAGCCGTCCGTGGGGAGCGAGGCTGGCGGAATGCGGAAGAACATCACCCCGGAACAGGCCCGTGCCATGCTGCGCAGCACGGAACAGCTTCGAGATGCGGGGATAAGCGAGCGCTCCCTGCGCGCGGCGGTGCTGTCGGGCGCGTTGCACCGGGTGCGGCCCGGGTGGTTCGTCACCGAGGAGCAGTGGGGCTCGCTCTGGCCCGAAGGCCGGCAGCTCATGCGGCTGATCGCCGCCGACCGGGACTCCCCCGCCGGTGTCATCGCCGTGGGCGTCAGCGCCGGCGCGCTGTGGGGGCTGCCCTTCTACCGTCTCGATCCGCAGAGCGTGCACCTCGCCATTCCCACTCCCGCCGCCAGCAGAAGTACGCCGGGGGTGAGACGGCACCGGATCGACCTCCCCGACGACGACATCGTGGTGCGTCACGGCATCCGGTGCACCTCACCGCGTCGCACGGTGCTGGATCTGGCCAGCACGCTTCCCCCGGAGGCTGCGCTGGCGTGCGCGGATGCCGCTCTGAGGAGGGTCGCCGTCACCGGCCGCACCCAGAACGAGGAACGCGCCGCCGCCTGGCGGGACGAGCTCGGGGCGCTCGCCGCCGACTCGCATGCCCGCGGCATCCGACAGGCGCGCAGGATCATCGCCCTCAGCGATGGTCGCGCGGACAGCACCGGCGAGAGCGTCAGCCGCTTGCAGCTGTACCGACTTGGCTTCCGCCGGGTCTCGCTGCAGGTGACCTTCGCCCGCCCGGGTGTCGGCCTCTACCTCGTCGACTTCGGCCTCGACGACGTCGGGGCTCTCGGCGAGTTCGACGGCCGGGGCAAGTATCTCGACCCCGAGCTGAGCGGCGGGCGAAACGCCGGCCAGGTGGTGCTCGACGAGAAGGATCGCGAGGACTGGATCCGCGGCGTCTTCCAGGGGCCCTTCGCGCGATGGGGCGGCGAGCACATCCGCACCGCCGACACACTCGGGGAGAGGCTGGCGGCCTTCGGCATCCGCCCGCCCTCGTGCCCGGGCCGGATCTTCACCCAGTGAGTATCTCGCCGCCCAGTGAGTATCGAAACTGCGCAGTTTCGATACTCACTGGGCGGCGA
>CAYOTY010000026.1:0-8831 GCA_964406995.1 uncultured Microbacterium sp.
GCGAGCCTGCTTGCGATCCTTGACCGCCTGCGTGTCGAGCGCGCCGCGCACGATCTTGTAGCGGACACCGGGGAGGTCCTTCACACGACCGCCGCGCACGAGCACCATCGAGTGCTCCTGCAGGTTGTGGCCCTCACCGGGGATGTAGGCCGTGACCTCGGTACCGTTCGAGAGCTTCACACGAGCGACCTTGCGCATCGCCGAGTTCGGCTTCTTCGGGGTGGTGGTGTACACACGGGTGCAGACACCGGCCTGCTGGGGGTTCGCCTTCAGGGCGGGCGCCTTGGTCTTGTTGACCTTGGGCTTGCGACCCTTGCGAACCAACTGCTGAATGGTTGGCACGTTCTCTCCTTGTTGTGCTGCACGGTGACAGCGTGATGGGTTTCACATCAGACCCACCGGCACGGCAGAACTGCCGGGCTTTTGGAATGGTGGGTATGCCGTGGGGGCGAGACCGATATCGGATCGGCGCCCTGTCTGGGCACGCCAAGACGCGCACAGACCTGATCAAGTGTAATGCGGCGTCATATGCAGGTCAAGCGGCGCTCCTCTTCGCCGAGAACGCAGAGAACGTCGCTCAGGCGCCCCGGGAAGGACGTTTCGTGCGTTCTCGCGGCTGAGAGCGCGGGGCGGGCGGATCAGCGGAGGTCGCGCATGCGAGCGGCCACGCCCTCGCGACGCTCGCCGGTGATGGCGATGATGAGCAGCACCGCGCCCATGAGCGCCAGGGTGATCCACCACGGCATCGACTCGATCCCCCGGCCCAGCTGCACCGAGAAGACGAAGACGTTCTCGATCGGCAGCACCACGAGGCCGATGAGGAAGGGCGCGGCCAGTCTCTGCGCGGCGCCCACGAGGATCGCGGCGAGCGCCAGCACCATGACCAGGATCGCCCGCCAGGTGAGCGGATCGGTGAAGGTCGCCACGATCGAGGCCGACATCATCACGACGATGCCCGGCGCCAGCAGCGCCCACGAGCCCCGCCAGCCGTGCGGCCAGGCGTTCAGACGCGAGGAGGCGGATGCGTCATCCGCGCTCTTCGCCGCCCGCCACCCCAGCACTCCCGCCACCAGCAGGAACGCCCCCATCGGCAGGGAGAACCACTCCACCCGCAGGTCTCGCGGGCTCCACGCGACGATGCCGGTGAGGAAGGCGATGCCGAAGAGGAACCAGACCGGCGGGAGGGTGGTCCGCGCCCGCGCCGCCGCGAGGACGACGAGGGCGAGGAAGGCGACCATCAGCGCCCACATCGCCCAGATGACGAACCAGTCCCGCTCGATCGCCGGCCACACCGTCACCGCGAAGGCGAGGACGGCCGGGGCGGTGAGCCAGCGCGAGCCGCTTCCCGTCGCCCGTCGGAAGACGACCGCAGCGGCGTACAGCAGGGCGGCGGTGAGCAGGGCGAACGCCACCGAGGAGACGAGGTTCGAGGCCGGGGTGAGGCCGTGGCCGATGAGGTCCTGGAAGATCCCCCAGCGGAACGCCTGGATCGCGCCCGCGAACGCCGCCCCCGCCAGCCACCAGCCGTAGCGGCGCCGGGCGATCAGCGCGGTGAGCACGCCTCCCGCGCCGAGGACGATCAGCACCAGGCAGGCGGTGCCGAGCCCGGCGGCCTCGCGCACGAGAGCGAGCAGCACGGCGATCGCCGCGGTCACCAGCGAGGAGGCCTCGACGGCGATGCGCGCGGCATCCGCGGTGCGCGGACTCCGCCCGCGGGCGACGAGCAGCTCCCGCAGCGCCGCGCCGCCGGGCAGCACGAGCGCGATGACGCCCGCGATGACCGGCAGCACCACCGGGGAGCCGCTGCCCGCGAGAAGCTGAGCCCCCAGGCACACGATCATCACGGCGAGGGTGGGCACCAGCATGCCGGCGGCGAGCGTGCGCACGAGAGCGGTGAGCCCCGGGCGACGGGTCAGCAGCAGCGACAGGGCGAGCACGAACATCAGCCCGGTGGACAGGGCCGTCCAGCCGCTGCGCTCGAAGACCACCTGCACGATGGCGATGCCGAACGGCACGGTGGACACCAGCAGCACCGCCTGCCAGTTGCGGGCGCCGATCCGGGGCAGGAACGTCGCCGCGATCGCGCCGAGGAGACCCGCGGATGCCGTCAGGCACACTTGCGGTATTCCACTGATCCCGGCCAGTCCCAGCGCGGTCGAGAGAACGATGAGCGCGTAGCCGTATCCGGCGCCGACGTGGAGGAACCGGCGGCCGGAGGGCACGGCGAGGGAGACCGCCGCCAGGGCGACGAGGGTCGCCGCACCGGCGACCGGGACGATCTCCGGCTCTCGCCAGACGAGGATCATCGCGACGACGATCGCCAGGTGTGCGGTCACCAGCGCGATCACCCGGACCGGGGCGATGCCGGTGCGGGTCAGGCGCAGCATTCCGGCCAGCAGCACGGCGATGCCCAGCGCCACGGCGACGCGGGCCCACAGGAGGATCGGGGCGCCGGCGGCCAGCACCAGCAGCGAGGCGGAGAGGAGGATCGTCGCGAGGACTTCGGGGAAGGGATGCAGCGCCCTCAGCTCTGCCCGGCCCCGTGCGCAGAGCGCGAAGACCGCCAGACCCGCTCCGACGATGGCGAGTGCGGCCACGACCGGCCAGGTGTTCCAGTCGAGCACGGCCCCGCTCGGGAACCAGCGCACGAGATCGACCGCGACGGCGATCCCGCCCACGAGCGCCGGAAGGCTCAGGGCGCCGACGAGCGCCGCGCTGCCCAGGGCGAGCTGTCGGCGCGGCGTCCTCGCGGGCAGAGGCACGAGCGCGGTGAGCACGAGCGCCAGCGCCCCGCCCAGCGACCACCAGACCACCGCCCAGATCCCGCCCCCGGCGGTCTCGGCGACCGCGACCATGGCGCTCGCCGCCGCACCGGTCGCGAGCACGCCGGCCAGCAGCGCCCAGAGCCGCGGCACGCGGAAGCAGGCGGCGAAGACGGCGGCGCCGGCGAGGAGGGCGAGGATCAGCGCGAAGAAGAGCGCGTCCATACGGAAGAGCAGCGGGATGAGTGCTACCGCCGTGGCGCCGAGCTGCCACCATGACAGAGCGGTGGCCTCGGCTCGGAGGGGGCGTGCGGCATCCGCCTCGCCGGCGAAGGGCCGGCCCAGGCGAGGAAGGAGCGCGCTCAGGCCCACCGCCGCGTAGGCGGTACCGGTGTATCCGAGCGCCGTGGCCTGTTCGCCGGGGACCGCCAGCCCGACCAGAGCGGGGACCGCGGCCAGCGCCAGCACCGAGACCCACAGCCACATCCGGATGCGGGCACGTCGCGCCGCGCCGAGCATGAGGAGTCCGGCGAGGGCCGTGGCGATCGAGGCGGTCGCCCAGGTGCTCAGCCCGGTGACCAGCTGCGTGATCGCGTGGATGTCCAGTCCCAGGAAGACGAGGCCGAGCCCGCCGACCGCCTCGGCGGAGAACTGCAGACGGCGACGGGCGAGCAGCCACGCCCCGCCCAGGAAGAGCAGGGTGACACCGCCGATCACGGGGAGCCGCAGGCCGAGGTCCGCCAGCTCCGGGGTGAAGTAGCTGAACACGATCGCCGCGACGGCGAACAGGGCCGCACCCGCGGTCGCGATGACCGACTGGAGGGTGGCCCCGGGTCCGCGGTCGGCGGCGGTCGCGGCCGACGGCCTCGGAGGGCTTGCCGGGGCGGGGGTCGCCGCAGGGGCGGAACGCGCCTGCTCGATGACCCCGAGCAGGCGTTCGCGCTCGCGCAGCGCATCGGCCGCGGTGGCCGATGCTCGCCACAGCTCGGCGCCCGCCTTCCCGGTGAGGTCGGCGGCGCACTGCGGGCAGCGTCCCTCCCGCAGGCCGGCGTGCAGGCACAGCGGGCACCTGGTGGCGTCCAGGAGGTGGCGGGCGGCCTGGTCGCTCCAGACGATGCCGTCGTTCATGCGTCCTCCTCGGGGACCCAGCGCAGGATGTCTCCGGGCTGACATTCGAGCACGCGGCAGATCGCCTCGAGCGTGGTGAAGCGCACGGCCTTGGCGCGCCCGTTCTTGAGCACGGCGACGTTCGCAGGGGTGATGCCGATGGCGTCGGCGAAATCCTGCACGCTCATCCTCCGCTTCGCGAGCATGACGTCGAGGTCGATCTCGATGGGCATCAGACCACCTCGGCGAGATCCTGCTCGAGCTGCAGGGCCTTGTTGAGCAGCCCGCGCAGCACGACCACGAGCAGGGCAAGCCCGATGCTGACGGTGATGCCGAGCGCTCCGAGGACCAGCACGCTGGGGTTGCCCGCCTGCGCTCCCCAGATCACGACGAGCGAGGCCAGCAGCAGGACGGCGGTGGCCACGAGGGCGCCGATGATGACATCCACGTAGCGGAAGGCGTCGGGGCTGAAGATGCGGTCGGCGCGCACCAGCGCCAGCAGGCGGAAGATGCACAGCAGCGCCAGCTCGACGAGCGCGAGGAGCACGACTCCTCCGATGATGCCGGGGATCAGCAGCTGGCCGAATTCCGGATTGCGCTCGGCCGTGCCGAGGGCGACGGCGGGGATCATGACGATCTGGATGAACAGGAGCATCGCGAGGAGCACGACGATGAGAGCCTTCAGGGCGAGGGTGACGCGGGGATGCATGCAAGTCCTATCGACAGACAGCTGATATCTATCGAAAAACGATAGCTACCGCATCCGCTCGCCGCAAAGCCCGCACGACGATTCCCGGCCTTTCCCCAGGCTTCGCGCACCGGCGACCGTCAGCGTGCGTCGGGGTCGAAAGGCGAGTCCAGCGCCTCGGTGAGCTCGGCCAGCATCGCCTCGATCTGAGGCTCGACGTACTGCGCGATCGCCTCCTGCACCTGGAGGCGGTGCCGCAGCAGGACACCGCAGATCTCCCGCCCCACCAGGTTCGCGTACTCGTCCGCCAGCGCCACTTCCTGCCGCAGCGCCGCCTTGGCCTCCTCGCTCAGCGGCGGCAGCGGCGGGAGCTCGCCGGTGGCCTCGTCGGCGAGCCCGGAGAGCGTGAAGAGGAAGGGAGCACCGGGAACGGGCTCGGGATCCAACGGCAGCCCTTCGAACTCGGGCTCCAGGTCCTCGGCAGGGCGATAGCTGCGCGCCCGGTTGCGGGCCGCCTGCTGGTCGAGCTCGGCCTGCAGCATCGGCAGGTTCCGGGCCGTGTACTCCGCGACCGCGTGGTCCACGATCGTCTTGATGCGCGTGGACAGGCCGTGCTGCACCCCGTGCGGAACATCGGCGCCGATCCCCGCCGCCGACAGGATGGGCGAGCCCAGGCACCGCCGGCACGGCGACACCCTCCCCCGGTGCGTGGCGGGCACCCAGCGCGGGATCCACCGCAGCCAGGCCGCGACGGCCTGGTCGACCTGTGTCTCCAGAGAGCGCTCCACGTCTTCAGCGTAGAGGGGCGGATGCGGCGGCGCGCGGTGGACGCGCGCGGCATCCGAAGCTCCGTCGAAGCACCGCGTCCCCCGTCGAGAACGCACGAAACGTTCTTCGCAAGCGCGAGGAAGGACGTTTCGTGCGTTCTCGATGGGGAAGAGTCGCGGGCGGGCGGATGCGGCGAGATCATTCGTCGTCGTCGTGGGCCCGCTCCCAGGGCCACTGCGGACGGTCGGACCGGGTGCGGCGCAGCGCGACCCCGCCCCACGCGGACACGAGCGCCGCGAGCAGGATCACCAGGCTGAACCCGCCCCGCACCAGATCACCGGCCACCGTCGTCGCCGCCAGCAGGCCCGCGCCGGTGACCAGCAACGACAGCCACACCAGGAGCAGATGCGCCAGGGGCGCCGCCAGGGCCGTGATCCACACCGGCGCGAACGCGGGGCGCGGCGGACGCACCGTCGTCCACAGCGTGCCGGCGAAGGCGGCGAGCGCCGCCAGCATCCCGACCACCCCGGGTGCGACCCCGAGGCCGGGCACCGCGATCACCTCCCGGCCCGTCGTATACGTCACCGCTCCCAGGCCCAGAATCGTCAGCGCGAAGAACAGCGCGCCGGCCAGTACCACCGCCAGAAACGGCGTCACCCCCGCGGGCGGAGGCCCGTGGGGGTGACGCGCGGAGACGTTCGTGATTACCTCGACAGGGTCGGGCCGGCCTCGAGCGTGCGCTCGTACTCGCGCTGAGCCTCGGCGTTGAGCTCGACCTTACGGGCGCCGATGCGGGCGACCCAGGCGCCGAACCAGATCGTGACCTCACGACCGAACAGCGCGGCCGCGATCGCGAGCGGCGCCAGCAGCTGGTTCTGCGTGAGCTCCCAGCCCTGCGCGGCGGTGAGATACCAGAAAGGCGCCTCGAACAGCTGGCCGACGATGTGGCCGCCGTAGGCGACGAAGCCGACCAGCAGGCCGAAGATCACCCAGGCGCCCCAGCGGCCGCGATTGATGATCGCGCCGAGCAGCCAGAAGCCGAGGAAGAAGATGACCACCGGGACCCAGAAGCCCCAGGTCTTCAGCTCCGCCAGGACGACAGTGCCGATGTTCTCACCGGAGACCTCGCCGGCGAGCGCACCGAAGCCGAGGCCCGCACCCAGGTAGAGCGCGGCGAAGACGATCGTGGCGAGCAGGCCGATGAGGCCGGCGGTGGCGCGGTTGCCGCGCGGGCGCGGCGGCTCGGGGGCCTGCACGAAGATCGGCTGCGGCGCAGGGGCAGGAGCGAGCGGCGGGGCCGCCACCGGCTCGGGCGGGAGGACCATCGTCTCCGCCACGGGCGGATCGGCGATCACGACGGTCTCGGCGGCAGGAGCATCGGCGATCACCGCGGTCTCGGCATCCGCGGCCGGCTCGCTGGAGAAGGCACCGGGGTACTCCCGCTCGGCCTCCTCGAAGGCGGCGACGTCGGGGTCGACTGCGACCGCGGGCTCGACCTCTGCAGCCGCGGGCTCGGGGGTGCCGGCCGCGGCGGCCTCGGCTTCGGCCAGGCCCTCCTTGGCACTGTCGACGACATCGCTGACGTCGGTCGGCTTGTCCTGCGGCTCAGGAACTTCAGGGTCGCTCATGCGTGCTCCTCAGGTGAAGGGTGTGCAGTGCGAGACTACCGTCGCCGGGGCCGCAAGTCAGCTAGGCGTGCCGAGTCGTCTCGTTCCCTCCCCTCCGAACCCCCACGGAATTCACATCGATCTCGCGGGGGTTCGGGGATACGGGCGAGGGCGGTCAGCGCCAGTCGAGACGGGCGGCGACGGCGTCCGCCGCGCGGGAGGGGAACTCGGGCCAGCCGGACTCCAACTCCCGGAGCAGCGCGAAGAGTGCTCGGGCCGCATCCTCGGGCTCCTGCACGAGCGCGGCGGCGATGCGCGCACCCCACTCGGGGAAGTCCTGCTCGAAGCGGCGGATCGGATCGATCGTGTCGCGCAGTTCCGTCGAACGCGCGGCGAAACGACCGCGCACGGCGCGCACCAGGTGCTGCACCGCCCACTGCCGGATGAACGTGCCGCCGTTCAGCACCTCTCCGCGGCGCACGCGCCCGACGCCGATCAGCAGCTTGACGAGCACGAGACGCGCATCGTTCACGGGGTCGAAGGAGTCGGCGGATGCGGCACGCTCTCTCCCGCGCGCGACGAGGCCCGCCACGGTCCCCGCCTCGTCGTCCACGGTCACGGTGGCGTCGTTCACCACGGCGCCCGCGAGCTCCGCGGCGTCCGAGAAGGCGAACTCGAACACGTGCCCGTCGTCGTAGACGCAGGCGAATCCGATCTCCCCCTCGCGGGCGGTCAGCACCAGGTGCTCCTGGTCGGGAAGCCAGGAGAGATCGGGGCGGATCTCGCCGCCCCGCCCCTCCTCGATCAGCGCGAAGAAGTCGTGATCCGACCACTCATCGCGACGGGCGCGGGCGGACTCGGACGCCGAGCCCAGCAGCACGAGGCCGATGAGCCCTTCGCGGCCGCGCACGCCCTCGGCGAGTCCGCGACTGAGCTCGTCGAAGCGTTCGGGCGCGGTCATGCGCTCGGCGCCTCGACGCCCGGAAGCGCCCACACCGCGAAGGTCGGACCGTCTGCCGACAGCAGCACGGAGCCGTCGGATGCCGCACCCAGCGTCGCATCGCCGAACAGCGCCTCCGCGCGGTGCGCTCCTGGGACGGCACCCGCCGGCAGCTCGGCGTCGACGCCGCCACGGGTCGCGAGGACGAGGAGGCTCTCGGCATCCGACTCCCGCACGAAGACGACGGTCTCGTCGTCGACGTGCACCCAGCGCATGCCGCCGGTGCCGAGCACGGGGTGTTCGCGGCGCAGCGCGATGAGATCGCGGTAGAGGGCCAGTCGCTCGGCCGTCTCGGCTTCGGTCTCGCTCCCCCACGGGATCGGCGTGCGGCTGGCCTCGCCGTCACCGCCGGTCGCACCGAACTCGTCGCCGGCGAAGACCACCGGCACGCCCGGCATCGTCATCGACAGCCCCACGGCGAGCGGGATCGTGCCCGGCGCGGCGTTGGTCGCGAAGCGCCCGGTGTCGTGGGTGTCCAGCGGCTGCATGTTGCCCAGCCGCACCCGCCACGGGATACTGCCGGTGAACCGCACGACGGCTGCGGCGAACTCCGCCGCCGTATAGCGCGGGATGCCGCCGATCGGCTGACCGAAGAACCAGGGTTCGGTCTTCTCGTCGCCCTCGCCCGTGAACCAGGGCTCGCCGGTGGGCTCGGACAGCCACCCCCACAGCGGGCGCGTGAACGACGGGTAGGTCATCGCACCGTGCCAGCCGTCGCCCTGCAGGTCGCTGGCGGCGTCGTTGGTCGACTCCCCCAGCAGGATCGCGTCGGGGTTGATGCGCAGCATCGTCTCGCGGAAGAGCTGGCGCACCTCGTCGTTCAGGTCGACATCGCCCAGACGCCCGGTCATGTTGGCGACGTCGATGCGCCAGCCGTCGGCTCCGTAGGGCGGCTTCAG
>CAYOTY010000026.1:8841-15905 GCA_964406995.1 uncultured Microbacterium sp.
GCCACTTCGCCACGACCGAGTCCTCGCCGGTGATGAAGCGCTCGCGCAGCTCCTCGGACGCCCAGTTGAACTTCGGCAGCGTCGGTGTGCCCAGCCAGCTCTCGTACTGCGTGTTGCCCTCGTCAATGAAGTAGTAGTAGCTCTCCGTCTCGGCGCCGGGGGTGCCGAGCGCTTGCTGGAACCACTCGTGCCGGTCGCCGGAATGGTTGCTCGTGAGGTCTCCGATGACCCGGATACCGCGGGCGTGCGCCTCCGCGATGAGCTTCGCATAGGCCTCGTCGCCGCCGAGCAGCGGGTCGACCCGGTCGAAGCTCGACGCGTCGTAGCGGTGGTTGGAGGCGGCGGGGAAGATCGGCGTGAGGTAGAGCAGGTTCACGCCGAGCTCGACGAGATGGTCGAGCTTCTCGACGATCCCCGGGAGGTCGCCGCCGTAGAACTGCTGCGAGCGGCCGGGCATGACCGCGTCGACGGCATCCGACCACTCCGCCGGGATCGCCCACTCCGGTGTCTCGTGCTCGTCCGCCTGGGCCGAGCGCGCGAAACGATCCGGGAACACCTGATACATCACGGCCTCGTTCAACCATGCGGGCGGAGCCGGGTAGGCGACGAGTGCGAAGTCCTCGGCATCGAGGGTCTCGAGGCGGTGCAGGCCCGTCTGATTCAGCCACTCGACCGTGCCGTCGGTGTGCTGGAGCACGAAACGGTAGCCGTGGCGGCGGTTGCGGACCGTGACGGGCGCCTCCCACCAGTCCCAGCCGTCTGCGGAGCCGATGCGGGCGGCATCCGTCCACTCCGGCTCATGGTCGGGGTTGGAGCGCGTGCGGACGGCCGTCAGCGGGCCGTAGCCGGCCGGGACGCGCAGGCGCACGGTGACGACGTCGCCGAGGGCGGGCGCATGATTCGAGACGTACAACGGCGAACCGTCGTGGTGAGGAAGGAGAAGGGTCATGGCATTGTCCTTTCGGAGATACGGCGGCAACCCGCCGCGGATACGACGTGGTTGCACGGCACGCGCCATGACAGAGCCCTTGAGTTGTGATCCCTATTCTGCCACTCGCCCTTCCTACGAATGCACGACGTCAGCACGTTTGCGCGGCAGATTCGCCGTTCTTCTCGTGCAATCGTGTTCGGATCGTGCATTCGCGTGGGGAGGTCAGGGGGCGGGCGCGTGGAGGTGGATCGCGATCGCCGTGCGGCCGGGAAGGGTGAAAGCGGCGGAGCCGCCCTCGACCGTGATCGTCGCGCCAAGGCATCCGGACTCTCCCGCGCCCGCGATCACGTCGCAATATGCTCCATCCGGCATGCTCGTCGGGATCACGAGCGTCTCGTCGCTGCGACCGACGTTCACCGCGAGGATGCCGCGACCCTCGCGCTCGAATCCGTAGGCGTCGCCCTCCTCGACCCCGGGCAGTCTCGGGGCGTCTCCGACGGTGGCGCGGAAGTCGAGCATCCCCGTGATCACCGGCCATGTCTGGATGCAGGTGCGCTCGCCGTCCTCCGGTTCCACGGGGGCGTCGGCGCAGACCGCCTGCGAGATGCGTCCGTCGGCATCCACGGGTGCACCCGCATCCCGATCGGTGAAGGCGTAGCCGGAGTAGACGACCGGTGTGCCGTAATCGTCGGCGAGCAGCAGGGCGTTCGCGATCGCGTAGAGCTCCGGCTGTCGAGCCGTGATCTTCGCCTCTCCGCGCTCGGTGTCGTGGTTGTCGACGAAGACGATGGCGCTCTCGGCGGGCACGTGGAGTGGGCGGTTCACGGCATCCGTCGCGGGCGAACCCCACACGCCCGACCGCAGCGGCATCGCGAGGTCGCGCGCGTAGGTGAACTCGAACACCTCGCCGAAGTCCGCGTACTCCTCGGGAAGCACGGGCTCGCCGCCGCCGCGGATGACCTCGCTCATGATGCGGGTGCCCGCGGGCAGCTCCGCCACGATCGCCGCCACATCGTCCGCCGCCATGTGCTTGGCCGCGTCGATCCGGAACCCGGCGACGCCCAGCAACAGCAGATCCGAGAGGTAGGAGACGATCGTCTCGCGCACGTGCGGCGACGCCGTGTCGAGATCGGCGAGGTTCACCAGCTCGCAGGTCTGCACCTGCTCGCGCGAGCGGTAGTCCTCGATGTCGTCGTGCGTGGTCAGCCCGCAGTGGTGGAAGTCGTCGTGGCCGTACAGACCCGGGTACTCGTAGTGCTCGTAGGGCGTCCCCTCCCAGCCCGTGCCCGGCTCGTCCTGTCCGGTCATGTGATTGATCACGGCATCCGCGATGATGTCGACGCCGACGTCCGCGCAGCGCGACACCATCTCCGCGAACTCCTCGCGCGTACCCAGACGCGACTCGACCAGGTAGCTGACCGGCTGATACGTCACCCACCACGGATCCCCCGCGATGTGCTCCTGCGGCGGCGAGGTCAGCACCCAGGAGAATCCCGCGGGCGCCAGGTTCTGCTCGCACTCCGCGGCGATGGACAGCCAGGGCAGCTGGAAGAGCTGGATGCCGGCATCCGTGTCCGCGGGCTCGCGCATGTGACCGTCGGATGCCGCCGAGCACCCGGTCAGCGCGAGGGCGCAGGCGGCCGCGAGAGCGGCACCCTTCGTCTCGCGCGACCTGCGGTCGTGCTCGCTCAGGAACCGCCGACGCATCCGCCTACTTCACGCTTCCCGCGGTCAGGCCTCCGACGATGTACTTCTGCAGCGCGAGGAACAGTGCCACCGGCAGGACCGCCGCCAGCACGGCGCCCGCGGCGAACACACTCCAGTTCTTGGAGAACTCGTCGGAGACGAACTTGTAGAGGCCGACGGCGAGCGTCTGCTTGTCGGGGTCGATGAGGATGATGCTGGCCAGCACGAACTCGCTCGAGGTGCCGATGAAGCTGAGCAGGCCCACGACCGCGAGGATCGGCGCGACCAGGCGCAGGATGATCGTGAAGAAGATGCGCGCGTGGCCGGCGCCGTCGATCTTGGCCGCCTCGTCGATCGACGCGGGCACCGTGTTGAAGAACCCGTACATGAGGTACGTGTTCGCCCCCAGGGCGCCGCCGAGATAGACCATGATGAGGCCCACGCGCGAGTTCAGCCCGAGCGCCGGGAAGATGTCGCCGATCGCGACGAGCAGGAGGAAGATCGCCACCATCGCCAGCATCTGCGGGAACATCTGCACGACCAGCAGCGCCGTGAGGCTGAAGCGGCGGCCGGTGAAGCGCATCCGCGAGAAGGTGTAGGCGGCGAGCGCGCCGAGGAGCACGGTGAAGATCGCCGTGACCACACCGATGACGAGGGTGTTCATGAACCAGGCGCCATAGGGATGCCGCGGCGTGTTGAACAGCGTCATGTAGCTCTCGAAGCTGAAGTTCGAGAAGAGCCGGTTGGCGGTCAGCAGCGTTCCGCCCGGGTTCAGCGACGCCGAGAAGATGTACAGCAGCGGGAGGAGCGCGAAGGTCCCCACGGCGATGCCGACGAGATGGCGCCATCCGGTCTCGCGGAAGTACCTCTTGAAGGGTCGCCGCGGCTCCCGGGCCGCGCCGCGTACGCCTGCTCCCTCGGTGACGATCGCCGAGGTGTTCTGCAGTGCCTGTGTCGTGGTCATCTCAGTTCAGCTCCTCGAGTGCCTTGGTGCGTCGGAAGGCGATCACCGAGATCGTCGCGACGAGGAAGAAGATGATGATCGAGAAGGCGGCGGCGAGGCCGTAGTCGGAAGACGATCCGACGAAGGCCACCTTGTAGACCATGGTGATGAGGATGTCGGTCGCTCCGACGTTCACGCCGGCGGTCACGTCGCGGGGACCGCCGCCGGTGAGCATGTAGATCAGGCTGAAGTTGTTGAAGTTGTACGCGAACGAGGCGATCAGCAGCGGTGCGACAGCGACCAGCAGCAGGGGCAGCTTGATCGCGCGGAACACCTGCCAGGCGCTCGCACCGTCCACGCGCGCCGCCTCCTGGACGTCGTCCGGGATCGCCTGCAGCGCACCCGTGCAGATGAGGAACATGTAGGGGAAGCCGAGCCAGAGGTTCACCAGGATGATGCTGAACTTCGCCAGCCACTCGTTCGTGAGCCAGGGGATGTTCGCCCCGCCCAGGAGCACCTCGTTGATGAATCCGAACTCCTGATTCATCATGCCCGCCCACACCAGCGCCGAGAGGAATCCGGGGAAGGCGTAGGGGAGGATCATGACCACCCGGTAGTACTTCTTGGACTTCATGCGCGGATCGTTGAACACGATCGCGGTGAAGAGGCCGAGCGCGAAGCAGGTGAGCACCGAGAGCCCGGCGAAGACGAAGGTCCATACGAGCACCGAGAAGAAGGGCCCGCGGATGGACTGCTCCGAGAAGGCGCGCACGAAGTTGTCGAAGCCGACGTTGATCCGCCAGCCCGGCATGAGCTCGGTGCCGTCGGGAGCGGTGAAGGCTCCGGTGCCGATGTCGGAGTAGACGACGCCCGTGCGCGTGTCGGTCATCGTGGAGGCCGCGTCGTCGTAGACGAGCTTGGAGAGGTAGACGAACGCCATCGAGCCGTCAGGGGTGCGCAGCGCGCCGTCATTGGGATCGTCGCTGAGCGGCACCGCCATCGCGGCGATCTCCTGCTGGTTCGCGAGGATGTCGGCGAAGACGAAGGAGGAATGGCCGGGAACGCTCACGGCCTTGCCGCCGCTCATCTCGGCGTTGTCGACGGGTTCGAGCGGTCGCTCCTCGCCGCCGAGGAACACGTCGCCGTCGCGGTCGGTGACCAGGAACGAGATCTGTCCCAGCTGCTCGACGACCGTGAGCTGGTAGGCCGAGGAGTCGGGCACGCGCTCCTGGGCCGAGAGCATGAGCGCGTTGACGGCATCCGACTTCGTGCTGTTGTGGCCGGTGCCGTAGTTGGTGAAGGCGATGTATCCGGTGAACAGCGCCGCGAAGATCTGGAAGACGAAGAGGAAGACGAGCCCCGGGATGAGGTACTTCGCCGGGAGCTTGCCGCGGCTGAAGTACACCCAGTTCGCCAGCGCCGTGACCGCGAAGACGATGGCGGCGGCCACCCACTGGCGGCTCTGCAGCAGGACGAGGATCGAGTAGAGCGCGAGAGCATCGATGATGCCGAGGGAGACGATCTTGACGAGCAGGACCTTCCACCCGCCGCCGGCCGCCTCGGCCATCCGCGCCGCCTGGCGCTGCCGCTTCGTCGGCGTCTCTTGGATCTCGCGATCATTCACTGTCGTCATTCGGTGTGCCTCGCTCGCTCGTCGCCTCGGACAAGGGTGGGGCGGCATCGCGAGGATGCCGCCCCACCGCGTGTTCGCAGGTTACTGCGTCGCCGCCGCGACGTCTGCTGCCATCTTCTGCCACAGTGCGACCGGGTCGCCGCTGCCGTTGATGATCGCGGCCTGGGTCACGCCCCAGTACTGCCACACGGCGCCCATCTCGGGGATGGAGGGCATCGGCACGGCGTTGGCGCCGACCTCACCGAAACCGGCGGTGATCGGGTCGCCGGCCAGTGCCGAGGTGAACGCGGAGCTGAGCGCCGGGGCACGCCCGCCGACCTCGTAGAGCGCGGTCTGCACCTCTTCGCTGCCGACGTAGTTCAGGAGGAACTCGTTGGCGGCGAGGCGGTTCTCGCTGCGGGCGCTGAGGAAGAAGCCCTGCACGCCGGCGAAGGGCTGGGCCTCCTGGCCGCCGGCCGACGGGATCGGGTCGACCGAGATGTTCAGGCCGGCATCCAGTGCCGCCGGGACGTTCCAGGGGCCGGTGAGGAAGAACGGCGCGTTGCCCTCGACGAAGTTCTCGCGGGCGAGGTCGCCGTTGATGTTCGTGTTGAGGATGCCCGCGGCGCCCTGCTCGGCGAGCCACTGGGCGAAGGCCTCGCCGCCGGCATTGCCGATCTGGAGGTCGGAGGCATCGTAGCTGCCGTCGGCGGCGGTGCCGAAGACGGGAGCGCCGAACGACGTCTGGAACGGGTAGAGGTGGTACGGGTCGGCGGCTTCGGCGTCGAGACCGATGAGGAAGGCGTACCGCGTGCCGGCGGCCTGGCCCTTGGCGATCATGTCGTCGTAGTCGGTCGCGGCCTCGGAGACGAGGTCGGTGTTGCGCAACAGCGCGATGCTCTCGATCGCGTAGGGGACGCCGTAGTTCTGGCCGTCGTAGTTGAACGCGTCGAGGGCGACCTGCTCGAACTCGCCGGCGCGGTCGCCGAGCTCGACGGGGGCCACGACGCCGTTGGTGACGAGCTCGCCGAGCCAGTCGTGCGCACCGACGGCCACGTCGGGGCCTTCGCCGGTGGGAACCTGCTGCACGAGCTGGTCGCGGATCTCGCCGAACTCCTTCTGCACGAGCGTGACCTGGACGCCGGTCGCCCTGGTGAAGTCGTCGGCTGCCTGCTCGAGGACCTCGGCGCGGTCGGCGTCGACCCAGACGGTGATCTCGCCGCTGTACTCGGCGGCCGGCTCGCTGGGCTCCCCGCCCGGCTCGCTCGGGGCGTTGCCTCCGCAACCAGTCAGAACGAGCGATGAAACGGCGGCGATCCCCGCGAGGGCGAGGATGCCCTTCTTGTTCACCTTCATTGGTGTGCCTCTCTCAAGTGCTGTGAGTGTCGACCGGTGCCACGGGTCTCATGGCGTGCAACCGG
This sequence comes from uncultured Microbacterium sp., assembly GCA_964406995.1. Classification (GTDB taxonomy): domain Bacteria; phylum Actinomycetota; class Actinomycetes; order Actinomycetales; family Microbacteriaceae; genus Microbacterium. The sequence goes on from CAYOTY010000026.1 coordinate 15,435, forward strand.
TCGTCGCCTGCATACTGCAAGCGCTTACAGTATGCCTCGAAATAATCACTCGCGCAATACTGTAAGAGTCCGATATCAACCTGTAATACAAGGCGGATCGGATGCCGCCCACCCTGGAAGCGTTTTCACTCTGCCGCCGTGGCGCCCCGCTGGATACACTGGCGTCATGGCAGACAGTTCTTTCGACATCGTGTCCAAGGTCGACCAGCAGGAGGCCGACAACGCCCTGAACCAGGCCCGCAAGGAGGTCGAGCAGCGCTACGACTTCAAGGGCACGGGCGCCTCGATCGCGTGGAGCGGCGAGCAGATCGTCATCACCGCGAACTCCGAGGAGCGCGCGAAGGCCGTGCTGGACGTCTTCCAGTCCAAGCTCATCAAGCGCGGCATCTCCCTGAAGAGCCTCGACTCCGGCGAGCCGGTCGCCAGCGGCAAGGAGTTCCGCATCGTCTCCTCGCTGAAGGACGGCATCTC
>CAYOTY010000026.1:15915-27577 GCA_964406995.1 uncultured Microbacterium sp.
CGCGACGAGGGGCCGAAGTCGGTGAAGTCCCAGATCCAGGGCGACGAGCTGCGCGTGCAGTCCAAGAGCCGCGACGACCTCCAGGAGGTGCAGCGCCTGCTGAAGGCCGCCGACCTCGACGTGGACCTGCAGTTCGTCAACTACCGGTAAGGCTACCTGATGACCTGGGGTTTTGTGTTCTGAGTCCGCGAGGAGTCCGCAGAATCGGTCACGGAGCGCATGAAGTCCGCTGTCGCGGCCCGCGTCTTGTCCTCTGCGGATGGCCATAGGTGCGAGTAAGTGTTGAGCGTGATCGACGGTTGCGCGTGACCGAGTGCGCGCTGCACTGTGACGACGTCACACCCTGACGCGATCAGGTTCGAGGCGAACGTGTGCCGCAGCGTGTGCAGCGTCACATCGTCAGGGAGCCCCACCGCCTTGCGGATGCGCCGCCACTCCTCCCCCGCGTTGTTGCGCTGCCACAGGCGCCCCAGAGGCGTGAGGAACAGCTGTCGACCGGGATCGGTGATGCCTTCGGCCGCGACATGCGCGGAGAGTGCCTTGGTGAGCTCGTCGGGGACGTAGATGGTGCGCTCGCTGCCGTACTTCGGCGGGACCAGCTTGGCCGAGGCGATAGATGATCCCTGGACCTGGCGGTGAACGCTGATCGTGCGGCCGAGGAAGTTCACATCCCCCAGCTGGAGCCCCGCGGCCTCGCCGAGGCGCAGACCGGCGAACACGCACACCCCGACGAACGGACGGAACGATCCCGATGCTTCGAGGACCGCCCGCACCTGCTCCGCGGTGAGGATCTTCATAGTCACCTCGGCCTTGCGCACCCTCGGCGGCTTCACATGAGCAGCGGGGTTCTCGACGATCACTTTCGCGCGCACTGCGGCTCGGAACGCCATCTGCACATAGTTCAGCCGGGTACGGATAGTGGAGGCCGCGAGCTTCCGTTTCGTCTCCGCCTTGATCCACGCGTCGACGTGCTCCTCGGTGATGCGCCCCATCGGCTCGTCACGCCAGGAGACGCTCTGCAGGGCCGTCTTAGCCGCCTGCACCGTCCCGTCGGCCCACGAGCGCAGTTCGATCCAGGATGCCGTCCAGGAAGCCCAAGTGACCTCACCGGCTCGAGGATCGACATACTGCCCAGTGACGACGGATGCAGTGACCTCGTCGAGCCACCGCTGGGCGTCGCGCTTCAGCTTGAAGTGCCTGGCATGTTCCTTGCCCGCGCTGTCGCGGTAGCGAGCTCGCCAGACTCCGTCAGGGCGCTGCTTGATGCTCGCCATCGTCGTTCGCCCCCTTCGCCAGGCGGCGCCTGATCCAGGGCAACTCGTAGAACTGCTCATTTAGCCCGGCATCAAGTTGCAACCAGATGGGATGAGACATCGACCGGAACTCCGACCGAAAGTGCATCTGATAGTCGGGGTTACCAGATTCGTACCAATTCGGCTCAGCACCAGCTGACCATGTCCACGCTGTGAGGGCATCCATCGTCCGACCGACTCCAGCGGGAGCGAACGTCTCGGTCGGCATCTCCGTAAACGGCAAGAGCAAGGACAACGGCGAAACGTTCAGCGCATACGCGAGCGCCATGAGGTCGTCTACGTCGACCCGTCGATCTCCCGACTCTAGCCGCCCGATACTCGCCGTCGGCATCGGTCGTCCGAGAGCACCAAGTTCCGCCGAAAGTTCATCCTGAGTCATCTCGCGGTCGTGCCGTACTTGACGCACACGTTGACCAAGACGTCGTCCAACTTCTCCGATGTCGTTGCCCCGCACTCGACCACTAGTTGCCATAGAACGAGAGTAGTTGACTTCTAGCGCGATTCTCAATTATCTTCGTTCTAACGCAACTAACTGCGTTAGAACGCGAAAGGATTCATCATGACAGAGGACGCGACAGCGGGACGTCCACGTTTCTACTTCGTCGACGAAGTCGCGAAGGAGCTCCGGCGCTCGGAGGCAGCCGTTCGCTGGCTCATCGCGACTAAGCGACTCAAGACCGGAAAGGTTGGCGGCCGCGTCGTAGTCAGACCGGAAGATCTCGATGCCTTCATCGAGGCCGGCTTCTCCGAGGTCGTACCGTGAGCACCGCGTCGCAGAAGGTCGCACAGCGGCCGGTTCAGGCGTACGCATCCGACGAGTACGACGAAGCTCGCGCCGCCCGGAACCAGAAGAATGCCCCCGGCACCTGGCAGGGCGTCGAGGGCGTGAACGACTCAGGAAGCAAGCAAGAATCGGTCGCGATCAGTGTACCGAGCGGGAAGAGGGCGCGGAAGGCGCGTGCTCGGAACGCCCGCCGGAGGAGCGTCGCCGCCGATCACCGGATCGTCATCGAGGACGTGCCCGCACCGGGTATCTATCTCGCGGACAATCCCACGAAGACGAGCAGAGGGCAGCTGTGCGACCCGCGGGAGCTGTTCAGCGCCGACGAGCTGGCATCTATGCCGCTCGTGATCCGCAAGACCCCGTCGGGGGCGCGGGCGCGCGTCTGGCGGTCGCACGATGGAACCTGGTACCGGTGCGGCGGGTATCTCCGTATCGAGGACGTCAACGGGCGGCGGGTCTTCCAGATCACCCTCAGCAAGGGCGCGAACCTCGACGACCTCGCATTCCTTCGCCGAGAGGTCGACCGGCTCCGCACGGGGAACAGTCGGCGCACCTGGCGGGGCGTCGTGGGATCGCTCGCGGACGAGCGCACGCTGGTGCACGAGTTTCGCCACCGCCCCTACGCAGACCCCTACCTGAACCGTGACCCGTCACCCCGGGTCAGGGTCTGCGAGGAGCCGAAGTGCCGCGACCAGTGGCACGGCGACTACGACGCGCACACGCTCGACGCTGTATCGCACGACACCGACGATGGTTCCTACTCGATCGCCGTGCGGCGTGAACGCAACGCCTCGACATGGTGCGTCACGGTCTACGCGGATGACTTCTACGGCACCCCCAAGGACGTCTCCGCGTTCGTCAACGATCTCCAGTGGATGCGCGCCGAGTGTGAACGAGCGAACTCGGTGCCGCTCCACGCGGAGGCTACATCGTGAACGGGATGACGCCTCAGCAGAGGTTGGTAGCCGCGGCTGTGATTCTCCGCGACGCGGCCGAAGAGCTCCAGACCGCACGTCAGAGTGACGGTCGAACGCGCGAAGGTGACGCGTCACGTACTTCCGAGGTACAACTCGCCGAAGCCACACAGAGCGCTTGTCGTACCGAGATCGGAGCGCACGTGAATGTCACCGTAAACGGTGATCATGTGCTCGTTACCTCGCCCAGGTATGTGCTCGAGCTGACCACCGGGGACGCGCACGGACTCGCTCTGCGGCTGACTACGGCCGCGCGGGAGGTCGCGGCTGCCCCACGCCCGTTGATCCGCCGCGCGGACGTTGACCGTCAATTCGAGGTTGAGAGGGCAGGATCATGATGGGCGCAGGACTCGTCAACGCCGCCTACGCGCTCGCCACGGCAGATCGGTTCCAGGATCACCGGAGCATGCGCCTGTTCGTCTATATGGCGAACCGTGCGCTTGATCGCGATCCTCGACCTTCATTCTATGCCGGGCAGAGCTCGATGCTGGAGGCGATCGCGGGGACAGATCCGGGGACGATGCGGCGCTCGCTGAGGCGTCTTCGTGAGGTCGGCTACATCGTCCTCGACGAGCATCAGCGAGCACAGACCGGACGCCGTTCGACGTACTACCTCGAAGACGGCACCGGCCACCCGCTGCAGCCTGCGGATACCTCTGAAGTGACGAGGCAGAACGCCCCGTCACCTGGCGGGGCAGATCGCCCCGTCACTCTGCCCAGACTGGCGGGGCGTTCCGTCCCGACTGGCGGGGCAGATCGCCCCCGACTGGCGGGGCAAAACGCCCCGCCCAAGGAGGAAGAGGAGGAAGAGGAGGAGACGCGCGCGAGCGCGCCCGCCCGATCCTGCCGACGACATCCGAACTGGGAACACTCCGAACCGTGCCGAGCGTGCGCGTCCGACCGCCGAGCAGCTGAAACCGCATCACTAGGCCGGCGGCCGACGACGATGAGCGAACGTCTCATCGACTGTGGCGTCGGCAACCACGACAGGCTCCCCGATGGCACCTGCAAGCTCTGCGAGAACCGGGACCCGCTGTGGGAGGTCGCATGAGCACGATCAGTCCGACCTATGCCGACCTCGGTGGCGGGCTCGGCTCACCGCCGCCGAGACAGAAACGCGAGCGTGTGTCACTGACGATCGACCGGGCGCCGGGACGTGTGTGCGACCAGCACCTGTTCGATCCCGTCTCGGGGTGGTGCGGGTGCGGGCTCCGCGATGACGGGCAGACCGCTCCCGGCTCGCCGGCCTGGCGCGCGAAGGTCGAACAGGCGATGCCGGGGGCAGCGTCGTGACCGCGCGGCAGCCCATGCCCCCGAGAAGGATCGGGGATCCCACAACTCGTCTTGACGCGGAGACGCTCGCTCTGGATCGATACCTGTCCGTGGAGAACGAGCTGCGCGACAAGCTCGCCGCGGCGATCGAGAGCAACCGAGCGCTGTTGGCATGTATCGCTGAACTGCTCACGTATGCCCGCCAGTGGGAGCAGCTGGCCCGTGAGCACCTGCAACTACCGACCGGATCCTTCACCATCCGCAACCAGAAAGAGAGAAACCGCATGCTTCCGATCAACGATGACCTCATCAGAGACATCCTCGAGAACAACAACCGTGACCCTGAATCGCTAACAGCCGACGACATCGTCAACGTCGCGCTTGGTCTGGACACCGTCGCTAACGGCTCGCGCGGGCAGGTCGACGTCCCGCCCGCGACCGTCGACGCCGACGATCAACACGCACGCACCGAGGCTATGCGAGCACAGACCCGTGCCGCATTCCGCAACACCAACCGAAAGGCCTGACCCATGATCAAGATATCTCCCACCCCTCGCGACCTACGCGACATCCAGGAGGCCCTTAAAGATCTCCGTCTTCTGGGCGTCGACACCAGCGATCTCAACGACATCAACACCCTGGCAGCACGAGCAAGAGAACTACGAGCTCGTCAGCAAGAGCTGCAGCGTCGGAAAGCTTCAGCGCCATCAGCGCTCCGCGCACAGGCACTGTCTCTCGCGAGCACCGATGATGCCAAGGGACCAGTCGAGACGCAGGAGTCCCTCGAGCGTGAGCTGCAAGTTGTGGTCGAAGCGAGCAACGAGGTTCAGTCCCGAGCATGGACAGCGCTCATAGCTCAGGGAGACCGCAACCTCGAGCTACTCCGACCTGTGTACTTCACCGCGGCACAGCAACTCATCGACCTTGCTCCTGCGCTCGACGGCATCAAGACGATCGAGCAGGCAGCAAGAGCCGGAGTGGCGCAGCAGTGGCTCGATGCCGAGGAAGCCCACGTCACCGTCAAGGCCGTGCAGAAGCTCCATCTCCAGTGGCTTGCGGACGGTATCGTCCGCAACCGCGGCGCACGCTCCAAGCACGAGCACGGCAAGCTCGACCACTACGTCGCTCACGAGTTCCACTACGAGAACCCTGACATTGCCGCGGAGATGCCGGTCTCCAAGACCGACGCAACAGGCGAAGCTCACCGACTGGCCGCCGCCGGCGTCGCGCTCCGCAGCATCAAGGAAGTCGACTCGATGATCAGCCCACGCCCAACGGCAGATACCTCGACCCAACAGACAGGTGCATACCACGACGCGGACGACCTCAAGAAGCAAGCACGCACAGCACAACAATCAAGAAACCTCGGAGTCAAGGTATTCCAGTAACACAAACAGCGAGCGCACGGTCATGCCGGCGCGAGTAGCTACCCTCAGGCTCGTGCCAGCATGACCGATCAGCCCCCGCACCACACCGACACCCCGGCATCCGAACCCCCAAGCCCAGCACCCTGGGGGGTCCCCCCTTCGGCCGCGGAGAAAGCCGTCGGGCCTAGCGAGCGAGCATCGGCATGCATTTTCAGCCTGTTTTTCGACCACCGACAAGTAGCCCCAGAGCCGACGGATACTCGCTCGGCATCGGACGCTCTGCCGAGCGCTAAGGTCGCAACATGGCGGACACTATTGAACAGTTGCGTGCAAAGACTGATGAGGAGCTCATCACGGAGCACGACCGGCTAGCCCAGCGCACATCGCACGGCACAGGGTTCTATGTCGAAGAACTCGACCGACGCTCACGTGAACGAGCTACGGTTGCTGCGCACGAGCTCGCGGTCGCATCGAACAGGCTCGCCCGTCGCGCCTTCTGGCTCTCTGTAGCGACGTCCGTGCTTTCAGCCGTCGCAGCCGCAGCAGCAATCCTCGCGCTGCTCATCCGCCCCGCGGGGTGACACCTCGGCATCGGCAGCGGAGCCGAGCAGCCTGGACGAGTTCTGCAGCCAGCATCCCTAGTCGCGATTCGTCCTCGCTCCGCTGCGGTCCGGGCGCTCCTCGGCCGCGCGTCGCCCACTAGCCCACGAGTTCGCTCAACCCATCGACGATCTGAGATGCGAAACGCGGTTCTAGGAGAATGATGCCTTTTCGCGACGCATTATCTTTCACTTCACCACTCACGTCATGCCCCACTTTGCCCACGATGCATATCACGATCGAGTTCCCCGGTAGGCCTCTGATCATGTCCTTGAGGTTTCTCGCTCGCTTATTCTTCTCGCTGGGAATCCAGCGAACGAGTTCCTCTTCCACGCCGAGATGCTCGTTCATAGCGTGGATCACATACGTATCCTTTTGCCCGCCAATAATTACCATGCGCCTACCCGCGAAGAATGTCGCCGAACGCTGGCGGATCTCCGCAGGAGTCGGCATATTCGGCTCGAGATGCACTCGCACATCAGCCGGAGGAGGCGGCACGCACGATAGTGACGTCAGATCACTTTCCCAAAACTGAGAATGTGTTCCGAGCGCCAAAGTGTCATCGATTTCTCCGAGTCCTGCAATGTCACCCTGCAGAAGATCGTAAGTGGCCGACTGACCTCTGTAGCCTACCGAGAACGCCTTCTCGGTATCGCTAAGACGGCTCTCGATCGGAGAGCGAGAGAGCAGGTCGCAGATTGCTCTGTGGGCAAGTGTCATCAATGCGGATGGGAGCGCAAGCGCGTTCGTCGCGTAGACCTCGGCGACTCGCTGCCAAGCACGCATTCCGAGCCTGACTCTGCGATCGCCCACCCATCCGAGAAGAGTTTCCAAACCCGACTCATCTTCGGCTTCGAGCACGAGGGCAGGATCAAGAAGGACAGTAACCGTCAACTTTCTGCCTCGCCCACACGAGAGGCAATGGCCTTCACGATGTATCGCAAGTCGACGTCTTGTGCGTCGAAGAATCCATCCGGCCACTCATCGAAATCTCCACCGTCTCTGAGAGTGAGTGATCTCACCGTCGTCGATCCGCCAGAGCGCTCGGCGAACATCACTTCAACTTCCGCTGGCTTCGCGCGCCGCTCAGCAATGCGTCGGCGGATCCTCGTGACCAAGTACTCACTGTGGGTCTCGACCACGAATCTCACGTCAGGTCTGGCGAACATGAAAAAGTCCGCGAGTTGCGACTGCACCGACGGATGCAAGTGGAGCTCAGGCTGCTCGATTAGAACGACGCTGCCTTCCTCTGCGGCGAGGCTGGCGACCAGAATCGGGAGTAGTTGACTGGCACCGACTCCAATCATCGTCAAATCGCGGTCTACACCGTTCACGCGAAGGTTGACTCCGCGCCCCAACTTGCCGAGATCAAGGACAGTGATACTCTCCCCGATTCCGAAGTAGCGGCACCACATAGCAACCGCGTCTGGAAGAGTCCCCTGCTGAGACTGACCATCCCAGTCGCTGAAGTGAATAAGACGGTCCTTCTCACGAGTAAGAATCTCTGCTGTGAGCTCGCCCCTGATACCGACGGGTAACGCGCGAACACGCTCGTCCCAGGCGCTCTGCACCACCCGTGGCTCATCTCTGAGCGGACCGAGGTACTTCACTCGTCCGCCGAAGTCTTCCATCGCTGAGGCAAATGCGCCCAAGAAGCTCAATCCGACCGAGTGGCTCTCGGCGATAGTCGCTTCGATCATTCCACCTTCGAGATAGTACCTACGCCCAAGACGATGTGCAGAGCCGAGATATCCAAGCCCTGGCCCTACCACGGCCCACTCGAACTGAGCTCGCCGTTCAGCTACACGGGATACGAGCAGGTCCCGCTGCTCCGCATTCAGGGACGCGAAGTCCCGCTTCGTCCATATCAGTACCGGTGTCCCCCGTACTTGAACTTGATGTTTCGCCTCGACCGCAAATTCTTTGAAGAACTTTCGCTTAGGGGCCAACTGCGTTACTTCTTGGGCAAGTTCATAGGTCATTCGGTCGTTGGACAGCGCGTCTTGGAGGATTGACGTCACCTGGCGTTCGACAATGCGGGGATCGACATGACGCGCCAAGAGAGTGGGGATAACGCCGAGAAATCCCAAGTACATGCGGTTGGGAGCCTTACGCCCATCAATGAACTTCAGTCGCAAGTACGAAAGCTCGAATCCGCGTACGGACGAAGAAAAGGCATCAATATCAGCCGAGCGCATCCGCTCCGATGTCGCCGCAACCACCACGTTTCCGTCAACGTCGATCACCTCGAATGATGACGGAACGAGCGCACCCCCGTTGTCTGATGGCGACAACGACAACGTGACGTCAAATCGCAGGGCTCGTGGAGGCTCAACCGTTGCGGACGGCCCACCTTGCACAGCGAACTTCAACTCGACTGCGGCCTGCCCCTCTCTCACCACATCGGCCGGTTCGCCGAGCCGCACCAGAGGGCCGTTCATGATGAGATTTCCGCCGCGCGTGATCGACTGCGCCAAGAGAAGTATCGACTGCAGCACTGAGGACTTTCCTGAGCTATTAGCCCCCGCCAGCACCGTTAAATGAGGCAAGCCAAGCGTCGCGCCCCCAAGAGACTTAAAGTCCGCCACACTCCACGATGAGATCGTTGCCACAACTGCCTCTTCCACGCGCGATCATCCGATGCTGAACACCCTATAGAACAAGGGCCTGGTCCCGCTGTTCGTCTTGCAGCGCTGTGCCCGTTTTGTGCCGGCAGCTTCCCTGAAACACCTCAGCCAGCGCAGCTGAATAATGCAGCGCTCGGAGCATCTGTTGGATTCTCCAAGGTCGCCCGCCTCGTCTCGGCTGGCGTCATCCCAGCCCACATGCCCCCCCCCCGCTGGCTTCCCCGCGCCCGCGAACGCCTCACACAGCTGCAGCAGTGGACACTCCCAGCAGATCCCGCGCATGATCTCGACTTCCTCCGGGTCATCGAACCTGTGGCGAGTGAACACCTCGAGCCCATCACACCCCGGAGTCTCGTCTTCCATCACCCGCATGAGCTGGGCGTGCTCTCTCCGACCGACGAAGTCGGGAAGCTCCCGCAGAACGCCCAGGAACGCCGCTGTACGCGCGCCTGAGCCGCTGCCAGGGTCTCCTGGTACTTCAAAAAAGCCGTAGCGCGTCAGAATCGTGCGTGGAGTCGCGATCCTGAGCAGTTCCGGGGATGTCCACACCCTTCGAGCGCGTGAACTTCTTCCGCATCGGCGGTGGAGTCTCCACTCGCTCGATCGCGGCTTTGCGCAGCCTGATCTGATGCACAGGGGAGGCCTGCATCTTCTGCCGCCACCACGCCAACAGCACCGACTCCTCGACGACCCTGTGCCACTGGCCATCCTCGTCGGCATCCCACTCCATCAGCATGCCCTCACGGCGCCAGCGCTTGACCGTCCGCTCACTCGACTTCACCCGCTTCGCAGCCTCCGCGTAGTTCAGCCATGCGCCCGTCTCGACGGTCATCGCGAGTCCGCAGAAAGTCCGCAGAAAGCCCGATTCATACCCATCAAGGCCACCACTCCCCAACGACAAGATCCGCGGAATCACTGGCATCTCAGCGATAGCCGTCATCCGCCAATCACCGGGGCCCGATTCGTCAACTACCGCTAGCCGCGCTCTTCGTCAAGGCCCTCCCCGGCGTCACCTCTCCGGCGTATCGTGTCTCCTTCACGTCACAGAGAGAGGGAGGACCACACGATGGGAATCTTCGAAGACGCCAAGGAGACCATCGGCGAGGCGGCCAAGCAGACAGGCCGCGCCGTCGAGGACGCCGTCGACAAGGTGAAGGACAAGGCCGATGAACTGGGGGCCGAGGCCGAGGTCAAGAAGGCCGAGGCGGAGCGCGACTCGGTGAAGGCGCGCAACGAGGCCAAGGATCAGCTCAGGGACTGATACCGCCTCGCGAGGCGCAGCACGGCTCGCAGAACAGCACGGATCTCGCAGGAATCTCCGGAATCTCTGCGAGATCCGTGCTGTTCTGCGACATCCGTGCAGGTCAGGAGGAGCGGATGCTGGAGGCCGCCCAGCCGGCGACCCACCGCTCCAGCCGAGCGTAGGCGTCCTCGCGCGCCTCATGACGCGAGAGGAACACGTCGTGGAGCGCGCCGTCGATCCGCTCGATCGTGACCGAGGAGCCGATCTTCAGCGCCGCACGGGCGATGTCGTCGACCACGAGCACGGTGTCGGCGGAGGTGAGCTCCTCAGACCAGCGGGTCGGCACGGCCGTGCGGGCCGACAGCAGCACGCAGATCGGGATCCCGATCGACAGCCCTTCGGCCACGCGGGTGTGCCCGTCGACGACGGCCTTCAGCCACCCGGCGAGGACCGGCATCGTCTGCGCCGGACGCCAGTCGAGGTTGACGTCCATCGGGTCATCGGGGTCGGCGACCTCCTCCTGCGCGCGGGAGTAGTAGCCCGCATCCAGCTGCGGTCCGACCTCGAGCGGATTCCACCGCGTCTGCAGGCCCAGGAGCCGCCCGACGGCCTCGCGGGCGAAGCCGGACAGCTGGAGCTCCAGCCAGGGGCTGTTCAGGATCAGCGCATCCGCGGCATCCGGATGCCGGTCCGCCCACAGCGACAGCGTGAGCCCGCCCGTCGAATGCCCGAAGAGGACCAGACGCCGCGCGGAGCCCTGGCCGGGCGCATGCCCCATCTCCGCGAGCGCCGCCGCGATGTCCTCGTCGTACTGGGCGAGGTCGGTGATGTACCCGGGCGTCTGCCCCTCCCGCAGGCTCCGGCCGTACTTGCGCAGATCCAGCGCGAAGAAGCGGGCACCGCGCGAGGTCCAGAAACGCGCCAGGCGCTTGTTGAAGAAGTAGTCGGACCAGCCGTGGACGTAGAGGACGTCGACGTCGTCCAGCATCCGCCCCCGGCCGGTGAGCTTCTGCCAGACGGTGGGCTCGGGCGGGAGCGCCCGCACGAGGGTCGCCACCACCTCGCCCTGCTCGTCCTCGCCGAGCGGCAACGTGAGCTGCGCGAACTCGTCGCCGAGGACATCGGGCACCCACTCGCTCATGGGAACAGCCTAATCAGCGGCGACCCGCTACGGATGTCGGGAGCTTTCACGGATGTCGGGCCGCTTCACGGCGTGTCGCCCGACATCCGTCGTTTCTCCCGACATCCGTAACAGGGGCGACGGATAAGGCGACTACTCCCCGCGGGAGATCCGCACCATCTCCTCGCGCGGGACGACCTTGATGCGGGCCCGCTCCTCGGGAGCGCCGAGGGCGACCTCGTGCTCGTCGAGGCGGTGCCAGCCCTCCAGATCGGTCCACCGCACGCCGCGCTCGGCCAGCAGCGCCGGGATCGCCTCCTCGGAGGGATCGGCCGGCTGCCACCACGAGCCCTGGTCGTTGA
>CAYOTY010000027.1:0-27037 GCA_964406995.1 uncultured Microbacterium sp.
TAGCGCGCTTCCTTCACACGGAAGAGGTCATCAGTTCGAGTCTGGTATCGCCCACTCAAATGTCCTTTACCGAACCGCTCCGGCACGTCCCGCCACGGGACACCGGTGCAGCAGTTCCCACGCCATCCCCTCCGCAGCGAGCCGATAATCCGTCCACGGCCTCAACCTGCTCGATACCGCAGTATCAACAGCTCCATCACAGGCCAAACCTCCTCAGAGGTCTCCTGTCGCGTCATCCTTGACGGGTCACCCGGCCGAGCGCGAAAGCTCTTGACCAACACGGCCTGGCTCAGAAACTCACTCACCGCAGCCTCCGTCCATTCTCCACCACACATTCGGTCTAGATTCGTTTGCTCAACACGCGGTGAGGCGTGGGGCACTCCGATCTCCGAACCTATCCGCAAGATACTGTAACTGCATGGCCCCCGAGATATGTATCACGCTGCTGTATGGCCTGAGCGGAGTCCTGCCACTCATCGGGTTTTATCGGCTCCTGCGGAGCACGCGGCGCTGGAAACGGGAGGCTGCAAGGATCGCCCGTGAGCGAGGTCACGACCGGCTCACACAGGAGGATCTCGATCCTGGCGAAATACGACTCACTGATCTCCCGAGCTATGCGTTGAATCAGGTCGGATGGGACATCGCGCTGGTAGGGGGCGGCGTTGTTCTCGCAGCAATCGCAAGCATCTGGTCCGTGTGGCTGTAGCCGTCGCACGCAAGTCCGACGTCACCGTCAAGCCCATTGGCGTGAAGCTCTCGAAAACGGTGCCCCGAAGACGGAGAGTGAACTGGAGTGAACCGATCCACTCAAAGGTGGCGCAACCCCGCCCCTCACATACTCCTGGACGGTAGGATCGACCAGATAGTCAGTTGGATCGATGTGGGATAGGTGATGTGATGACGGAGAGACGACAGACGCGAAACACGGAGCGCACGCGTCGGGCCGTCCTCGATGCTGCCACCCAGGCGATCCTCGATCGAGGGGCGGCGGTCACGCTCGCCGAGGTTGCTGCGCTGGCGGGGGTTTCCAAGAGCGGTCTGATACACCACTTCGGCAGTCGCGATCAGCTGTTCGTCGCCGTGGTGAAGGACGCGTCCGAACAACTCCGTAACGTGGTCCTCGCTCAGCTCGACCTGTCGGAGAACCACCCGGGCAAGATGCTCCGTGCCTATGTCCGCGCTCTCTGCATCGGAAGTGCAGAAGCCGCGGTAGCACGAGACTTCGCCTCAGCATCGAACTGGAACGGGCTGTACGCGATCACCGCCGTCGCCGAAGCTCTCGCCGAGTACGACGAATGGTGGACGGAGCAGTTCGCCCAGGACGGACTGAGTACTGAACGCATCCAGATCGTGCGCCGGGCTGCCGAAGGCGTTGCAGTCGCGGCGATGCAGGGCGCCGAGGACGACGCGAGCATCGCTAGGGCCCGACGCTTGCTGCTCAACCTCGCCACCGCGGGCACCTTCCGCGAACCCCTATAGGCCCGACTGTCGAGCCGCAGCACCCGCAAAGCAATAGTCCCGCGATTTCCCCTCTCGGTGCGCTCCGACGCCACCTTGGCGGGTCGGTCTGTGCTGCCAACCACGAATCTTTCGCCTTCTCCCGCGCCACCAGTCTGCCGATCCACAATCCGTACATTCGTTCGCCAATACAGTCTTCTTACACTGCGCAACAGACCTATTAGTCTGTTAAAGTGGATGCGCGATCGCTACCGGAGCGCGCGAAGGCAAGGAGACCTCCATGAACACCGCACCCCCGAAAGCCACGACCAGGACCTGGTTGGGACTCGTTGTGTTGGTTCTGCCGCTACTGCTGATCACGATCGATGGCACGGTGCTGATCCTGGGCCTGCCCGCGATCTCCGCCGAGCTGAGCCCTACCGGCGTCCAGCAGCTGTGGATGATCGACATCTACTCGCTCGTCCTCGCCGGGCTGCTCGTTGCGATGAGCACCGTAGGTGACCGCTTCGGACGTCGGCGGAACCTGCTCATCGGAGCCGTGATCTTTTCGGTCGCTTCAGTGAGCGGCGCCCTGGCGACGACCCCCTGGATGCTGATCGCCGCACGCGCCCTGCTGGGGGTCGGTGGCGCGATCATGATGCCCTCCACCCTGTCCCTTGTGCGCAATATGTTCCTCGACCGTCAGCAGCGTCGGTACGCGATGGCGATCTGGGCGGCCATGGCGTCGGTCGGCGCGGCCGTCGGACCCATCCTCGGTGGTTGGGTCATCGATGCATTCAGCTGGCAGGCAGCGTTCCTCATGAACATCCCTGTCATGATCCTTCTACTCATCCTCGGCCCACTCCTGCTTCCAGAGAGCCGCAACCCGGATCTGCACAGGATCGACATGCTTAGTGTGGTGCTCTCCTTCGTCGGCTTAGTCGGTGTGGTCTACGCGATCAAGTCGCTCGTTGGAGGCAAAGAGATCGTGCTCGGAATCGCCGCCCTGCTCGTCGGTCTCATCGCTATCGCGCTCTTCGTGCGCAGGCAGCTGAAACTCTCGACACCCCTCATGGAGGTCAGGCTGTTCACGGTGCGGTATTTCCGAGGTGCGGTCGTCTCGGACCTGCTCGCGATCTTCGCGATGGTGGGCGCGCTGGTGGCTCTCATTCAATACCTTCAGCTTGTCCTCGGTTTGAATCCGCTGGAGGCCTCGCTCTGGCTGATACCGCAGGCGGTGCTCGCGGCCGTCGCCGCCTTCGTCGCGGCGGCACTGGTCAAGCGTGTGCTTCCCGCCTATGTCATCGCCGCTGGCCTCCTGATCGCTGCTATCGGGTTCAGCCTGACAGTCCTCCTAACCCCGTCGTCCCATCCGGTGCTGATCGCAGCCTCGCTCGCGCTGGTCTCGCTCGGCTCGGGAATGGCGCTCGGCCTGAGCAACGACATCATCATGAGCTCGGTGAAGCCCGAGCGCGCCGGTCAGGCCGCTGCTACCTCCGAAACCGCCTACGAGATCGGCACCACGCTAGGCACTGCTGTACTGGGCGGAGTCCTCGTTGCCTGGTATTCAAGAGTCGTCGCTTCCGGCGTCGATGGGCTCGGTGTCGCATCGAGCGTGGTCGCACGTGCCTCGTCGACGATGGCGGAAGCCCTACTGGTCGCCAGCGAAATCGGAGGGCCAGGCGGCGCTGCGATCCTCGAAATCGCCCAGAACGCCTTCACTGAGGCGATCATCATCACGGGCGTCGCAGGCGCGGCGATCACGATCCTCACTGCCGTCTGGGCGCTGATCACACTCCGCGGCGCCGCGGCAGACAAGGACCTTGCCGCAGAGCACGAACTCTATCTCCACTGAGGCGCGACTCAGGGCGTCGCGATGGAGTTATCCATAGGGAGAGTTCTGTAGTTGAATGTAGAACGCCATAGAGAGATTCGTGGCGCGAGGGTACCGAGATCAATTGAATCCCACACCGTCAGTGTGTCTATGTGCAGGCCGCGCCTCGATGGATGCGGTACTGCTTCGTGAGAGCATTCACCCTGACAGCGTGCGCACGGGCTGTTCGCACAGCATCCACCTCCTCTTCCATCAGTCGTGTTCGGGGTCGTCTCTTTGGTCCGCCGCCGCGTCGATCAGAGTGTCGTCTGCCTCGCCTCGGGGCCATCATCATCGTGAGTCCCATCTTCCATGCGGAAGCGAACCTATGAACCCGTCGTGCAGCGCTCCATTGCTCCCATCACTCGGAAAGGCCCTTATACCCCTTCACAGGAGGCCTTCTCGTTGCGGCCATGGAGCCGCCTCGCTCTCAGGTTTGTGCACCGCGCGGGAGTCCAGCCAGGTATCACCCGTGCGGTGCACTGACAGGCAGTCACATCGGGCAGGACGGGGCATAGGCCGCGCCCGCCACGTACTGCGACCACTCGTCCTCGGTGATCGCTGTACCGGATAGCGCGCACAGGCGCTCGGCCACACGCTCCGGATGCGGATCCCACAGCAGTAGGCGAGCATCCGAGCCTCCCGCGATCACCGCATCATCCACAGGTGAGATGCGTACCGCATTGACCGAACCTGCCGCCGCACGTAGCGCGCCGGTCAGCGACGGCTGCTTGCCATCGGCAAGTTCCCATACCCACACAACCCCGTCGGCCGCCGCGGCCAGATGCGAACCGTTCGCGGTGAACGACACCTCGTACACGTATCCGGTGGGGCCGCGCAGCGGTTCCCCCCACAACTCCGGAAGCGCAGGATCTGCCATGTCGTAGAGCCGCACTCGCCGGTCCGCGCTTCCGACAGCGAGCATCGTTCCGCCGGGCGAAAAGGCCACAGTATGCACGAAGTTCTCCGGATCGACGATCTCGGCGATCAGCTCCATCCCGGTCGGACTCAGCCGATAGATGTACACCACGGCATCTGCGCTCGATACCGCCAGCACGGTTCCCTCGGGGTGGAATGCCGCCCCCAGCAGCCGGTCCCGAGCATGCTGCTGAGTGTCGATCAGCTGCGGCGCAGTCGGATCGCGAACATTCCACAGCGAGAGTAGAGCGTCGTCGGTTGCCACCGCCATCAGGTCCCCGGTGCGATCGAAGGCCACGTGCTGCACAGTCACCGTCGCAGCACTCACCTGCGCGATCTCGCGCGGCATACCTCCGGCAAGGCGAAACAATACGACCTCCCCCGTTGTGCTCCCCGCAGCGAGCAACGTGCCGTCGTTGCTGAGAGCCACGCTGCCGTTGAGCAGCACCTTCTCCGAGGTCGCATCCCGTGGGCCACGCACCGGCCGATAGGGATCGGCAGCGTTCCAGATCGAGACCGATCCAGCCAGCGCAGAGCGTTGGGCTACCGCCAGCACCCGACCATCGGAGCTCAACCCCAAGTCGCCGATCGTCAGCTCGCTCGTCGGCGGCAACGCCTCTGCACGTCGCCAAGCGCGGATGTAGCCATCCGGCGCCCCTACCAACACCTCTCGGGACTCTCCGAGATAAGCCAACGAGGTGATCGGCGTCGTGTTCGGCATCCGATCGATCTCACTGCCCGTAGCAGTCAAGAACACCCGGACCGTCCGATCAGAACTGCCTGCCACAACCTCGTCACCGCCCGACCCGAACGCGACCGCATTGACGGGACCGGTGAAATCAGCAAACGGCTCACCTCGCGGCGTGAGCGAGCTCTCCCCCACGTCCAGCAGTCGTACATGCCCGTCACGCGTTCCCGCGGCCAGCACCGTGCCATCGGGACTAAAGCTCACCCCCAGCACGTGATTGCTCACTGCGCCGAGGTCCAGTAGCGCCAGCGGACCATCGGTCGCCCCGACCGCCGCCGCGTCCCAGACGCGCAGCACACCGTCGTTGCTCGCCGTCGCCAGTCGTGTGCTGTCGGGGCTGAATGCCGCCATGTGCAGGGGTCCGCCGAAACCGGTGAGTTCCCCCAGATCAGTCGCCACCCCGGAGGTGATCGACCAACGGTAGGCGGTGTGAAACTTGCTGCTGCCCACAAGCAGGCTTCCATCGGGCGAGAAGGTCAGCGCCTCGATTCCAGGCCCGTCCAGCTCTTGCGGAAGGAGGATCGGATGCTCCGGATCGCTGGTGTCGACCAGCCGCACAATCGTGCCAGTCCCACCGATGGCAGCCAGCGTGCCATCGGCCGAGAGCGCCACCCCATACATCTGATTGGCTGGGTCGATCTCGAGTTCCGCGAGTTGCCGCACCTCGGCGCCATCCTGTGCGAAAAGTCTCAGGTGTCCGTCCACGTTTCCCGTCGCGATCAGACGTCCATCGGCGCTGACTGCTACCGACGCCGGCCCAATCGGCACAGCGAACCGGGTTACGGCCGCGCGTGAGCCGATATCGAGCAGGGCTGAACGCGCTTCTACGGTTTCGGCGATCTGATACCCCGCAAGCGCAAGTTGCTGGGCCAATGCCGGGTCAGAATCCGCCAAGATATTCGCGTTGATCGCGATCTGCCGCGACAGCGCTTCATCCCGAGCAGTTTGGGCACTGCGCTGTCCGGTCACCGCGAGTCCGGCCAGCATGACGGCGACCGCTGCCAGCACAGCCATCAGCGTTGACATGTGCACGAGCCGCCGGCTACGACGCTTCGCCAAACTCACTTCGGATGCTGCCGCCTGCGTACTCGCATCGATGAACGCACGCTCCCGTCGGTTCAGCCCGCCGTGATCGTCACGCGCAAGGAGCTCCTGAGCCGACTCCAGCCTCCCCCCGCGCCAGAGCATCGCGGTGTCGTGCATCGAGTCTTCCCATTCCGTCGAGGCGTCGCTGATCTGTCGATGCAGATGCAATCCCGCTCTGTCGACGGCGATCCATTCGCCGATCATCGGCCAACTCGTCAACAGTGCTTCGTGCGCTACACGTACGGATTCCGCATCAGCGGTGAGCAATCGCGCCGCCACGAACGCCTCGATCACCTCGCTCGCTCGCGGGTCCTCCTGGTCGGGATCGATCAGCTCGCTCCAGGGAACGCTGCGCCGAGTCAACAATTCACCGTCGTCATTGAGCAGGCGCAGGAGCATACGGCGCGCGAGAGTCTGTGCCTCCGTATCAAGCCCACGGTAAACTTCCTCCGCAGAACGTGCGATCGCTCCCGCAATACCGCCGATCGACTCGTAGTGAGTAACAGTAGGTACCGCGCCCGCGGCGGTTTCCCAGGTCATCCGCAAGGCATGCGAGAGGAGGGGCAGCGCACCGATATCGTGCGCACGTGCGAGGCGATCTCCCGACTTGAGATCCCCCATGACACGGGTGATGAACTCGGAGTCCAGCTCAACTCCAGCAATGCGCGCAGGTTCGACGATGGCAGCCCGCAAGTTCTCTTCGCTGAGCGGTCCGACGACGATCTGTGTGTTCTGGAGCAACGGCACAAGATTCGGCTCTCGGGTGGCAACGGCGTAGAAGTCGGCTCGCATTCCAAGGACGACCACCCGCCGCTCGCCGAGATCGCGCAGACGGGCCACGAAAGCGTCGCGCTCCCGCGGCTCAATCCTCTCGGTGAAAAGCTCCTCCACTTGATCAATGACGACGACGGCGGAGGCGCCCTCGCGAAGCTCGGCGAGTGCACGATGAAGCCTTACCAAAGGATCGCGACCCGGAGTCGTAACGACCGACGCCCACCCTCCGCCGAGCACACCTGAATCGACAGCCGCCAGCACACCGGCACGCAGCAACGAGGACTTTCCCGAGCCGGAAGCACCGACCACAGCGATCGTGCCGCCGCTTACCGCACGATCCCGAACGAGAGCCAAAATCTCGGAGGTCAGATCGTGCCTTCCAAAAAACCACTCGGCGTCGTGAGCTCCGTAGCCTTCGAGCCCCTTGTACGGTGAACGAGCGTCCACAGGCCTGTTCGACGCAGCCCACCAGATTCGCTCGACCGCGGAAACCCATGGGGCCGGATCTCTTTCACCCAGCACACCCAGGACGGCCAGGAACGGGTCCAGGTGGGTCAGCGAAGGGACGTGCCGGCCGCTGCAGTACCCGCCGATCGTTGCCGATGGCACTCCGCTTTCTCGTGCGAGGTCACGAATCGTGAGCTTCGCTCGTTCCCGCAAAGCGGTAAGCGCCCGCGCAAGATCGCGCCGAGTGGAAACATCATGCGGAGCGCTCGTGCCCATCGCGGGCTCCCCTCGGATATGGTCAGCTGGTTTCAGTTTGGCGTACCCCGCGGGTCTGGCGCATCCGAGCGTTGTACGGAGCTTGTACGAGCTTGTGCCGTGTTCTTCCCTTTCCCGCTCCCCCCGCGATTCGATGTTGCCATGCGTATCGCTCGGATCATCTTGCGCTTTGGCATGGTCGCAATCATCGGGATCTTCGGCGCACTCTTGGTCCTGCCCCTCTTCGTAACCGCACAGCCGACCGCGCCACCAGAATTCATCTCCTTCAGTGCGACCGCGTCCGGAGCATGCTCGACACCGGACGCTGAAGAGGTCCCGGTCACACTCAACTGGGCGACAAGCAATGCCGACAAGGGTTGGATCGCGATGGACACCCCCAATGCCAAGTCCGCTCCGCTCGCCCAGGTCGCTCCCAGCGGTGAAGCGGTGATCGCGGTGTCATGTCCCGTAGCCGATACGACCTGGACGGTCACGGTGGAGGGCGAGTCGGGCTTGGCGCACGAGAATTTGCGCATTCGGCCGGGTGAGCCGGAGATTGACGCCGCTGACGATGTGCTGTTCCTCGGAACTCCCCCTGCCGCTGCGAGGGAAGAAGAGTGAGCGTTCCCCCGACCCTCGAAGGCTATGACTTTCTGGAAACTATCGGATCCGGAGGCTTTGCCGAGGTGTACCTGTACGAGCAACGGATGCCGCGCCGTCCCGTCGCCGTCAAGGTTCTGTCGGTGCCAAGCCTGCACGAAGCAGGCAGGCGCCGATTCCGCTCTGAGGCGAACGTGATGGCGCAGCTGTCCGCGCATCCGGCCATCATGACGGTGCATGCGGCTGACATCGCGCACGATGGCTCGCCGTATATCGTCATGGAGCACTGCCCTGGTGGCTCGCTCGGCGACCGATTCCGCCGGGACCCGCTTCCTCTGGCCGAGGCCCTCGAGTACGGCGTCCTATTAGCGGGCGCCCTAGAAACCGCGCACCGGGCGGGCATCCTCCACCGCGATGTGAAGCCTGCGAACGTGCTTGTAAACGAATACGGCTACCCGCTTCTGACCGACTTTGGAATCTCGGCATCGGTCGGCTTGGACCCGGTCTCGGGTGACGAGTCTCTTTCGGTGCCGTGGTCGCCGCCGGAGTTTCTTGCCGAGAATCCGTGGAGCGGAACTCAGAGTGACGTCTATGCGCTCGCAGCGACGGTCTATTCGCTGATAACGGGCCGCGCTCCCTTCGAAACTGCTGAAGGTCCGAACGATCCGGCATCGCAGGCCGCAAGGATTCGTACCGGTGATGCTCCTCCGGCGGGCTACCCCGAAATCGACGAGGTGTTCGAAGTCGCGATGGCCAGAAGCCCCCAGGCCCGCTACACCTCCGCGCTCTCGTTCGGTCGCGCACTGCAGGGTGTGCAGCGCCAGATGGGCCTGCCAGAGACCGCCGTGCACGTCTCCGGTGGTGCAATCCGTCCCTCGGGAGCGGATCAGACGCTCCATCGCAATGACCTCCTGGCAATAACGACAGCACCCGTTGCCGAGCTTGTTCCGGTCCCCGGGCCCGCCGAAACCGCGGCGTCCGAACTCGACATGTTCGAACCGGCGTCGCCCACTCCGGTTACCGCGCGGGGGGCGACGCCGGCGCAGCGCCGCCGCGGCTCAGCGCAGACATGGGTGCTTGACGGTGCACTTCTGTTCAGCGCTGCCCTCGTTACCACTCTGTTCGTACGGGGTCTCGGATGAAAACGAAGTTCTCACTACTGCGCGCCGACGGGACGACCGTCGATCTGTTTCTCCTCGCCGACGCCGAGGCTCGCGTCGCGGACGTCGCCGAGGCCCTCGCGGAGCGGGATCCGAGGGCCGCCCCCTATACGGCGCTTCCCGGCGCTCTCACTCTGGCGGTGGTCACCGAGCAAGGGGAGCGCCTTCTGGACCCCCTACAGGCGCTGACCGATGCCGCATTCCTCGCGGCAGATCGCGTGCGGATCGGACAGGCGCCTGATACCCGTCGCGGCCGGGCCGCGGCGGTGCTGCGCATTCTCTCCGGTCCCGCGGAAGGCACAAACCACACCGTGCCTCCAGGGACGACCATTATTGGGCGCGGTAGCGATTGTGACATCGTGCTCGACGATCCGATGGTCTCGCAGCGTCACGCACGTCTCGACGTCGGCAACACAGCGGAACTCACCGACCTGGGGTCGGCCAACGGTCTCCTTGTCGATGGCGGGGTGGTCAGCCGTCTGAACCTTGCGCCCGAACAGGTCGTTGTCCTCGGCGACACTCTGATAGCGGTCGAACTCCTCGGAGAACCCGAGGTCAGCGAGGGCACAGGCGGTCGCCTGCCCTTCACCCGTGCGCCCCGGCTGACGCCCCGTTTTCCCGCCCGAGAGCTCTCCGCGCCGGTACTGCCCGTCCTTGCCCGTATCGAGCCCTTCTCCTGGTTCGCACTCGTCGCCCCCATCGTCATGGCCGGTGCCATGTTCGTTCTCACCCGCAGCCCCTTCTCCCTGCTGTTCGTGGCGATGACGCCGTTGATGGCGATCGGTCGGCATTACGAGCAGCGGGCACGGCAACGCAAAGCCCTTGCCGAATCGATCGCTCAGTTCGAAGACCAACTAAGGATGCTCGAAGAGCAGTGCCATCTTGAGCAGCCTCGGGAGCGAGCTATCCGGCTCGCAGAGACCCCCGCGGCATCCGATGTGCTCGCCCAACTGGCTGCACCCGGAGGACTCACCTGGACGCGGCGCCCCGAGCATCCCTCCTTCCTTTCGGTGCGGCTGGGCCTGGGGTCGCTCCCCTCGCGGATCACGATCGCTGAGACAAGCGAGAGCTACCTTGCTCTAGAGGAGTACGCCCAGCATCTGGCCGACTTCCGCGAACGGGTGCGCCTCGTCGACGGGGTGCCGATCGTGGAAAGCTTTCATGATGCCGGGGCTATCGGCATCTCCGGCGACTCCTCCACCGCGGGTGAGGTGCTCAACGGCGTTATCGTACAACTGACAGGGTTGCACGCGCCTCGCGACCTCGCCGTGGTCGCCCTCGCCTCGCCCGCTCACGCGCGCGAGCTGTCGTGGCTGTCGTGGCTGCCGCACACTGCTGGCGAGTTCTCCCCCTTCGACGGAGTGCATCTCGCAGATAGCCCTGCCACCGGACAGGCACTGCTGGCAGGGCTGGAGGAGCTTGTCCAGGCTCGCAGCGGCGGCGCCCCCGGCTGGCGCACCGCCATGCCTCAGAATGAGCACGCCTCTAGCCTCAGCGGTCGGGCAGGTCTTGACAACGCCGCGCAACCTGTACCCGCCACCGATCAGCTTCCCGCAATACTGCTCATCGTCACCGACGATGCCCCCGTGGCACGGGAACGCCTTATCGCACTAGCGGAGCAGGCGGCGGATGCCGGCATACATCTTCTGTGGCTCGCCCCCTCGCGCTTCCGGCTGCCGGCAGTGTGCCGCACGTTTGTGGACATCGCAGGCGACGAGGCGCTCATAGGCCATGTGCGTACCGGCCATCAGATCAAGCAGGTGCAGCTGGAACGGGTGACGACCACCCAGGCCACTGCATTCGCCAGGCGCCTGGCCCCCCTCGTCGATGACGGCACACCTCTCGCCGGCAACAGCAGTGTTCCCGCTCAGATCTCACTTCTCACGCTCCTGGGCACGGACCTGGCCGAGCGGGCAGACAGCATCACGGGGCGCTGGAGAGAAACCGGTTCAATCGCCGATCGCACCGGTACCCTACCCGTCCCTCAACGCCCTGGCTCACTCCGCGCCGTCGTCGGAGCCACGGGTGAAGGCGGCCTACTGCTGGACCTGCGCACTCAGGGTCCGCACGCCCTTGTCGGGGGGACAACGGGTTCCGGCAAGAGCGAATTTCTCCAGGCCTGGGTGCTGGCGCTTGCCGCCACCTACAGTCCCGACCGGGTGACGTTCCTGTTCGTGGACTATAAGGGCGGATCCGCCTTCGCCGACTGTGTGGATCTACCCCATTGCGTGGGCCTGGTCACCGATCTGACTCCACACCTCGTGCAGCGGGCGCTGACAAGTCTGCGTGCCGAACTGCACCGGAGAGAGGAACTTCTCAACGAGAAGAAGGCAAAGGATCTTCCCACGCTGGAACAGCGCGGCGACCCGGATGCGCCACCCGCGCTGGTCCTCGTCATCGACGAATTCGCAGCGCTCGCCGGTGATGTGCCCGAGTTCGTCGACGGCGTCGTAGACATCGCCCAACGCGGGCGATCGCTGGGCATCCATCTGATCATGGCCACCCAACGCCCCGCGGGTGTCATCAAGGACAATCTGCGCGCCAACACCAATCTGCGCATCGCGCTGCGCATGGCTGACGAGCACGACTCGCAGGATGTCGTGGGTGAGAGGGATGCCGCGCACTTCGACGCTGCGACACCTGGCCGCGCTGTAGCCAAGTTCGGACCGGGAAGACTCACTCTCTTCCAAAGCGCTTACGCGGGGGGCCGCACCGAAGCGCAGGCGCTGGCCAACGTGGAAATCAGTACGCTCGGCTTCGGCACACCACACCTTTGGGCAGCGGCCGAGCAGCCTCCAGTAGTGAAGGGGCCAAGCGATCAGAACCGCCTTGTCGCGTCCGTGCGCGAAGCCGCGACCCAAGTGCAGATCCCGCTTCCTCGTCGCCCGTGGCTGCCAGAGCTTCCGGCGGTGCTCGATCTGCGTGAACTCGCTGCGGCATCCGACGAACGGCTCATTCTCGGCCTGGTGGACGAACCGCACCGCCAGCGGCAGCGCCCCTTCGTATGGCTCCCCGAGCGTGAGGGCACACTGGCGATCATCGGCACCGGGGCGAGCGGCAAGTCTACGGCCCTGCGCACTATCGCCGCGGCGTCCGCGCGCGCAGAGGGCTGGGTGCAGGTTCAGGCGATCGATACGGGTGGCGGGGCCCTGCGCATGCTTGAGACACTCGGCTGCGTCGGCAGCGTCATCGATGGCGACGACAGCGAGCGGGTGACCCGGCTGCTGTCCGAAACCCTCGCGGAGATGGAGCGTCGGCTGAGTCTCTTCGCCTCCGCACACGCTGCGACCCTCAGCGACTATCGGCTCGGAAACGGCGACCGAATACCGCGGACGCTCCTCCTCCTCGATGGCTTTCCCGCCTTCCGCGACCGCTATGACACCTTGGGCAGCGCCCCCGTGTTCCACGCCTTCGGAAAACTCATCCTGGAGGGGCGTGCTGCCGGCATCCACATTGCCCTAACGACTGATCGCCTCGGTGCGATTCCCAGCGCGCTGCAGTCGGGGATCACACGCCGGATGAGCCTGCGCCAGGCCGATGACAGCCAGTACGCACAGAGTGACGTGCCCCGCGGTATGCTCGGCTCCGACTCCCCACCCGGCCGTGCCGCTGCAGACGGTCGCGAAACCCAGATCGCGGTGCTCGGCGGCAGTGCCTCCATCAGCGCACAGGCCGAGGCCTTGGCAGTTCTCGCCGCGGAGCGTCGTGCCGCCGGCGACGTGGACACCCCCGCCGTGCGGTCCCTGCCCGATTTGGTCCACTCACACGAGATCGATGCTGTACACGATGGTCTCCCTGTCCTCGGGGTCTCAGGAACGACGCTGGCACCCCTCCACTTCAACCCCGCGGGAACCTTCCTCATTGGCGGCGGTGTGCAAAGCGGACGCAGCAATGCTCTCGGCTGGATGGTGCAGAGCCTACGCAAGGCACATCCGGGCGCCCTGATGTTCCTCCTCGGTCCGATACGTTCACCGCTGCTTAACGCCACCGAGTGGGCGATGACCGCATGCACCCCGGAAGAGGCACTCACGCTCTGCACCGGAGTGGCCGAGCGGATGCAGGGCGCCACGCCCTCGACGATACGCCTGATCACCGTGATCGCGGGTCTGGGAGATCTCCAATCGACCATCGCCGAGCCGGCGGTGATCGCACTAGCCAAGACCGCGCGCCGCACCGGCCACACGCTTATCGCTGAAGGAGAGAGCCATGTGCTCGCCAGCGGTTGGCCACTCTACACGGAGTTCAAGGTCGCTCGCCGGGGGATCGTGCTCCAGCCCTCCAGCGACGACGGTGAGCTCATCCTGCGCACCTCCTTCCCGCGCATCCAGCGCGATGAATTTCCTCCCGGTCGCGGTATCGCCGTCCTCGGCCGTGAGATGCACCACGTCCAGGTTCCTCTCCTGGCACCGCAGAACTCTCTTGCGGATCACACCGAATGAACAAAGGACACATCATGGCGAACATGCACGTCGACTACACCCAGATCGTCGGGGTCGCGAAGCAGCTCGAAGGCGGGCGTGTGGAGATCGAGACCAAACTCAACGCTCTCAAGAAGCAGGTCGACGATCTGGTCTCAAGCGGATTCGTCACTGATTCCAGCTCAGGAGCATTCTCCGAGCGCTACGCCCAGCTGACGATCTCAATCAACAACACCTGCAACTCGATCACCGGCATGGCGAACTTCCTCACAGGAACCGCCAATGCCCTGTCCGAGACCGACAAGGCTATCGCCAAGAACCTGCAAGGATAGGTCATGCCCGGCGAGACATTGGCGCCCGAGGCCCCGGCACCGCTGAATCTTCACGGTCTGCCCTCCCGGCGCCTGCGCGTGAGCGATCTCAGCGCACTTCGTGAGGATCTGTGGACGATCCGGCAAGAGATGCGGCGCGCAAACGACACCTACGGAGACGCGTCGCAAGACATCCCCTTCAAGGAACTCTCAAAGCAGCTGAAGCAGTTCGCGACGAAATGGGATGACACCCGTGCGAAGATCCAGAGATCGGTCGAAGAACTTCACAGCACCGTAAAGGCCGTGGATGACGCCTTCGGTGAGATCGATCGGAAGATGGGTCTGGCGCTACGCGATCCTCGCGCCTTCGATCACGAGATGTACCAGACACTGCTGGAGTCCGGAGATCATACGGCCGCAACCCGGCATCGGCAGGAAATGGACGCGCGCGAAGCACAGCGTCAGGCAGCGGCCGGAGACGGAGGCGAATGATGGCGCCGATAGGCGTTCCCGGAACGACCAAAGTCATCAACATCGTCTACGAACCGACACCACGCGTGCGGCTACGTGCAGGCTACATGTCCGAGACCTATGAGGCGCTGGGGCGGGTGGTCGAGACTCTCAGCCGAGCAGGGAAGGACAACGACGCGGTCGAGTCGGTTGCGTGGGATCAGTTCAAGGACAGCGCCCAGAAGCTCACCGGTGACATGCGGAGAGTTCGCTCCCACTACGCCAACGCCGTCGAGGAGTTCGGGCAGTTCGTCTCCGAGAGCACCCGCCTGCATTCCGAAGTAGCGGATCTTGTCGTCTCACACAATCAACTCATGGATCAGCTGGTGCAGCTGCGTGGACAGCACGCACAGGCAATCGCGACGAGCGTACCGTCCGCTTCCTCCGTTCTCGCGGCGCTGAGTGCTGACCCCGCCCACGGTCAGACCGAGCTTCAAGAGCAGATCGAGGCGAGCGGGCGGCGCGCAACCGAGCTGGCGGAGCAGATCAAGACGGTGATGCTGGAGATCACCACGCTCTGGGAGAGCATCGATACCGCAGAGCGGCGTCAGCAATCCTTGGCGACCGCTGCCGCCGAGGCGCTGCGGGGAGCACGCGATGTCAGTGGTCTCAACGACGGCTTCTGGGGAAACCTCGGCGCGTTCTTTTCCGGCCTGCTCGACATCATCATCTCGGTGCTGAAGATCATCGTGATGGTACTGCTGGTCGTCCTCACCCTCGTCACTCTCATCCTGACCCCCTTCATCGGCCCGGGCCCCGCTGCGGGCCTCCTGTTGCTGACGATCTTCGTCGCTGGGGTGCTCTTCGTTGCGCAGGTTGTGCGCGCGGCTCTCGAAGGCCTCGACTTCGGCGCCTTCATGGCAGCGATCGGAGCGGCGGCGCTGCACTTCGGCGCGGTCGTCCTCGGCGCCTTCCTCGGCGGCGTCGCCGGGGCCTTCGTCAAAGGATTGCTCGGCTCCCTCGGGCCACTTGTGGCGGGCGCCGTCGCGGCGGCGGTGAAAGCCGGTGTGCAACAGGGCATCACCGCCCTCGTCGACGACACCCTCGTCGACGGGTTGCTGGAGCTCGGCGGACCCGAGGCGCGTGAGCTCTACGATGAGTTGGTCAACAGCCCAGCCGGACAGTTCCTCGAAGTGCAGGCCACGGGTTTCGGGGCAGGCTTCACTGAAGCCAGCGGTGCTCACGGACTTGCCGAACAGGCCGGCTCTGCCCTCGGAGATGCCGCAAGTCCCCTCATGGATGCGGTGGGCGCCGCTGCTGCCGACATTGCTGATCTCGCCAACGACCTCGCGGAAGGCATCGACGCGGTCTTCGGGGCGGGCAGCGCGGATCTGCTTCGAGATTCCGGGATCGACATCGGAGGAGACATTCTCACTGGCAGCGATGTCGGCGATGCTGTGGTCGGAGGGCTCAATAGCGCGGCAACAGACTGGTTGGAGCAGCGAGTGGACAACTTCCTCGCCGCCGCCGAGGAGCTCTTGGGCGGAGATCTCACCGTGGCGTTCGAGGAGGCGGGACTCGAACCTTTGGGGAACGTGTTGGAGCATGCAGGATTCGGCGATCTTCTCGACTACGGAGAGGCGCTCGGGGCCGGCAGAGATCCATTGAGCCTCTTCGCGGATGCGGCGGGCGTCGGCGACCTCGATGTCGCGGATTGGATGGCGTCCTCCGGTCGCGGCGAGGTCGTTGCCGCGATATCGCAGGGCCGGGTGCCTGTGAGTTGGATCGGGGCGAGCGGTGACTGAGGCGCTCTTTCCTCGTCCCTTCCATCTCGCGGCCACCGGGCGCTGGTTCTGTCTGGAGCTCGCCGGTGAGGATGACATCCGCAGGCAGATACGTGCTTTTGTCCGTGAGGCAGGCGGAGTACGTGACGACACCGCGATGCTACGCGCCGACGCCCGAAGGCGACTGTTCGATCAGGCGCTCGCCGCACGAGACGCCGGCGCCACTCATCAATTCTTCTGCCTGGAGCTCATGCCAAAGGTGCCGTTCCCGGCATCGTTCACCGTGTTCTGGCCGCTGACGATCTTCCCGCAAGACGACCTGAGCAAGGCGCCGGTGGAAGAACTGGAGCGGTGGTGCGAACGGGAGCTTGTGCGCGACGGTCTGGGCGATACCGGCGGCTTCGCGGTCGGCGAAACTGCGGTTGTCCGACGCAGCGGCGTGCGCACCGAGCCCTTGCTCGGGTACGGCCAGGTGGGCGAGACAGAGGTGGTACGCGCCGACTTCTGGGCGACGGTACCCGACTCCGACCGGCTCGCGCTCTTCGCCTTCCAGTCTCCGCTGGTGCTCGACCCGGAGAAGGTGCTGGCCCTCTTCACCGTCTTCATGTGCACTTTGACGTGGGGGGAAAAGGAAGAGTGATGAACGGATACGACGCACCGCCGAAAGCGCCGAGCCGAGCCGGCAGGATCGTGACGGTCGCGCTCGGTGCGGTCCTCCTGCTGACCGGAGGCATGCTCCTTGCGCTGCTGCTCAGCGGTGGTTCCGAAACCGAGTCGGCGCCGGTGCCGGAGATGCCAGCGGCGACCGTGCCGCAGAGCACCCCCACATTTGAGGCTCCCGCGGCAGAGACATCCTCCCGCCCCGGGAGCGTGGAGGAGGAAGAGTCGGAATCAGAAGAAATACTCCCTGAGTCATCCGCCCCGCCAAAAGCAACGCAAGCTCCGAAAGAGCAAGGGCCCGAGGTGGGACAGATCGTATCGTTCAGCATTGCAGGCGACCCGGAGTCGATGTGCGCGACGGCGGGCGGCGGGTCGACCGCGGTGAGCGTCGAGTTCCGGTACCGCACGAAGAACGCGGTCGAGGCCGGGTTCGGCATCGATACTCACGACGGCATCCACGGAACCTACAGCGGGCCTCTGTCGTTGCCGGACGGATCCTTCACGTTCTCGCAGCCCTGCAACGATCCGCAGACCTACGCTCTCACAGTGAAGGGTGCCGACGGCGTCCACCATTCGAAAGTTCTGAGGCTCTTCCAGTGACCGATGCGAATCTCTCGCGCTTCCGTGTCTTGCGGATGCTGCTCATCATTGGCGCGGCGGCAGTACTCGTGCTTGTGGGATATGGCGTGGCCATGATCGTCCCGCTCGGAGCAAACAGCGTCGCTGAAGAGGACGAGCCGCACATGCCCGCACCACGCCCCACTCTGGAGGCACCAGCAGCCATCGGCCCCTCGGAAGAGCCCGCGCCACAGGAGGAAGAGGAGGAGGATCCTGATGAGGAGCCCCAGGAACAGCCAGCAATCCAGACTCCACAGCAGCCCGCTCCTCCGCTCATCCACTACTTCCGTGCCCCCGCGAGCACCGTACCGGTCGATTGCACCGGCTACGAGAACGGTGGCTGGGGCGGCGAGGTGGAGTGGTCCACAAGCCGAGCGGTCGACGGCACGGGGGTGCTGCTGCGAGGCGCGGGCGCAGACCCCTATGCATTGCCGATCTATACCGAGGATCTTCCCGCGAACGGATTCTCCGGCGTCTATGTCGACTGCGTCCCGGGCAGTCCCCTCACCACCTACACCCTCCTCGTCGTAGATATCTACGGGCGCGAGGCCACTGCAACCTTCACGTTCGAACGCTACTACCGCTGATTCCGCGCCAGCAGCAGGTGGGAGGAAACAACCGCTACCGGCCAGAGTCGAGTACGGCTCCGGGCGGATACTTGGCGATGGGCCGACAGACATCGCCTGCTCCAGACCGGGCGCCATCTCGATATGCGCGTAGTCGAGCACGTGCCGCCACTCTAAGGGCTGCCAGACGATCATCGCGATGCCAGGTCCCACACGGCGGACCCCCGCCGTGGCCAGCTCTCCCGGCGAGCAGTTGCTGTCGCATCCGTGACAGAACCAAGGGCGGCGAACACGCGTCGCCCAGGGCAGGTCGATCTGCCTGCCGAGCCCGCGCAGCACCTCCGGGAGCACCACCGGATCGGGTTCCGGTTGATGAGGCGGCGGTGCGACCTCCTGCGGCATCCACAGGCCAAGGGAGGCTCGCTCCTCCCATGCGTACCAGCGTCGCTCCTGCGGATCCCACCGCGCCTGGCGCGTTTGGCGGCGTCCTTACTAACGGTACGGAACGCTCAGACCATCTCGCCCCCTTCCCCTCGTCGTCATAGGCCGCCTGGCCCCGAACGCATCATGGCGGACGTCGCTGAGATGCGGTCACGAGCCTCGGCACAGCCGGTTGCATTCCTGTACGGAAGCGCTCGTTCAATTCTGATCTCGCACCCGCATCCCGGGCAAGGCCGGTGACGTCTCGACCGCACCCTCCGGAGAATGCGAGAGACTGGGCGGCATGGAGTTCACCATCTTCACGGAGCCGCAGCAGGGCTTCAGCTACGACGACCAGCTCGCCTTCGCACTCGCGGCAGAAAGGCACGGCTTCGACGCCTTCTTCCGCTCCGATCACTACATGCGCTCAGGAGAGGGCGACCCGCTCCCCGGGCCGACCGATGCATGGACGACGCTCGCCGGTCTCGCGCGGGAGACCTCGCGCATCCGGCTGGGCACGCTCGTGTCATCCGCGACGCACCGGATTCCGGCCGTGCTCGCGATCCAGGTGGCGCAGGTCGATGCGATGTCGGGCGGGCGCGTCGAGTTCGGGCTCGGCACAGGCTGGTTCGAGGCGGAGCATCGCGCCTACGGCATCCCCTTCCCGAAGAGGAGGTTCGGGATCCTCGAGGAGCAGCTCGCCGTCATCACCGGGCTCTGGCGCACGCCCGTAGGCGAGACCTTCTCGTTCTCCGGCGACCACTACACCCTCCAGAACGCCCCGGCGCTGCCGAAGCCCGTGCAGGCGCAGGTGCCGGTGATCGTGGGCGGCGGCGGCCCGCGGCGCACCCCGGAGATCGCGGCCCGGTTCGCCACGGAGTTCAACATCGGCTTCCAGCCCGAAGATGTCGTTGGCGATCGGGTCGGCGTCGTGCGCGCCGCCTGCGAAGCGATCGGGCGCGACCCCGAGACTCTGAAGTTCTCGGTCGCGCTGCCGACGTTCGCCGGCGCGAACGATGGCGAGATCGCACGACGAGCGGATGCCGCAGGCCGCGCCTTCGACGGGCTCCTCAACGGCGTCGACGTCGTGGGCGGCCCCGAGGAGATCGCCGCGAAGGTCGAGCGCCTGCACGACCTCGGCATCGAGCGCGTGCACTTCCAGCTCCTCGACCTCCGCGACGTCGATCACGTCGACTATCTCGGCACCGAGGTGCTTCCGCTCCTGCCCCGCTGATCATGCCCGGGGCGATGGAGGCTATTCCCCGACGGCCCAGCCGTAGCGGGCGATCAGCGCCTGCTCCAGATGATGGTGTGCGGACTGGCGTAGTCGACGAGGCGGAGCCCTGCTCAGCGTGCTTGTCTTTTGTACTATCTCGCTGATACAAATAAAGGAAGTTTGTATTAGGACGGAGTGACAAATGGATCCGCTCATACTGATGGCAATCATTGGCTGGGTAACCAACGAGTACATCGTCGTCGTCGTTGCTGTCGTTGCCTTTCTTGTGATGAGGCGTCGGCTGACAGTACGAGGTGAGTCGGCCTCGACAACACCGGTGTTCGCCAGCGGAATCGTCGTCGTGGCGGGGGTGATGGGCATCATAGCGAACCTCGGGTTCCTCCTCCTGCCGCTGCATGATGCATCAGTGAGGTACGCGATTGTTCCCGCAGTGGGAGTTCTTCTTCAGATCGTCCTCCTGGTAGCTGCTGCGCGTTGGGCGCGGCGTTCTCGCGATGTTGAGCGGGGGATCGACCCGCGCTCAAGGTCCTGGGGATCATTCCTTACACGCGGTAGCGTTGCGACGGGTGCGGTCTTGCTCGCCCTCACCGTCGTTACCGTGGTGTTGGCAGGGGTGACGTCCACAAGCGACCCTCGCGGACGATACGATCGCATCCGCATTGATACCCCTGACGGGTACGCAGAGGCATCGTTCCCCGGCTGGTACTACACCGTTCCTGTGCTTATCGCTGTGCTTCTGCTCATTGCACTGACCATAGTGACGCTTATGCTCATCGCACGTCCGACGAATCCACGAGACGAGCATGACTTGGCACGACGACGTGGGGCATCACAAGCCGCAGGTGTTGCGCTTGCAACTCTCGCGGTGACGCTCGGCCGACTTTGGATCTTCGTGGCGCTTGGAGCGGGAACTGCTACACAGGTCACAACGGATCAAGGATCAGCCTGGATCGTGCCCTCGTTCCAGGCAGTTGGGCCGTTTCTCGGTGCTGGCGGGGTGATCTTGGTCGGCGTTGGTCTGGCAGGGTTCGCCTTGCTGATCGCTCCACGGCGACCACGAGCAAAGGGCGCCGCGATCGAAGCGGAGAGCAAGTGAGCAACGACCAGGGCAACCGCCCGGAGACAGCAAGCGCGATCGCCGCCGAGTTCCGCGGACTGATCTCTTCGGGGCGGCTCATCGCCGGTGATCGGATGCCACCGGTACGTCAGGTCGCTCGCGATGTCGGCGTCGCGGTCGGAACCGCCGCCCGCGCGTATCGACTTCTCGAAGAGGAAGGCATCATCGTTACACGGCGTGGCGGCGGTACGAGGGTGAGCGAATCCGCTCACCCACTCCCAGCCGACGTGCTCGATGCCATTCGTCGACTCGACTCACGCGCTCGTAAGGCCGACGTAGCACTCGAAACGGTCATCGCCGCCTTACGTACGATGGCACGCAGTTAGCTTTGGTCGCTTCTAAGCGATAACGAAACGGTACTGGCAGCTACCACGCGAGCAGGAACTCGCTATGAAGCTCTCTGTCATCTCCGTGTTGAATCTATGCTTGCCCCCGCTGATCGCGGCCACGGCCGACGCGAGGCTACTCCCCCACGGCCCAGCCGTAGCGGGCGATCAGCGCCTTCGCGACGGTGATGTAGCGCTCGCGGTCCAGCGTCGCCGCCTCCCGCCGCATCCCGGTGGTGTGCACGCTGTAGAGCTGCTCGATGTCCACCCAGGAGGGCCGTCCCTGCGAGTCCCACGCGCCCGGGCCGATCGGGATGTGGTCGCGATGCTCTTTGCTCGTCATCCGCACGGCGAAGACCCGATCCGCGCTCTGGCGTCCGATCACGAGCACTGGGCGATCCTTGCCCCGGCCGTCGTCCTCCTCGTAGGGCACCCAGGTCCAGATGACCTCCCCGGCATCCGGATCCCCATTGCGCGACGGCGAATAGCCGATGCGCACGTCCGGCATCCGGCGCGGGTCCACCCGCACGGTCTCGGCGCCCGGCTCGCGTCCGTGCTCCGCCACGCCTGCATCGGACACCGCCGATCCGCCGGATCCCGGGCGGGGCTTCAGCCTCGCGCCGGACGCACCAGGACGCCCCGCCTTCTCCGAAGTGCGGGGCGTCTGGTTGCCCAGTGCGTCGATGAGGCCCTGGGCGAGACCGGCGAGGATAGTCCTGAGTGCGCTCACTCACGACACCCTATCCGGGCTCAGGCGTTGGTCAGGGCGTAGCCCTCCTCGCCGTGCTCGACCAGGTCGACACCGGCGACCTCGTCCTCGTTCTTGACGCGGAAGCCGATGGTCTTCTCGATCGCGAAGCCGAGTCCGAGGGCGACGAGGAACGAGAACGCCATGACCGCGATCACCGAGATCGTCTGGACGATGAGCTGCTCGATGCCGCCGCCGGTGAACAGCCCGGTGCCGGTGGCGAAGAAGCCGAGGTACAGAGTGCCGATGACACCGGCGACCAGGTGGATCGCCACCACGTCGAGCGAGTCGTCGAAGCCCCACTTGAACTTCAGGTCCACGGCAAGCGCGGACACGGCGCCGGCGATCACGCCGAGCAGGAGCGCCCAGCCTGGGGTGAGGAACGCACAGGCGGGGGTGATGGCGACCAGGCCCGTGACCGCGCCGGATGCGGCACCGACAGAGGTGGGCTTGCCCTCCTTGAACTTCTCCACCAGGAGCCAGGCGAGCACTGCCGCAGCGGTGCAGCCGATGGTGTTGATCACGATGATGCCCACGTCGGCCATGTCGTTGCCGAACTCCGCGCCGGCGTTGAAGCCGAACCAGCCGAACCACAGGATCGCGGCGCCCAGCATGACCAGTGGCACGTTGTGAGGCTTCAGAATGCCCTTCTGGAAGCCCACGCGCTTGCCGAGCACGATCGCGAGGGCGAGAGCTGCGGCACCGGCGTTGATGTGGACCGCGGTACCGCCGGCGTAGTCGAGCACCTCGACGCTGAAGCCCAGCGACTCACCGAGGTTCTGGATCCAGCCGCCGCCCCAGACCCAGGCGGCCACGGGGAAGTAGACCACCGTCGCCCAGACGCCGGCGAACAGCATCCAGGGCGCGAACTTGGCGCGGTCGGCGATGGCTCCCGAGATCAGGGCCGTGGTGATGATGGCGAAGGTCGCGCCGAAGGCGGTCTCGATGAGCGCCTCGTTGTCATCGGCGATCCCGGCGAGACCGAAGTCGGAGAAGGGGTTCCCGGCGAAGGCCCACACAGAATCGACCGCGCTCATGTTCGCGCCGTAGAGAATCCACAGCACGGCGACGAGGCCGAGCGCACCGAAACTCATCATCATCATGCTGACGACGCTCTTGGCCTTGACCAAACCGCCGTAGAAGAAAGCAAGGCCGGGCGTCATCAGCAGCACGAGTGCTGTTGCCGTGACGGCCCAGGCGAAGGCTCCGTTGTCCATTGTGTGTTACCTCACATCGGGTTGGTGACAGGGTCCGAGCAGGGCAGTGACGAGTCGCTGCACTCACTCGGTGCCTGCCAGTGTGGCGAGAGGCCGTTTCCGATTGAGGTGGATCCTGTTTCCGGGGCGTTACGAGACCGCGCCCGACGTTACGAGCGTGTTAAACGCGCTCCGCGTGGGTGAGGGCGACCAGGCGCGAGATCGCGCGCAGGTACTTCTTGCGGTACCCGCCGGCGAGCATCTCCTCGCTGAAGACCTCGTGCAGCCCGATGCCGGTGGCGATCACCGGGATCTGGGCATCGTAGGCGCGGTCGACGAAGGCGACGAGCCGCAGCGCCTCGGACTGATCGACCAGGGTGCGCACCTCGCGCAGCCCGATCGCGGTGATCCCGTCGAGGAGGCGGATGTAGCGCGAGGGGTGCACGCGCGCCAGATGACGGACGAGATCGTCGAAGGCGTCGTCGGATGCCGCGCCCGCGCCCGAGATCTCCACGCCATAGTCGCCCTCGGCCCAGACCTTCGCCCGGCCGTCGAGGGAGCGCTGACGGAAGTCGACGCCGTCGATGCGGATGGTCTGGAAGCTGTCTGCCATCTGCTGGATCTCGCGCAGGAAGTCCTGTGCCGCGAACCGGCCTTCGCCGAGCGCGTTGGGCGGCGTGTTCGAGGTCGCCGCGATCCTCGTGCCCGAAGTGACGAGCTCGCCGAGAAGGCGGGTCATCACCATCGTGTCGCCCGGATCGTCGAGCTCGAACTCGTCGATGCAGAGCAGGTCCGCGCCGCGCAGCAGATCCACCGTGTTCTTGTAGCCGAGCGCCCCCACCAGTGCCGTGTACTCGATGAAGGAGCCGAAGTACTTCCGCCGGGCGGGCAGCGCGTGATAGATCGCCGCGAGCAGGTGGGTCTTGCCGACGCCGAAGCCGCCGTCGAGGTAGACGCCGGGCTTCATCGGCGCCTCCTTCTTCGCGCGGGAGAACAGGCCGCGACGCCCCGCCGGCGCGGCGACACCGGCGAACCGTGTCAGCAGCTGCTTGGCCTCCTCCTGAGAGGGATAGGCGTCATCGGCGCGATAGCTGTCGAAGGTCGCGCCGTCGAACTGCGGCGGCGGCACGAGGCTGGCCAGGATCTCGGCGCCGGTCATCTGCGGCATCCGATCACTCAGATGGACGAGATCCGTCGAGGTGGAGGGAGAGGTCATCGGTTTCCTGTATCGAAGTCTTACGCGCATCGTGCGCGCGCCGCCGGCGCCAACTAACGTGGGAGGTGACGGATCAAGCCTACGCCGTCTCCCCTCTCCGCCGACCCTCGTGACGACAAGGACCGCACCATGAGCATCGAACTGGACACGTCCTCCCCCAAGTTCGCCGAGTACGCCGAGCCCGGCCGCCTGGTGACGACCGAATGGCTCGCGCAGCGCCTGGGAACCCCGGGCCTGGTCGTGGTCGAGTCCGACGAGGACGTGCTGCTGTACGAGACGGGCCACATCCCCGGAGCCGTGAAGGTGGACTGGCACACGGAGCTCAACGATCCCGTGGTGCGCGACTACGTCGATGGCGAGGTCTTCGCAGAGCTCCTCGGCCGCAAGGGCATCAAGCGCTCCGACACCGTCGTGATCTACGGCGACAAGAACAACTGGTGGGCCGCCTACGCGCTGTGGGTCTTCTCGCTCTTCGGGCACGAAGACGTGCGCCTGCTCGACGGCGGCCGCGACCGCTGGATCTCGGAGGGCCGCGAGCTGACCACGGACGCGCCTTCGCCCGAACCCACGGACTACCCCGTGATCGAGCGCGACGACACGGTACTGCGGGCGTACAAGGACGATGTCCTCGCGCACCTCGGCAAGCCGCTGATCGACGTCCGTTCCCCCGAGGAGTACAGCGGTGAGCGCACGAGCGCCCCGGCCTATCCCGAAGAGGGCGCACTGCGCGCCGGTCACATCCCGACGGCGCAGAGCGTTCCCTGGGCGAAGGCGGTCGCCGAAGACGGCGGATTCAAGACCCGCGCCGAGCTCGAGGCCATCTATCGCGACGGTGCCGGTCTGAAGGACGGCGATGAGATCGTCGCCTACTGCCGCATCGGAGAGCGTTCCAGCCACACCTGGTTCGTGCTCAAGCACCTCCTCGGCTTCGAGAACGTGCGCAACTACGACGGCTCCTGGACCGAGTGGGGCAGCGCCGTGCGCGTGCCCATCGTGACCGGAGGCGAGCCGGGCGCACTCTGAGCGTGTCAGAATGCGTGCATGACCGATCCGCAGCTTCCTGACGCCCTCGCCGAGATCCAGGCCGAGTTCCTGACGCTCGCCGAGAGCGACCGGCTGCAGCTTCTCCTGGAGTTCTCGCAGGAGCTCCCGCCCGTCCCCGAGGAGCTCGCCGATCATCCGGAGCTGACCGAGCGGGTGCTGGAATGCCAGTCCCCCGTCTTCATCGCCGTCGACGTGTCACCGGGCGCCGTCGTGACGATGCATGCCACCGCGCCACCGGAGGCGCCGACCACCCGGGGTTTCGCGAGCATCCTCGTGCAGGGCATCAGCGGGCTCTCCGTCGAAGAGGTCCTGGGGATCCCCGACGACTACCCGCAGTCGATCGGCCTGACCCGCGCGGTCTCTCCCCTGCGCATCGCCGGGATGACGGGGATGCTTCTGCGCGCGAAGCGGCAGGTGCGCGAGAAGAGCGTGGCCTAGGAGCCCGTCCCGGTCACAGGTCCTGCGCCGCGAGCCAGCCGGTGATCGCGGCGGTCCACGCCCGCTGATCATAGTTCCACAGCTTCGTATGCCGCGCACCCTGGAACGACGGCATCGTGACGATGTCGGGGCGCGCCTCCGCAAGCGCGTGCGAGGCGTCCGCGGGCACGAAGCCGTCGTCGTCGCTGTGCAGGATCAGGATGGGCACGCTGATCTCCGCCGCCCGGGCGACCATGTCGAGCCGGTCGAACGGGATCGCCGCCTCCGCGCCCGAGAGCCGCGCGGTCAGGTCCGTCGAGAGTGCGCCCATCGCCAGGGCGGGCAGAGGGTCTCTCATCCCGGCGAGCTTGGCGTGGAAGTCCAGCACCGGGCGCCAGTCGACCACCGGCGACTCCAGGGCCACCCCGGCGATCCGCGCCCGATGCACCGAGGAGGTCAGAGCCTGGAGCACGATGGCCCCGCCCATCGACCACCCCATCAGCAGCACCCGCTCGGCACCGTGCCGCAGGGCATAGCCGATCGCGGCGTCCACGTCGTGCCACTCTGTCGAGCCCAGACCATAGGCGCCAGAGCGCGACCGAGCCGCCTCGCCGTCGTTGCGATAGGACACCACGAGCACCGGGAATCCCTCGCCGTGGAAGACGGGAACGGCTCGGAGGCACTCCGCGCGGGTCGTGCCCCGGCCATGCACCTGGATCACCCAGGTGTCGCGCTCTCCGGGGAAGAGCCACGCCGGGCAGGGCCCCTGCGGCCCGCCGATGATGAGCGACTCGAACGGAAGATGCAGCTCCTCGGGCATGCTGTAGTACCAGCCGCTGAACGCCGCCTCCGGGGAGAGCTGCGCGGCGGTGTCGATCTTCGTCAGCAGCTTTCGGCGAACGCTCCCGGCCGTGGTGCTGAGCACCGCCCCGATCTTCACATAGCCGTGCGCGCCGCCGGTGAACAGTCCGTACCGACCGGGCAGCTCGGTATCGGCGGTGCGTGTCAGCTCGATCGTCTGCGCCGCCCGATCGACCGCGAGGATCTGGACGTCGGGCTTGCGACGCACCGGAGTGACGACCGAGTGCGCGATGCGGAACACGACGAAGGCGAGGAAGGAGCCCACAGCGAGAAACGCCAGCGCGACGGTGAGCGCTGCGCGTGCGGCGTGCCTGAGACTGTTCATCGTTTCCTGACTCTAGCCTGTTCAC
>CAYOTY010000028.1:0-8504 GCA_964406995.1 uncultured Microbacterium sp.
CCGATCACCAGCGGCGAGTTGCGCCGGGCGCCGACGACCAGTCCCGGCTCGTCACGGTGCATCGCGAGCAGGGTGAACGCGCCCTCGAGGCGTGCCGCGACGGCGCGGAACGCCTGGACGAGATCTCCGGTCGCGCGGTACTCGCGCCCCAGCAGCACGGCGGCCACCTCGGTGTCGGTCTCGCTGCGGAACGAGTACCCCTCGCCGGTGAGTTCGTCCTTCAGCTCGGCGAAGTTCTCGATGATGCCGTTGTGGATGACGGCGAGCTTGTCGTCGTCGGCCAGGTGCGGGTGTGCGTTGGCGTCGGTGGGGCCGCCGTGCGTCGCCCAACGGGTGTGGCCGATGCCGGTCGTGCCGTCGGCCATCGGGTGTGCGCCGAGGTCGTCGCGCAGCACCTGCAGCTTGCCGGCGCGCTTGCGCAGCCCGAGGTCACCGGCGCCGTCGATGACGGCGATTCCGGCGGAGTCGTAGCCTCGGTACTCGAGACGGGCCAGGCCCGAGAGCAGGATGTCCTGGCTCGGCCGCGGGCCGACGTATCCGACGATTCCACACATGGGGTCAATCGTAGGCGCGCGACGGCGCCGAACCTGGCAACCACCACAACGACACCGCGCCCCTAGGGCTCTCCCCACAGGCGCCGTGTGACAGCGGCGACGTCGCGATCGAGGTGATCGATGCGCGCGTCGACCGAATCGAATCGGGCATTCATCTCGCCGCGCAACCCGCCGATCTCGCCGCGCAGCCCGCCGATCTGCCCCTGCATGTCGCCCCGCAGCCCGTCGATCTGCCCCTGCAGATCACCGCGCAGCCCCTGGATCTGCCCCTGCAGATCACCCCGCAGCCCATCGATCGACGCGGTCATGGTGCGGTTGATGAGCGTCGTCATCAGCGTCATCCCGCCGAGCATGACCGTCGTGAACACACCGAGCATCGCCCATGTCTGCGGCTCGGTCACGATCTCCACCCCCTCAGTATGCGTCCGTAGCCGTCACTCTGCCACGATCA
Organism: uncultured Microbacterium sp.; assembly: GCA_964406995.1. Lineage (GTDB taxonomy): Bacteria > Actinomycetota > Actinomycetes > Actinomycetales > Microbacteriaceae > Microbacterium. Next base: position 1,006 of record CAYOTY010000028.1, read on the forward strand.
CGACATCCGGATGCCACAACGACGCCAACTGTGGACAAGCCGCACGAAGACCCCGCCTGGGGAGGAGATGACGCTGCTACTTCACGGTCTTGGCCGCGCTGGTCTTCGCCACAGACTTGTGGTTCTTCTTCGACCCGGTGACCTTGACGCTGATCTTCTTGCCCTTGTCGGCCGAGACCAGCTTGTAGGTCGACTTCGTGGCTCCCTTGATGGCCTTGCCGCCCCGCAGCCACTGGTACTTCACCGTGACCTTCGCCGGCTTCCACGTGCCCGGCACCGCCTTGAGCGTCTTGCCGACGGTCGCCGTGCCGGTGATCTTCGGCTTGGGGGTCTTCGTCAGGGCGTGCAGCGCCGTGACGGCTTTGCTGGTCTTGGATGCCGAGGCGTAGCCGCTCTTGGAGCCGGTCACCTTCACGGTGATCTTCTTGCCGGCATCCGCCTTGACGAGCTTGTACGTCGACTTCGTGGCGCCCGTGATCGCCTTGCCGCCGCGCAGCCACTGGTACTTCAGCGTCACCTTCGCCGGCTTCCACGTGCCCGGCACCGCCTTGAGCGTCTTGCCGACCAGCGCCGTGCCGGTGATCTTCGGTGTCGGCGTCGTGGTGAGCTTGGGTTTGACCGCCGTGATCGTGGCGAACTGCGGCACGTAGCGCGTCGGAGCGAACGTCCTCTCTTGGGTGGGCACGGTGTAGAACAGTCGATTGCCCACCGGCAGAAGCTGCGTGACCCGGCCGGACGCGTTCGAGTGCCGTGCGATCCGCTTGCTCGTCGTCGGCAGCGTTCCGGTCTGCCAGACGTCCTTGTTGAGCCCTTGCAGCCGCTGGAAGATCAGCTGTCCCGCGACGACGGTCGGCTCGGTCTGCGGAGTGCGGTAGTAGGGCGGTTGGGCCGGCGTCGTCCCGAGGCCCGCGCCGGCCGCGACCCTGACGGTGCCCTTGCTCGTGCCGTCGGTCACCCAGACATCCTGTCCTCCGGTGCCGGGCCGGAAGAATGCGAGCTTGTCGCCGACCCTGATCATGTGGGTGATCTGGGCGCTCTGGGTGCCGGCTCCGAGATCGCGCACCAGCTTGACCGACGCCGGCGTCCCGGTGGTCGTCCACAGCTCCAGTCCGTACTTCGTCGTGCTCACGTAGTAGTACAGCCGGTCGCCGACGGTCACCATGCTGGGCGGCGTGGCCGACAGCTGCGCGTTGGCGGTGCCGTCGCCGTGCTCGGTGAGGCGAACGGTGCCCTTCTCGGTGCCGTCGCTCGTCCAGATCTCCGACCCCGAGAAGCCGTCGTCGGCGGCGAAGTACACGCGGTTCGTTCCGGCGACGAAGCCGGACGGGTACGAGCTCGCGCTCGCGCGGATGTTCTTCAGGCGGTAGGTGCCCGACTGCGTGCCGTCGGTGCGCCACACCTCTTGGTCTCCTGCGGCGTCTTCGGCCGGGAAGTAGGCGACGCCCTTGACGACGGCAGCCGCGACGTCGGGATGAGAGACGTAGTAGATGAACTTGTGCACGCCGGTGAGCGGAGCGACCGTCTCGGTCTTGCTGTCGAAGACCGCGAGCGTGTCGCTGTAGAACGGCTTCAGCAGCGCCTTGGTGCCGAGATTCGCGATGAGGTCGTAGCCGCCGGTGACGATCGGCACCAGCTTTCGGGCGCCCACGTCGACGCGATAGATGCCGTTGCTGTAGCTGCGCGACAATGAGCACGTCTCGGTGGTGCAGATCGGCGCGATCAGGTACAGGTTCGTGGGAGTCGGCACGAAGTAGTGCCTGTCCAGCGACTCGCTCTTCAAGCTGTGGGACGCCGCGTCGCCCGGGTTGACGTCGATGAGGAGCTCGGTGCCCGCCTTCGTGCCGTTCGTGCGCCACAGCTCGAGGCCGTGCCTGTCGTCGTTGGCGAAGAAGTAGCGGTGGCCCTGGAACTCCACCGACTGCTGCGACCCCACCTGTGTGAAGTACGCCGGTGCCGCAGCCGACGCGGCCGACGGCGCGAGCATCGGCAGCAGTGACGCGATCAGCACCGCGGTCAGGATCGTCGCGATGCGACGCAGTCGATGGTTCTCGGCGTGCGCGAAGGTAGCCATGATCTCCCCAATTGATCCTCGGCGACGGAGCGACCCACTCCTGCCGCGAATCTAGCGCACCAACGCACCGGCACGCACGATAATTTCCTCATCCCGCCGCGGGACGACATCGCGGCTACAGCTTGCGCAGCTGCACCGACGCCACGGTGTGGTTCGCGGCCTTGTTGAGCACGAGCTTCGCGCGGCGGCGCGTCGGCTCGACGTTCTCTCGCAGGTTGGGCAGGTTGATGTCGTTCCAGAACCCGAGGGCACGCTCGACGGCCTCCTCGTCGGAGATGTCGGCGAACACGTTGAAGTAGGAGTTGGGGTTGCTGAACGCGCTCTGTCGCAGCGCCAGGAAGCGGTCGACGTACCACGACTCGATGTGCGCGACATCGGCATCCACGTAGATCGAGAAGTCGAACAGATCGCTGATGGCCACGTCGTGCGGCGCCGGCGGCGGGGCCAGCACGTTGAGTCCCTCGACGATCACGACGTCGGGGCGTCGCACCGTGACGTAGGCGTCGGGCACGATGTCGTACCGCATGTGGGAGTAGAACGGCGCGCGCACTTCGGCGGCACCCGACTTCACCTCCGACAGGAACGTCACCATCGCGCGGCGGTCGTACGACTCCGGAAAGCCCTTGCGCGCCATGAGCCCGCGTCGTTCGAGCTCGTCGTTCGAATACAGGAACCCGTCGGTCGTGACCAGCTCGACGCGCGGCGTGCCCGGCCAGCGGCTCATGAGCTCGCGCAGCAGACGCGCGATCGTGGATTTTCCGACGGCGACCGACCCGGCCACGGCGACCACGAACGGCGTGGTCGAATCGGGCTCGCCGAGAAACGCGGCGGTCTCGGCGCCGAGTCGCTTCGTGTTCTCGGCGTACGCGCTGAGCAGCCTGCTCAGCGGCAGGTACACCTCGCGCACTTCGGCCATGTCGAGTCGGTCGCCGAGACCGCGCAGCTGCACGATCTCGGTCTCGCTGAGCGGGTTCGGGATGCCGGGAGCGAGCCGTGCCCAGTCCGCTCGATCGATGCGGCGGTAGAGGGCGTCGATCTCGGCGGTGTCGTCGGTGGCCATCGCCGCCACTCTATATCCCGCTACTCTGAACCCGTGCGCCTGGGAGTCCTCGATATCGGTTCGAACACTGTCCATCTGCTGGTAGCAGACGTCATCCCGGGCGGGAGGCCTCTCGCGACCACGAGCAAACGCACCGTGCTGCGGCTCATGCGCTACCTGCAGCCCGACGGCTCGATCAGCGACGAAGGCGTCGAGGCGCTCGTGGCCGCAGTGGCCGAGGCGCGCGAGATCTCGGCCTCCGAGAACGTGTCCGAGCTGCTGGCGACGGCCACCAGCGCCGTGCGCGACGCGAAGAACGGCAAGGCCGTCATCGCCCGCATCGAGCAGGCGCTGGGGCAGGACCTGCAGGTGCTCGGCGGCGAGACCGAGGCGCGCTTCACGTTCCTCGCGGTACGCCGCTGGTTCGGCTGGTCGGCGGGTCAGATCCTGCTGTTCGACATCGGCGGCGGCTCGCTCGAGCTCGCCGCTGGCGCCGACGAGCTGCCCGAGGCGGCCGCATCGGTGCCGTTGGGCGCGGGCCGCATGACGGTGCAGTTCCTGCCCGACGACCCGCCCGGGATGGATGCCGTCGAGCGGCTGCGTGCGCACGCCACCGAGGTGCTGCGCCCCGCGGCCACGGCGCTGGGGTCGATGCCCAAGCCCGACCACATCGTCGGGTCGTCCAAGGCGATCCGCTCGCTCGCGAAGCTCGCGGGCACCCCCATGCCGTCGTGGCCGGGCAACGAGCGCATGCTGCTGCCCCGTGACGCCCTGGGATCGTGGATCCCCCGGCTGGCGAAGCTGCCGGCATCCGCCCGTCAGGAGCTGCCGGGCATCACGCCCGACCGCACGTTCCAGATCGTCGCGGGGGCCGTCGTGCTGCACACGGCGATGACGATGCTCAAGGCCGATGCACTCGAGGTGAGCCCCTGGGCACTGCGCGAAGGGGTGCTGCTGCGGTACATCGAGTCGATGTCGTGGAGCGCACCCGGCGCGTGACGCTGCCGAGGCCGTCGTTGCGGGGGCACCCGCGGTGAGGCCGCAGCAGTGGCCAGGTCTCACGTGATCGGCACGGCGACTTCGAGCACGACGTCGGCGCCGTCCTGCCGCAACTGCACACGCCCGTCGAGCGAGGCGAGACCCAGACCGGCGGATGGCACGGCCCGCAGCGTTCCGGGCGAGGCGATGGCGACGGTGAGCACGTCGCCATCGGTCGTGATCGACAGCGCCGCGGTGCGCGCGGCGGAGTGCTTGACGGCGTTGACGAACCCCTCGCTCACGATGGCGACGACGGCGGCTGCGGTCCGCGGCGACTGCAGCGCCGCCGCCACTCCGGCCCCGATCCGGGCCTGCACGTCGAGCACCCCCGACCAGGTCGCCAGCAGCCCGTCCAGATCGTCGACGGCGGCGGCCGGCGCGCCGGCGAGGATCTCGTCGAACGCGTCGTCGGTCTCGCTGCGGAAGCGCGCGGTCTCGGCAGCCGTCGGCGTGCGTTCGTCAGCGCGGGCGCCGAAGACGACGCACCGGCTCTGCACGCGGTCGTGCAGCAGCACGACCGCTCGCCGCAGGGGCTCGCGGGCGCGGGCGGCTTCGGTCGTCGCGATCGCCGAGGCGCGGCCCAGCAGCTGCGTGACGGTGCTGCGGTGCCGCCGCGTGCGCCGCGTGGCGTCGGTGCCGAGAGCCACGACCACGGCGAGCCCCGGCAGCGCCAGCAGCGGCACGAACAGCACCATGCCGTCCACGGACGTCAGCACCATCCCCGCGGTCATCATGACCACGGCCGCCACGAGCCAGCTGACGATCATCACAGCCCCGCGCACCGTGGCCCGCTGCCCCCTGCCGAGCACGCGCGTCGCGAGGTCGGCGCCGAGTGCGACAGCGGCCAGCAGCACGAGCGCCGCGAGCACGAGCGGCCACCCGCCGACGGCGAAGGTGTAGGGCGCGCCGGCGGCGAAGTAGAGTCCCGCGATCAGCAATGCCGGCGGCCTGGCCAGCCGAGCGAGCAGCGCCGGTCGGGCATCTGCGACGCCCGATGCCGTGACGCCGCCCGCAGAGTCCCCCGCCACGGGGGCCGCCCCCGGAGTCGCCGCCTCACCGTGGTCCGGCTCGAACCCGGCCCGCAGCCGTTCGTCGAACCGGTGGCTGGCGACGCGCACGTCGTCGGCGAAGTCACGCACCGCCGCGAAGTCGACGTGTGCGGCCAGCATCGCGTCGCGCTGCCGGCGCAGCTGCGCGACGGCATCCGCCAGCAGCGCGGCGTTCGACCGCTCGTACCGAGCCGTGCGTTCCCGCAGGCCGTCGAGCACCGCCACGGCAGCGGCCAGACGCGCGGCGGAGCGTTCCGATTCGACGTACCAGGTGCGGGCTCCGGCCACCAGCGGCAGCAGCACGAACCAGGTCAGCCCGTTCGTGGCGATCCGCTGCGGCCAGTCCCCGGTGCTCGCGTGTCCGAACAGCGCATCGGCGATGGCGTCGTTGAGGAACGGCCGCGCGGTCGACACGACGGCGAGCGTCACGATCACGAGGATGCCACGGGCCGCGCGCGTGGCCAGCCGCCGTTCCCACAGCGCGATCGGAACGACCGCGACGACGATGACGATCCAGGCCAGCAGCGAAGCCGCCATGGCGGCCAGGTTCTCGACCGCACCGGTCAGTCCCGTGTAGGGGCTGAGCAGCAGCACGGACACGAGCCCCGAGGCGGTCAGTGTCCAGGCGGTGAAGAACCATCCGCCCGACACGGCGTCCCACCAGTGCCCAGCGACCTCTCCCAGACGAGTCGCGACTCGTCGCGAGGATGTCCGCGCGCGCTGCATCACCGTACTCAGCCGCGGACGACTCCGGCTAGTTCGTCGGCGACCCGCTGGGCGGTCCCGGCGTCGGCGGCTTCGACCATGACCCGCACCATCAGCTCCGTCCCCGACGGCCGCAGCAGCACGCGGCCGGTGTCGCCCAGCTCCGCCGATGCGGCCTCGACGGCTGCCACCACATCGGCATCCGTCGCACGGGAGCGCTCGACCCCGCGCACATTGATGAGCACCTGCGGGAACACCGTCATGATCGAGGCGAGCTCGGCGAGGCTCTTGCGCTGCCTGGCCATCTCGGCGCACAGGTGCAGCCCCGTGAGCAGCCCGTCGCCCGTGGTGGCGTAGGCGCTCATGATGACGTGACCGCTCTGCTCACCGCCGAGCGAGAACCCGCCTTCGGTCATGCGCTCGAGCACGTAGCGATCGCCGACGGCGGTCGTCTCGACGCGGATGCCGTTCGCAGCCATGGCCCGGTGCAGCCCGAGGTTGCTCATCACGGTCGTCACGAGGGTGTCCTCGTGCAGCCGGCCGCGCTGCTTCATCGCGACCGCGAGGATCGCCATGATCTGGTCACCGTCGATGACCCGCCCGGAGGCGTCCACGGCGAGGCAGCGGTCGGCGTCGCCGTCGTGGGCGATCCCCACATCGGCACCCAGGCGCACCACGGCCTCGGCCAGGTTGTCCAGGTGCGTCGAGCCGACGCCGTCGTTGATGTTCAGCCCGTCGGGATCGGCTCCGATCACGGTGACGGTCGCACCGGCATCCGCGAAGGTCTGCGGCGAGACCCCGGCCGCCGCGCCGTGCGCGCAGTCGAGCACCACATGCACGCCGTCGAGGCGGTGCGGAAGAGAACCCAGCAGGTGCAGCTGGTAGCGATCCTCCGCGTCCGAGAATCGCTGGATCCGCCCCACCGACGCGCCCGTCGGCAATAGCCTCTCTCCCGTCATCGCCCGCTCGATGCGCTCCTCGACGATGTCGGGCAGCTTCACGCCGCCACGGGCGAAGATCTTGATCCCGTTGTCGGGCGCCGGGTTGTGCGAGGCGGAGACCATCACGCCGAAATCGGCATCGCGATCGGCGACGAGGAACGCCAGCGCCGGCGTGGGCAGCACGCCGGCGTCGTAGACGTCCACGCCGGACGAGGCGAGACCGGCCTCGACGGCGGCGACGAGGAACTCCCCCGAGATGCGCGGATCGCGGGCGACGACGGCCGTGAGCCGCTTGCCCTGCGCCTTGCGCTCCTCGGCGGTACGCCCCTGGCCCAGGACGACGGCAGTCGCCTGGGCCAGGGAGAGCGCGAGGTCGGCGGTGAGCACGCCATTGGCGAGCCCACGCACACCGTCCGTGCCAAAGAGCGGCATCGGAAGGGCCGGACCTTAACGCTTCGAGTACTGAGGAGCCTTGCGGGCCTTCTTGAGACCGGCCTTCTTGCGCTCCTTGATGCGCGCGTCGCGCGAGAGGAAGCCGGCCTTCTTCAGAGTCGGGCGGTTGTTCTCCGCGTCGATCTCGTTCAGCGCGCGGGCGATGCCCAGACGCAGCGCACCGGCCTGGCCGGAGTCGCCGCCACCCGAGATGCGGGCGATGA
>CAYOTY010000028.1:8514-9330 GCA_964406995.1 uncultured Microbacterium sp.
AGCTGCTGGTGCAGCTTGTTCGGGAAGTAGTCTTCGAGCGTGCGGCCGTTGACCGTGATCGTGCCCGAGCCGGGAACCAGTCGCACGCGGGCGATGGCCTGCTTGCGACGGCCCACGGCGGCGCCGGGAACGTTGAGGACCGGGCGGGGAGCGGCCTGCTCGGCAGCCACCGCCTCGGGGCTCTCGGTGGTGTAGTTCTGGGGGGTTTCGAGTTCAGTGTCGTTGTTCGCCACGAGAATCAATCCTTTTCTGAGCGGCGCTTACTGGGCGACCTGGTCGAGGGTGTAGGGCGTGGGCTGCTGCGCAGCGTGCGGGTGCTCGGCACCGACGTAGACCTTCAGCTTGGAGAGCTGCTGACGGCCCAGCGTGTTCTTGGGGAGCATGCCGCGGACAGCCTTCTCGACCGCGCGGACGGGGTTCTTCTCCAGGAGCTCGGCGTAGGAGACCGACTTCAGGCCGCCCGGGTAGCCGGAGTGGCGGTAGGCCATCTTCTTCTGGAGCTTCTGGCCGGTCAGGGCCACCTTGTCGGCGTTGATGATGATGACGAAGTCACCGGTGTCGACGTGGTTGGCGAAGGTCGGCTTGTGCTTGCCGCGCAGAAGCGTGGCGGCGTGGGAGGCGAGGCGGCCGAGGACGACATCGGTTGCGTCGATGACGACCCAGTCACGCTGGACCTGCCCGGCCTTCGGGGTGTAAGTGCGCGTCACAGTAGTGCTGCTTTCTGATCGAACGGAGTGGTTCGTGAATCCCACTCCGGGGGCTTGTCCGGCACAGCCGGCAAGACACCAGTGGAGGGCTCACGTTCGCGGGGCACCC
>CAYOTY010000028.1:9340-26666 GCA_964406995.1 uncultured Microbacterium sp.
AACGCCCCCGGAGTGGGATTCACGAACCACTCCGGGGGCGTTGCACCGGATGCCGGCACAACTGCCCGGTGGAGGGCTCACGTTCGCGGCACCCGGCAGTCGGGCGCCAAAGGATCAGCTTACGGCATCCTCCGGCCCCGATCAAATGCGCTCGTAGGCGAACGCCTCCCGGGCGCGGGCCGTCACCAGGATCGGACGATGATCGCTGGCGCCCTGCGGAAGTGTCGTGATGCGATCGATCGACAGGCCCACGGAGGTGGCGAAGTCGTAGTGACCGCGGAAGACCCGGTACCGCGTGTAGGTGTGATCGTCGCTGAGGCTGAGCGAATAGCCGTGATCGCGCACGGTCTGACCCAGGTTCTCCTTGAACACCGGATAGTTGTAGTCGCCGACCATCAGCACCGGGGCATCCGGCGCCAGGGACTGCAGGCCCGTCAGCGCCGTGCGGATCTGATTGCGCCGCAGCGAGTTCAGCGCGGTCAGCGGGGCCGCGTGGAAGGAGCCGACCACGAGCTCGTGGCCGTCGTCGATGTCGCGCAGACGCACCCCGAGCACCCTCTCGTGCGCGGGCTTGAGCAGCCGATCGTGCATCGACTTCTTCAGCCCGAACGCCTCCACCCGCTGCGCGCGGAACATGTTCTCCTTGTAGTACACCGCAAGGCCGAGCCTGTTGCCCGCCGTCGCACGGGCCAGCACGAGGCTCCCGATCCGATCGGGCAGGCCCGCGACATCGCACTCCTGCAGGCACAGCAGATTGGCCGCGTGGTCCTCGACGAGGCCGGCGAGCTCGGATGCCGCGCGGTGCTTGCGCAGGTTGTATGAGATGATCCGCATCACCTTTTACGCTACGCCCGATAGCTGTGCGTGGGGTCACGATTCGACGGCGCCGCGCGAGAACAGGCGAACGCGTCAGAACAGGCAGATATCTCGGAGGATGCCTGTTCTGGCGCGTTCGCCTGTTCTCGCGCGGCGGCGGCTACTCCCGGTCGCGACGGTTGCGGGTCTGCTCGGCGCGGGCGGCCAGCAGCTCGTCAGCGGGATAGCCGACCTCGGTCAGTGTCAGGCCCCGCGCGGCGAGCACCTTGAACTCGCTCGTGCGCTCGAGCGCGTCGCGCAGGACGATCAGATCCGCCGGCTCCAGCCTGCCCTCCCCCACGGCCGCACAGGCGCCTACGAGCGCGCGCACCATGCTGTGGCAGAAGGCGTCCGCCTTCACCTCGGCGATCAGCACGCCGTCGTCGTCGCGGTGCCAACCGTACTCGAGAAGCGTCCGGATCGTCGTCGCCTCCTCGCGCGGCTTGCAGTAGGCGGCGAAGTCGTGGAGCCCGATGAGCGAGCGGGCGGCGGCATCCATCGCCTCCACGTCCAGCTCGCCGCGGATCGCCGTCGTGTTCAGCCGTCGCAGCGGGTCGTAGCCGGCCACGTCGTCGGCGAGGCGGTACCGATAGCGCCGCCACACCGCCGAGAAGCGCGCATCGAACCCCTCGGGGGCCGGCGCCGAGCGCCGCACCGTCACATCGGAGTAGGCGCCGAGCACTCCTCGCATGCGCCCCGCCAGAGACCCGGCCGGATCGTGCGCGGCGCGTCCGTGCCGCGCCTCGACGCGCGCCCACTGCTCCTCTCCGAGATCCACGTGGGCGACCTGACCGGATGCGTGCACGCCGGCATCCGTGCGTCCGGCGACCACCAGCCGCACCTCGGAGCCGACGATCCGCGCCAGCGCGTCCTCGAGGGTGCCCTGCACCGTGCGCAGCCCCGGCTGACGCGCCCATCCCCGGAAATGGGTGCCGTCATAGGCGATGTCGAGTCGGATGCGCACCGGTTCAGTCTAGGTCGACGCTACGGGGCGTCACAGGGCCCTGTCCAATGTGCAGGATGGTCCGTCCGTTGCGCAGGAGCCCGCGCCCGGAAAGCATGCCAGAGGGAACCCTTCAGTGCCGTCTGGGCGATGTGCTCCTGCACAACGGACACCCGGTCCTGCATAACGGACACACCGCACGAAGGGCCCACGACGCGAACGCCCCGGTGCCGCACAGGGCACCGGGGCGTTCGCGAGAGTCGACTCAGCCGCGCGCGAGCGCCGTCGCTTTGAGCGAGTCGAACTCGGCCTGGGTGATCGCGCCGGAGTCCAGCAGCGACTTCGCCTTGGCGATGTCGTCGGTCGGCGACGAGGCGACCTGGCGGATGTAGTCCTCCGCGGCGCTCTGTGCGGCCTGCTGCGAGGCGACGGCGCGCTCGGTCATGCCGCGACCGCGGAAGATGAGGTACACCAGCGCCGTCAGCAGCGGCAGGAAGATCAGCGCCACGAACCACACGGCCTTCAGGAAGCCGTTGAGCTCCCGGTCGCGGAACAGATCGGTGATGATGGAGAACAGCGCCATCAGATAGCCGATGAAGACGGTGAAGATGAGCGCGAACAGCAGCACATCCCAGATGGCAGACAAGAACGACATGAGGGTTCCTTTCAGGGTCGACGGAGGTCGAGGTCGACTGAGCAAACTCTAGCGCCCGGATGCCGCCGCCCGATACTTTCTCACCCGCAGCGTGCGAGCCGCGTACACCACGGCGAAGGCCGCTCCCTGCACGAGCACGACGAGGCCGCCGGGCGCGGCGTCGAGCCAGTAGCTGAGATAGATGCCCACCACCGCGCAGAGCGCGGAGATCGCGGGGGCGAGCACCAGCATCCGTCCGAACCTCTCGGTCAGCAGCTGCGCGGTCGCGCCCGGGATGATCAGCATCGCCACGACCAGGATCACCCCGACCACCTGCAGCGCCACCACCGTCGTCAGGGCCAGGAGACCGAGAAGCAGGGCGCCCAGAATCCGCGGCGAGAGGCCGATCGCGAAGGCATGCGTCCTGTCGAAGGCGTAGAGGGTGAGATCGCGGCGCTTCGCCAGCAGCAGGACCACCACGATCACAGCGATCACGGCGATCTGCACGAGGTCGGCGGGCGCGACCCCCAGCACGTTGCCGAAGACGATGTGGTTCAGATCGGTCTGCGAGGGCGTCACCGAGATCAGCACGAGCCCCAGCGCGAACAGAGTGGTGAAGACGATGCCGATGGCGGCATCCTCCTTGATCTTGCTGGTGTCCCGGATGCCGCCGATCAGCGCCACCGCGAGGAACCCGAACACCACGGCGCCCAGCGCGAACGGTGCGCCCGCCATGTAAGCGAGCACGACTCCAGGGAGCACGGCGTGCGAGACGGCATCTCCCATGAGCGACCACCCGATCAGCACCAGCCAGCACGACAGCAGCGCGCACACGACCGCCGCGACCACGGTCGTCACCAGCGCCCGCACCATGAAGTCGTAGGAGAGGGGTTCGATGAGGATGTCGATGATGCTCATTTCGACTCCCCCAGTCCGAATGCCCGGGCGAGATTGGCCGGCTTCAGCGCCTCGGCGACTGATCCGTGCAGGAGGACCCTGTTGAGAAGAAGGACCGCCTCGTCGGCGAGCTCTGGGAGCGCATGCAGGTCGTGCGTGGAGATGACGATGGTCTTCCCGTCGGCGGCGAGCGCTCTCAGCAGCCGCACGATCATCGCCTCCGACCTCTTGTCGACGCCGGCGAACGGCTCGTCCAGAAGCAGGACGTCCGCCTCCTGCGCGATGGCCCGCGCGAGGAAGGCGCGTTTGCGCTGTCCGCCCGAGAGCCTCCCGATCTGGCGGTCGGCGAGCTCGGTGAGCTCGACGCGGGCGAGGGCCTCCTCGACCTGCTCCCGATCGACTCCCCGGATGTGGCGGAACGCGCCCTGCCGGCCGTATCGCCCCATCATCACGACGTCGCGCACGGAGAGCGGGAAGCCCCAGTCGATCTCCTCGCTCTGCGGCACGTAGCCGACGACCCCGCGGCGGCGCGCGGCATCCGGAGGGAGCCCGGCGATCCGCGCCGAGCCCTCCGAGGGTTGGATCAGCCCCATGACCGCCTTGAACAGGCTCGACTTCCCCGAGCCGTTCATGCCGATCAGCGCGCAGACCCGACCCCGCCCGATGCGCACAGAGACGTCCTGCAGCGCGGCGACCTCACCGTAGTGCACGGAGAGGTCGGTCACCTCCAGCGCGGCGCTCAATCGGTCTCCCCGGTGAGACCGGCGACGATCGTCCGGGCGTCGTGGCGGAGGAGGTCGAGATAGGTGGGCACAGGGCCGTCCTCCTCCGACAGCGAGTCGACGTAGAGCACGCCCCCGAAGACGGCGTCCGTCGCCTCGACGACCTGCCGCATCGCCTGATCCGACACGGTCGACTCGCAGAACACCGCGGGCACGTCGTTCTCCCGCACGAAGCCGATGGTCTCGGCGATCTGCTGCGGCGTCGCCTGCTGCTCGGCATTGACCGGCCAGATGTACTGCTCGGTGAGACCGGCATCGCGGGCGAGGTAGGAGAAGGCGCCCTCGCAGGTGACGAGCGCTCGCTGATTCTCCGGCAGCTCGGCGAGCGCGGCCAGCAGCTCATCGTGCACCGCCTGGATCTCCCACCGGTACGCTTCTCCGTTCGCCGCGAAGTCTCCGGCGTGCTCGGGCGCGAGCTCGCTGAACGCCGCGACCATGGCATCGATGTACAGCTGTGCTTCCACCGCGCTCATCCAGGCGTGAGGGTTGGGCTTTCCGGCGTAGGCGTCACCGGCGATGTCGATGGGCTCGACGCCCTCCGAGACCACGACGTGCGGCGCATCGATCGTGGCGACGAACCTCTCGAACCACGCCTCGAGCCCGAGCCCGTTGTCGAGGATGAGCGCGGCATCGGCCGCATGCCGGATGTCACCCGGAGTCGGCTCGTAGCCATGGATCTCGGCGCCGATCTTCGTGATCGACTCGACCCGCAGATGGTCGCCGGCGACGTTGCGCGCCATGTCGGCGAGCACGGTGAAGGTCGTGAGCACGAGCGGGCGGTCATCGGCATCCGAAGAGCCCGGGCGCTCGGCGGCGGAACAGCCGCTCACCACGAGCGCGGCGATCAGCGCGGCACTCCACAACAGACGATTCCGAAACTTGGACCGGTTGTTTTTAGGCATACCGAAATCTTAGTTTTCGGCATGCCTAAAAATCAAACGCACCCCGGCATCCGCCGGCAATCGAGCCACGTCGAGACGACGCGATCACTGGCGGGGGAACTAGCAATGGATACCGGGCACGCCCCGCCGATAGAGTGATCCCAGGAGGGGGACACTCCGTGCCACGTATTGCGGAAACGCAGGCGCCGTTGCGCCACTTCGGCGACGCGCGCTCGCGCTCGGTCTGGCAATGGCAGCTCATGCTCGCCGTGACCACCGTCGCCGTCGCCGGCATCACCGCGCTCCTGGCCCCGGAGACCTTCGGAGAGGCATCCTTCGTCATCGCCCTCGCCCTCCTCGTCGCGGTCACCCTCCTCACCCTCGGCGCTCCCTGGCACCGCGCGGACGCGACGCTGATCCTGCTCGTGCCGCTGACCGACATCCTCGTCATCGCCCTCCTCGACGCGGGGGCGGTCGCACCCCTTTCCTACTTGTGGGTCTTCCCCATCGCCTGGATCGCCACCTACTACCGGGTCGGCACGATGATCGGCGCACTCTGCCTCGTCGGTGCGCTCATGATCGTCAAGCTGTTCACCGAAGGCCCGGATATGCAGGAGGCGATGGATCTGATCGTCCAGTTCATCACCGTCGTCTTCATCGCGACCATCATGTCGGTCGGCGGCATCCGCAATCGCTCCTCCAAGCGGCTGCTGCGCGCGCAGTCGGCGCGCATCGGCAACGCCCTCGAACGCGTCACCGACCAGCAGGCCCGCAACCGGCGCCTGCTGGACTCCCTCGACGTAGGCATCGCCCGTGTCGGCCGTGAAGGCGTGCTCGAAGTGGCCAACGACGCCTTCCAGCGGCTGTACGCGCTGGACGAGTCCACGCAGTTCCGCCACGCGCACGCGGCCGAGTACACGGCGCGACGCGGCGAGCCCGTGCCGTGGCGGGAGACCACCATCAACCGCGCCGCACGCGGAGAGCTCTTCGCCGATCGGGTCGTGTGGCTCTTCGGCATCGACGGCCAGTGGCGCGCGCTGAGCGCCACGACCCGAGTCATCGAGTCTCCCACCTCGAACGCCGCCGACGACGGGCTCCTGCTCGTCGTCCGGGACGTGACCGAGTCGCTGGACCCGCAGGCCCGCCACGGCGCGACCATGCGATCGATATCGCATGAACTGCGCAACCCGCTCACCGCGGTCCTCGGGCACGTCGATCTGGTCCTCGATCACGAAGACCTGAAACCCGAGGCGCGCCATCAGCTGGAGGTCGTCGAGCGCGCCGCCGAGCGGATGCAGACCCTCATCGACAACGCCCTCGCAGGCGACGGCCCTCACACCGACGACGCCGAGATGGCGTTCGATCTCGCCGAGACCGCTGCCGCCTCCGTGGAGGCGTTCACCCCCACCGCGAACTCCGAGGGGATCGTCCTCGACGTCGACCTCGCCGTTCCGCTGCCGTCGGCCGGCGACGGATTCCGCGTCCGCCAGGTGATCGACAACGTCCTCTCCAATGCGATCAAGTACTCCCAACGCGGCGGCAGGGTGACGATCCGCGGCATCCGCACCGCAGACGGCGATACCGCGCTCGACGTCGCCGACACCGGCATCGGGATCTCCGAAGAGGATCTTCCCAGGATTTTCGAGCCCGACTTCCGCACGGCGCTGGCCCGCCAGAGCGGAGTTCCCGGCACGGGCCTCGGCCTCGGGATCTCGCGCGACATCCTCACCGCGCACGGAGGACGGATGCTGGTGAACAGCGCCTTGGGCAGCGGCACCACCATCACGATCGTCCTGCCCTCCCAACCTGAAGGACACAGCACATGATCATCGCCACGTCCCTGGTGATCCCGGTGATCGCCGTCACCACGGTGGCCACCGTCATCTTCATCGGACTCGGATTCCTTCCCCGACCCTCACGGGCGACGGCGCTGTGGGCGTCCGGCTTCGCGGTGGCGATGACGGCCTCCTATTTCTGGATCGGCTACGAGGCGACCGGCTCAGTACAGGTGCGCGCCGTCGCGGTCGGACTCATCATCGCGCCCATGGGGATCATGTGGTCGGGGGTGCGAGCGTTCCGGGGAAGGGAGCGCACCCATCTGCCGATCTCGTTGCTCTACCTGGTCGTGGTGCCGCTGATCCTGGTGCTGACCGCCGGCACTCCCGTCTACGGCATCACCTTCCGGGCGATCTTCGCCGCGACAGGCGTTTTCGCGGCTCTCACCATCATCGAGCTCCTGAGCCTGGGGAAGATCTTGCGCGACGAGGTGCTGCCGATGGTGCTCGCAGCCTCCTTCTACATCGTCTTCAGCGTCGTCACGATCGTCGACGGCGTGCTCGTCGCCTCCGGCGTCATCACCCCCACCGACAGCCTCACCTTCGTGCGTACGTTGAACATGATCGGGGCGACGGTGTACGTCGTCTGCAACCTGGTCACCACGCTGCTGCTGACCACCCGGGCGGATGCGGTGCATCGCAGCATCACCCATGCGCAGTTCCAGACGGTCGCCGAGGACCGGCTCGAACGCGCCAAAGCGGTCGCCGACCCCTGGTGGTCCCTGCTGGACATCCGCATCGACAACCCCGACGACATCCGCGCCGCATCCAGCACCGCCGACTTCAACAAGGTCAGCGACCGCTTCGTCAAGGAGGTGCGCGCGCACCTGCCGGCCGATGCCGACATCGAGGTGATGAGCCCTACGCGGGTGGTCGCTCTCGTGCCGCGCGCGCAAGGAGGTCTGCGCGAGATCCTCACCGCTCTGCTGGAGAACATCTCCACCGTCGACCCGAGCCAGCCCGTGCCCATCGGCGTCTCGGCCAGCATCGGCTGGGCGCAGGTGTCCAGCGTCGGCTACGACCTCGACGATCTCATCATCGCCGCGGCTGCGGCCGCGATCGTCGCCCGCGCAGACGGCGGGGACCGATGGGAGCGCGTCCGTGGCACTGAGTAAGAGCGCGCGCGGGGCGACGGTGAAGAGAGCGCGCCCGCGAGGACGAAGCTGGCAGACGCGCATCGAACGTCTCCTCCCGAAGCGGCGCTGGGTGCAGTTCACGGTGCTGTTCGCGGTGCTCGCGCTCGTCCTCGTGGGCATCGGCGCGCTCGTGCAGGGCGTCCGCACAGTGGCGTACTCGGTGACGGCGAGTCCGCCCGGCGTCGGCACAGTGGTGCTCGCTCCCGAGGCCTCCAAGGCCCGGCAGGCACTTCTGACGGAGCTGCCGATGGATGCCGCCCAGCACGCCGCGACCGAGTACCTCGCCGCGCAGCCGACCGCCTACTGGCTCACCCCCGAGCAGGATCCGCCCGGCGCCGCCGGCGTCACCGCCATCACTCTCGCCGCCGCGGCGCGCGAGCAGCGGGTGGCCCTCGCTGTCGTCGTCTACGGCCTCCCCGAGCGCGACTGCGGCAACCACTCGGCCGGCGGCCTGCCGCCCGAGGACTACCTCGCCTGGGTGTCGGAGATCGCCGCGGCACTGCGCAGCGCCCCCGACGTGCAGAAGATCGTCATCCTCGAGCCCGACAGCCTCGCCTTGGCCCCCGAGTGCGGCAACCAAGCGGACCGCTCCGCGCAGCTGCGCGGAGCGGTCGAGGCGCTGGGCGCCCCGAACACCTGGATCTACCTCGACGCCGGGCACAGCGGGTGGCTGCCCGCCACGCAGATGGCCGAGCTCATCCGCAGCGTGGGCGTGGAGGACCGCATCCGCGGCTTCGCCACCAACGTCTCCAACTTCCGCGCCACCTGGGACGAGTTCGCCTATGCCCGCCAAATCACCGCCGAGCTGCCGGGGCTGCACGCGATCGTCGACACGGCGCGAAACGGCGCGGCATCCGCCGGTTCGGAGTGGTGCAACCCTCCGGGGCAGACGATCGGCGAGCCGGGTGGCACCTACGGCGACGACGTCGTGGACACCAACCTCTGGATCAAGCCCCCCGGTGAGAGCGACGGACCCTGTCACGGCGCACCCGCAGCCGGGGCGTGGTGGCCCGAAGGGGCGGTGGCGCTGACCCGCGACACCGATCTCAGTACAGACCATTAACATACCTGCGCCTGTACCATGAAGCCGTACCCCCGAGTACACCTCCCAGACAAGGTCGATTCCCATGGAAGACCACTTCGGCGGACCCAAGACCGCCGTCATCGTTGAAGACGACCCCGATGTGCGTCACCTCCTCGCCGAGGTGCTCGAAGCCGCCGGGTTCTCAGTCGTGTCCGCCGGCAACGGCATCGACGGCGTCCGCGCCGTGCTGAACTATCAGCCGCTGATCACCACCCTCGACGTCAACATGCCCGGCATCGACGGGTTCGAGGCGGCCAAGCGCATCCGCGCCGGCAGCGACACCTACATCATCATGCTCACCGCTCTCGACGAAGAGGCCGACGTGGTGCTGGGACTCGGGTCGGGTGCCGACGAGTACCTGAACAAGCCCTTCCGCCCCCGGGAGCTGCGCGCACGCATCGACGCGCTGCTGCGCCGTCCGCGAGGCCAGCAGCAGGGAGTGCCCCGGCAGGAGCAGGCCGGCCCCTCGTTCCCCGGAACCCGACGGATGCCGGAGACCGCCGTCCCGCAGCAGGGGGTCTTCGCCGACGAGGCCGTGCTCCCCTATGTCCCCGCGCCGACGGCGCCTTCACTGGCACCGGCGCCTTCTGCGGCACCGGCCGCCTCCGAGCCGATCGTCGTGCCCCAGACGCAGGGCCCGCAGACGACCGTGGTGGAGGTGGCGGATGCCGACGCGCACTGGATCCACCACCGCGACCTTGCGCTCGATCCCGAATCGAGGATCGCCCGCATCCAGGGCCGCGAACTCGAACTGACCCGCACCGAGTTCGACCTCCTCGCCGCGCTCATGGAGTCCAAGCGTCGCGTGCGCAGCAAGGCGGATCTCACGCTGGTGCTGCGCGGCGAGTCCTATGTGACCAGCTACTTCGTCGGCGACGCCGACAAGCGCGCCATCGAGGCGCACATGACCAACCTGCGCCGGAAGCTCGGCGACAACCCCACCCAGCCCCGCTACATCGAGACCGTGCGCGGTGTCGGCTACCGCCTCACCTCGGAGATCACCAGCTAGGGACTCCCCCGGACCGTCAGCCGTCGTCTCGCAGACGGGGCCAGAGCTTCTGATGCGCGGGCTCCCTGGTGGCGCAGCAGAAGCTCTGGCAGGTCTCAGACGTGATAGCCCTGGTGGCGTCGGAGAAGCTTGAAGATCATCAGCACGGTCTGAAGCACCGTCACGATGCCCACGACCGGCCAGCCCACCCACAGGATCGTCGACTGCGCGACCGGTCCGATCATGTTCCAGATCACCGCGAGGGCGATCACGACCACGGCGAGGAGGATCAGCGGCGTCCAGTGCCCGCTGCCGCTGCCGCGCTCGGCCTGGGCCTGCTTGGCCCAGTTGTCGACCTTCTTGCGTGAGAGGAACCGGAACCATGAGCGCACGAAATGGCTGAGCCGGATCCACATGAAGATCTCGGCCGGCAGGAGCAGTCCTGCGAAGGCCACATCGCTGGCCTTCCGGTCCTTCATCGTGAAGGCGATCCGAAGGTTCAGCATCACCGCCACCAGCGGCGGGATCAGCCACAGCGGCGAGAAGACGAAGGCGTTGATCGACAGCGACCCGGCCAGCAGCGTCAGGAACGCGATGCGGACGAACAGGTTCGTGAGCATGCCGAAGTTCTCGAACCAGCGCAGCCGCAGGTTGGGATGGAAGGGCTGGCCCTTCGTGTCGCCGCGCTGTCCGGGCCACATCAGCTCGATCGCGCCGAAGGTCCACTTCACCTGCTGGGCGTCGTAGGCGCGCAGCGTCGTCATGCCGCCCACGTCCGCCCGGGCGTAGGGGCTGATCTTGGTCAGGTATCCGGCGCTCTTGATCTGCAGCGACAGCAGCGAGTCCTCGACCTCGCTGTCGCGCACCCACGGGGTCATCTGGTGGTTCGCCTTCATGACCGCGCGCAGCGCCGACGTGGCGAAGATCGAGAACTGTCCGCCGAGCACGGCCATGTTGCGCCCGCGCAGCAGGTTCTGCAGGTTGAAGGCGGCGAACTGGGTGCGCTGACCGGAGATCAGGAACCGCGGGACGAAGCCCTTGATCGGCTCGATGTCGATGGAGTAGATCGCCGAGATCCCGCCGATGCGGGAGTCCGAGACGGCCTCGGTCTCCAGGTACTCCACCGCCCGCGGATCGGCGATCGTATCGCCGTCAACGCCGAGCAGGTAGTCATAGCCCTCCACGAGCGCGTAGCCGTAGTTGAGCGCGCCGACCTTCTTGTCGGGGTTCTTGCCGATGTCGTGCACGAACACCTCGGTGAACTGCTCGCCCAGGTTCGTCACGATCGTGTGCGGTCCCGCGTACTCCGAGGCTACGCGGACGGTGCCGTCGGTGGTGTTGTTGACCACCACATGGATGACATCGGGCACTCGCGTCTGCCCCAGCAGGGACTCGATCACACCGCCGATCGAGGACTCCTCGTTGTAGGCGGGGATGATGCATCCGATCGTCGAGCGATGCACGGAGGTGCTCTCCAGCACGGCCGCGAAGTCGTCGGCGAAACCGGGGGTGTGCCCCATCGCGGTCGCTGCATCCTCGTCGAAGACCGCGACCTCTCGGTCCCGGCGGTTCTGCATGGGCGAAGTCGTCATCGCACTCACCCCTCGGGCCCGAAGATCGCGATCGGCAGCGTCTGGTAGACCATCTGCTGCTGGAAGGAGGTCTCGTCGTCGGCGGTGCCCTCCACCGCGACCGTGATCGCGAACTGCAGGGTGATGCCGTGGGTGTCGTCGGGGAGCTGGTTGATCGTGAGCTCCGGCACCAGCAGTCCCCCCTGATAGCTGTTCAGCAGCAGGCCGCGCTCGCTGCGCAATGTATCGGCGGGCACGAGCGTGCGCGGATCGGCGCTGAACTGGAACGGCGCCGAGGTCTGGAACGAGTCCTGCGAGGTCTGCGAGGTGATGGCGACGTGGGAGATGTAGACGCGGCGCTTCTGGGTGAGCACGGCCTTCTCATCGACGCGGTGATCGTAGACGTTGATCGCGAAGCCGAAGCTCTTCGGCCCCTGCGGATGCCATTCCATGGTGCGCTTGGGGTCTTTCGCCCACACGTCCAGGCGCACCTCGAGCTGGTCGGCGACATCGCTGGACAGCGAGACCGATCCGTCGTGGGTGAAGCGCGAGTCGAACAGCATGGGCGAGCTCGACGCGTTCGCCTCCGGCGCCGGCGTGGGCACGTTGTGCTCGATACCTCCGGCCTGGGCGCTGTTGAAGAGGTCGACGATCTGCGCGCAGCCGGTCGTGCTCGCCACGGCGAGCACGGTGACGAGAGCGGCTGCTGCGCGGCGGCTGAGACGAGAGCGCATGGCGATCACCGGTCTTTCGGAGAGGAAACGGACCCAATGAGTTCACGGACCCTTCGGATCAGGTCCGTGAACTCATTGTGTTTCGCGGGTTCGGATTCGTGAAGCAAGCCTGCGCCCAGGACGCCCGCTCGCTCCTCCATCAGTGTACGAATGAACATGCATGTGCATGCTTTTATCAGCGAAATCCTCAGCGGACCTCAGGTGTGGCTTGAGATTTCCTTGCGCTGCGCAGTCCGGGGCACACGATACGGAAGGAAAGTCCAGCCATTCGTGCGGGGGCGCGCCGATTCTCTTCTCTAGTCATCCTCTTCAGCGGGCTGCGGCGCGATCGCCACCGTCAGAGTGTCGGTCGCCGTCTGCTTCGCGTACTCCTTGGACGTCGGCGTCGTCTGAACGAGGAAGTCGTACGTGAAGTGCAGCGTCACATAGGTCGCCTCGGCCGGCACCGGCCCGACGTTGAAGGTCTGCGAATAGCTGTACGGCGAGAGCACCAGATAGCCGGGCGTCACCGCCGCCGCATCCAGCTGCTCCTCCAGAGGAGGGAAGGTCGTGGTGTCATTGGCCGGCACCGCCAGCATCGACGCCTTCTGCAGATACACCTTCTGGCCGTTGTCGGGAACGACCTCGGTCACCAGCGACAGGCTCACCGGCTTCACCGCCGCCGGGAACCAGCGGTCCATCGACAGCGACGACCAGTAGTTGATCGCCGCGGATGCCGGCCCCGCCTGGAGCTCTCGTTCGGTGCTGCCGCTGGAAAGGTCGTTCGGGACCGGAGGCGCCACGACGACGGGTGGCGTGCTCTCGGCGGGTGTCTCAGGGTCATCGAGCGTCCAGGGCGCGGGCCCGCATCCGGCCATGACCGCCGCCAGCACCGCCGCGCTCACGACCGCCACCGCGCGCCGCACACCTCGCCTGCCCATCGCTGTCCCCCGTCTTCCTCCACCCAGTCTATTGCCCGTCGCCTGTCTCACGCCGCCCCGTATTGCACCTCGAAGGCCCGCTCCGAACGCAGGACCTGGATACCCCCCCCCGGGATCCGGGGCTCATCGCCTGTAGAACTTGTCGACCTCTATTCAAAGAATGCAGCCGGCGCCACCCTCGCCCCCGAACAGGCGAGGTCGCGAGCAGTTCAGGCACGAAACCACGCTAGCTCCGAGTCGGTCGCGCAGCCTCGTGTTCATGCCGTATCGCGACGTCTCGATGCCGAAGCCTGTGCAAGCATCGTGCAGTGCTACGCGAACGGCGAGACTGCCCCGTCACTCGCAACCGATCTCAATGTGTCACGCAACGCTGTCCTCAACCTCCTTCGAGCTAACAACGTCGTCGTACGCCCGTCAACCACTGCCAGAAGACCAGCGACGCTGGGTAGCGACAGACTACGGAGCCGGCATGACCATTGCTGAGCTACGCGACAAGCACCA
The DNA here is from genome assembly GCA_964406995.1 of uncultured Microbacterium sp. Classification (GTDB taxonomy): domain Bacteria; phylum Actinomycetota; class Actinomycetes; order Actinomycetales; family Microbacteriaceae; genus Microbacterium. The sequence goes on from CAYOTY010000028.1 coordinate 23,102, forward strand.
CGTCTCGCATGGATACATCAGCATCGTGCTCGCCGAGTCAGGTGTGAGGATGCGTCCAAGAGGGAAGCAGCCTGCAGCCACCACTTCGACTCTGCTTATTCAGTGTGTCATCGCTTCTGGTGGAACAGACTCCAGCTTCCGCAGAGCTCCAGCCGCGACTTCTTGAATGGTCAGAAGCTGTCGAGCACGCCCAGCGCTTCTAGTCGCCAGCTGCGCCATATCTCTCAGGAACGACAACGCTGGCTCACGGAATAGTGGGGGTTATTCTGCCCGATCATCGCGATCATGTCGACAGCCCCTAACTGCTGCCTAACTCCGATGCCGGTTCGTCCATCGGTAGGCGCTCCATGAGCAGTCGCGAACAGATCCAGCATGAGACGTGCGGTCTCGGTGAGACGCTGTTGTTCAAGAACAGCTTGCTGACGGCGATGGGAGCGACGGTCTACGACAAGGCCTAATAACTCCACTGACCAGCGCAGCCACAGCTGAGCCTCCCAAGATGACGGCGACAACCTGCCAGCACTCCCCTGATGCTGATGTCGATCGTCAAGGCATGCGATGTTGGCGCAGCCCCTCTCTGGGGCCGATACTCCGGGTAACCGTGGAGCGAGCATTCCAGTCCGGGTGTGGGTCGCCAGTCCGCTATCCTCAGATTCATGCGCCCACTTGAAGCTCCGCATCACGAGATCGACCGTCGAACCATCCTCAAGGCTGCAGCCTGGGCGACACCGGTAGTTGCGCTTGCCGCCGCTGTCCCGATGGCTGCGGCATCGACCGAGGAGCCCGACGCCACGTTCGCCCAAGTCCTTTGGGACTCCGTCGCGCCCTCTGGGGTGACGACGCAGTTCCAGATCCACGGGCGAGTGATCGTTGACGGCACTATCGAACCTGGCGTCCTGCCCTCCGGCACGACGATAAAATTCACACCCCCGATGGGCGCACATGTAACGGTGTCCGCGGTGATCGGTGGTGAAGCTATCGCGGACTCCGATGACACGGTAACGGTCTACCTCGAGGACGGAATCACTCAAGGCATCGTCTACGTGGCGGTCACCGGCACGGGAACGGCCACTGCCGTCAGCACATTGCCAGGGTTCCCGGAAACGGCGGATATTATCACGACCTCCCAGATCGTCATATAGAAGTCCCACTGAGCGGCGGTCATCTCGGTCTCATCCCACCAGGTCTCCCTCTCGACATCAGCCAGGGCGCCTACTTCCACGTCTACGCTTGGGGCGTGAGACACATTCGCCTCCGCGCCACGGATCTGGCCGATGTTCTGGTCTACCTGATCGTGCTGTGCACTTTACGCAGCTGTTCCCGACGGTCATCAGTGAGACTTTCCTCGCATCCCTGGTGACGGCGATCCTCTTGAAGGTCGCCCTGGAGGGCGTGATCTGGGTCAAGGGACGCATTGTCCGCCGAATCAAGGACTCGAAGACCCGCCGGGCGAGATTCACGGCCGCGGTATCGCTGCCGATACTTGGGGCAGGGAGCAAGGCACTGATTCTTTGGCTCACCGACGTCATCCTCGGGGATGCCGTGTACCTCGGCGGCTTCTGGGCTGTCACTCTGCTGGTCATAACGCTCATGGCGGCACGTGCGCTGGTGAGACGGATCACAGTGGAGGAAGATGGCTGAGTTGGGCCTGGCCCACGGGCCGCTACCCCGAAGCGCTGTTGATCTCATCGCACCGCCTCTGACTTGCGTTTCCTGGGCCGTCGACTATGGTCAGCCATGGACATGAGTCCTCTTGCGAAGGAGAGGTGCAATGTCTAAGGACAAAGGCCAGAAGGCCGCGAAGAAAATCGCGGCAAACACGACGCCTCTGGGCATCACATTCGCGCTCTCGACTTCTCACTCAGACGGAAGCGCCCTCGCTCCAGGACGCAGAGCGCCTCGACGTTGACGGAGATGGACAGAATTCAACAGAACGGACGGTAGCTCGCGCGGACTGCTCTCCGAGCAGGCAAGCGTACGCTCTCGACCATCGTCGATAGAGACGACTCGTACCGTTCTCCCAGTTCGCACCGTTACGCTTGCGCGATGTCCAGGAAAAGCAACTTGAGCGTCAGTCGCCGGACGGTGATAGGCGCAGCAGCATGGAGCGTCCCCGTGATCGCGCTCACGGTCGCGACCCCAGCGCAGGCGGCCTCTGAGCCTCCGGCGACAGGAGGCACTCTCTACCTGCATGGCGGCGCATACGCATGGATGGAGAATGGCCAGCCGATCGGACAACTTAGCATCAACGGGATGAACTGGAATGGCTCGGATGCCACGGCAACCTACCCTGCGGGGTCAGCCATCATGACGATCACGCTTTCGTCTCCGATCGCTCGAGTCCAGGAGGCTCTAAACCATTGGAGTGCGAACTACGAACCGGGTGGCGATGTCGTCGTTTTCACCAACCTGGTTGATCTCGTAAAAGACGAGTATCTTTCACAGGGCAACCACATCGAGATTTTCGGCGCCTTCAGCAGAGGCGAGCCTTTCACGGTGAGCGTTTCTCCCGAGGGGCTCAATGTGGCTGGCGAGATCGACCGCGGCCACCACCAGTTCAGCTGACCGAGCGCGCTTCCGCGCTCAATGACCGTTTCTGCCGCTCGGTCATCTCGCGATCCTCTCATCCGTGATGATACTGATCGTTTCGTGCGATACCGAAGCGTCATTGACCTCACCAACAATCGGCACCACCGACCGCGAGGCCCGGACAGATCCACTTGTATCGGACCCCCGGTCACAACTCGTCGAAGATCCTTCTGAAGGTGGACGCGGCCTCGGTTGCGTGTGCGTAACATCATTCGAGCACGAACTCTTAGGAGAAAGAGGACGCTTGATGGCAACGAAAGACAACTCCCCGCAGGTCGCCGTCTGGTACTTCGTGGCGGCGACATTAATTTTCGCATCGACCGAGCTGATTTTCGCAAACCCTGCGCCGTGGTTGCGGGGCATCATTCTCATCATCGGATTCGGGCTGGTCGTGGCGGGCGGAGTGCAACTGGGCAAGGAACTGAACACCCGGCGGAGGAATGATCGCCCCTGACGTCCCCAACAGTAAGGGCTGCGCCCGGGTCTCATTTGGTACATGTTCCCCAAGGAAGTGCCCTGGGCACCCGTCGGGGTAGGCCTACAGCTTTGGCCTTCGCTCGCAATCGCTGCACTCTCGTTTCGCTTGTCATACCGTAGTCTGATTCGATGTCCACCTCACGGTGGATGTGCTCGCCGTTGGGTGTGCGTAACGTGAAGGTGTCGCCGCGATCGGGCTCGCGGGGCACAAGGGGGTACGCTCTGGGGGCGTCCCTTCCTGGCGGGGCCCGCCAATCGGGTGCGCGGGCCCCGATTCCCCTCATCACGTCCCTCTCTGCATGAGGTACCGCAAGTGGCTCATCGACCTCGACGCGCCGGCATCGGGTTGTCTTTCGTTCCTATCGGGTGGTTTGGGAGACACGGGCGTTCCCCCTTGTGTGTCGAGGCCAGCTCAGTAGTCCCTGGGGCGCTTCGGATGGGAGGAGTGAAGCGCTCTGGGTTTGATGGAGGCTCCTGATCTTGGAAACGAGGATGGAGT
>CAYOTY010000029.1:0-8519 GCA_964406995.1 uncultured Microbacterium sp.
TTTCGCGGCCCTGTAGAACTCGAAAGCGGCGAAGGTGTTGCCGTGGTCGGTGACGGCGATCGCGGGCATGCCGAGGCGCACGGCCTCCTGCACCATCGGCCCGATACGGGCGGCGCCGTCGAGCATCGAGTACTCGCTGTGCACGTGCAGGTGAACGAAAGAGTCGGATGCCACGGGTTCGAGTCTACGAAGGCCTCCGACATCGGGCGGCCGCGGCAGGTCGGTGGCGGCGAGGTCGTCTCACCCTCACCTTGAAGGTGAACCACGTACGCTGAGCCCATGGCCACCCCCGAGTTCGTCCTGTCGCTGCGCGAGAAGATCGGGCACGACCCGCTGCCGCTCGTGGGCGTGACGGCGGTCGTGTTCAAAGACGAGAAGCTGCTGCTCGGCCGACGCGCCGACAATGGCGCGTGGCAGTGCGTGTCGGGCATCGTCGACCCGGGTGAAGAGCCCGCCGACGCGGCCGTCCGGGAGTGCCTCGAGGAGGCCGGCGTGGTGGTGCGGGCGACCCGGCTGGCGCTCGTGCAGCAACTCCCCCGCATCACCTATGCGAACGGCGATCAGGTCGACTATCTCGACCTCGTGTTCCGCTGCGATTGGGTGTCGGGCGAACCTCACCCCGCCGACGGCGAGCTGACCGAGGTCGGCTGGTACGGCCTGGGCGAGCTCGTCGATGTGGAGCAGTTCCACGTGCGCAAGATCGCGCTGTCGGTCGCCGAGGACGATCCGGCCTCCTTCGTGGGCGGGCGCTGAACGCGATCACGCGATCATGCGATCACGCGGGAACGTAGTCGAAGCGGGCTCGTCCGCCCAGTCGCGGGGTCTGGTCGCGGTCGATCCAGGGCGGCGGGATGAACCAGACTCTGGCGTGGATGCCGACACCGTCGATGTGGATGCTCCAGCCGTTGTCGTGGATCCGGTGGTGACACGACGTGCACAGCAGTACACCGTTGTCCAGGTCGGTGGCGCCGGTGTCGCGTTTCCACCACGCGAGGTGATGGACTTTGGTATGTCCCGGCGGGGCGCCGCAAACCGCGCACCCGCCATCACGCTCCACCAGCGCCAGGCGCTGCGCTCTCGTGAACAGGCGCTTCTGTCTGCCCCAGTCGAGGATCTCACCGTCGCCACCGAGCACGCACGGGATGACCCCGGCGTCGGCGGCCATCCGCCGGGCCGTGGAGATGGAGACCGGTGCGGTGGCACCGTCGATCGTCGCGTATCCGGTGCCGGCTTCCAGGTCTTCCAGGCTCACCCGCACCACCACGGTCGCACCCTGCAACGGCACGTCCTTGTTCTCGCACCCGGCCAGGTGGGTGCAGAACGCGACCAATGAGTCGGCCTGCAACTGCGGGATCGACTTCCTCCCCGGATCGACGAGCTCGTCGACCAGCAGAGTGTCGTCCCCACCTGCTTCTGCCGGGCCACGCTCCCCGTCGCGCTGCGCCGCCAACGCCGCGGTGACATATCCTTCGATCGCGACACGGATCGGGGCGGCGCTCTCGGGACCGAAGTACCCGGACACCTGCAACCCGCCCTGCGGGTCTTCCCGCAGCTTCAGGTGCTCCTTGGCACGCAGCTCGTCTTCGCGGGGCGCGACCCCGTCCGGATCCAGATACGCCTCCGCCCGCGCGATCACCCTCGCCAAAGCGTCCAGAGTCAGCCCCGGCGCCTGCTCGGCCAATGTCCGCTCAGCGGCATCGGTCGCCGCACGCCCCGCCTTCACGGCCACCCGGTCCAGCATGCTGATGATCGCCGCCGCGGCATCCTTGCCCAATCCGCCCGCCGCGAGGGCATCGCCGACGTGGGGATGGCGGGACGGGGCGTACTCCCCCGTCAACAGCACCCGCGGTACGACCGCCTCCCCCACCCGGATCAGTTTCGCGGCCTCACCGTGGTACGTGCCCAGGGTCGCAGCCAGCATCACGGTCGCATTCCGGAACCCCTGCTGCTTCGCAAGAGAGTCCGTGCCCAACTCCGGACGCGACTGCCGGGAGATCTCCGCAGCCAGCTGCGATGCGACCGCGTCCAGCAGCCGCCGCGCTGTGCCGACCGCATCACCGAGGGCCGCGAGCCGCCCCGAGTCGCACCCCTCGACGTGTTCGCCCGGCCACTGCCCGGCCACCGCCGCGACTGCGGCGGTGAGAGCGTCGAGGGTGCTGGTCATGCCCCCAGTCTACCCTCGACTATCGAACATATCTACGATCTATGGATGAGGCTATTCTCACCCGGGACGGCCTGAAACCTGTGGAAAACCGGGGGTGGAATCGGTTCCACTGTCGGAGGGGCGTGCTCGTCGTGGCGTGTTCGTTGCGGCAGGGATGCTGCGTCTCGATATACCGCCGTTGACGCGGCGGCACTCGAGGAACGGGGCCGCAGCGCTACTGCTCCTCGAGGGCGTAGTGCTCGACCCACGAGCGCGGCACCGTCAGTGGCACGGAGTAGAAGTAGCGGATCAGCTGGCCGTGGTGTTGAGTCTCGTGCTCCAGCAGGTGGAGCGCCCAGTCCCACCCGTACTCATCGTCGTCAGCGAGCTCACCGAGCCAGGCGGCGACTTCGGCGGCCGTGCGCTCGAGCGCAGCCCGGACGGCCACCGGATCGTCGTCGGCCTCGAGCGAGCTGGCGAACCCCTGCCACGAGCCGGCGCGCGCGGCGCGCACATAGCTCTCGCGTGCCCCCACGACACACCAGAAATGATTGCGCACGGGGCTCGATCGCACCCCCGGGATGCGTGATCCGAGCTGCTCGGCGTCGAGCGTGTCGATCAGCTCGAGATAGAGCCCGTTCGCCGCGCCATGGTGCCGCGCCAGCAGTGCAGAAGTGGCCATCACAGTTCCTTTCGCATCAGCACCCGCGGGTATCCGACGAAGACGGAGTCGGTGTCGGCCGCCTTGACGAACCCGGCCCGCTCGAACAGCGCGCGCGTGCCGGCATAGGCCATCGTGCTGTCGAACCGATCTCCACGATTGTCCACGGGATAGCCCTCGATCGCCGGAGCACCGGCTGATCGTGCGATCTCGACCGCGCCCGCGATCAGATGATGCAGGAGCCCCCGACCGCGATGACCGGCCTTCACCCGGAAGCACCACAGCGCCCACACATCGAGATCGTCGACGTGCGGAATCTTGCGGCTTCGGGCGAACGACGTCTGCGCACGCGGGTGCAGCGCCGCCCACCCCACCGGCTCGCCGCCGTCGTAGGCGAGCACGCCCGGCGGCGGGTCCTGCGCACAGAGTTCGCGCACCCGCGCTGTGCGGGCCTGCCCACGCAGCGCGCGCGCCTCACCCGACCCGAGGCGGTAGTTGAGGCAGAAGCACACCGTCGCGTCAGGGTTCTTCGGCCCCACGACCGCAGCGACATCCTCGAACTCAGTCGCTGGCCGCACCTCGATGCCCATGCCGCCCAGGATGCCACGGACCCCCGACATCCGCGTGCACGACGCCGTCATGGCATCGGCAGCTCGCGCGGGTCCACATAGGTCATGTCGCGCACGACGGTGCCCTCGACCCACGGCGTCTTCAGCTCGAAGACGAACGACGTCGGCGGGTTGCCGGGGCAGGTGGCTGGCTCCCCCGTCGGACGTACGCCGATCGTGACCTCCATGACCACGCCGTCGTAGTAGCCGCTCTCCAGCTCGACGCGACCGTCGGCCGGCTGCCCGGAATTGCAGTCGCGCTCGGTGACGAGGAAGTGCACCTCCTCGTCACCTGCCCGCGGTGGATGTGCGGGGTCGAGCTCGACATCGGCGAGAGCGAGGGCGCCGAGGTCTCGCTGCAGCGCGCACAGCGACTCGTTGCCGACCGTCCAGCTGCCGCCTTCCCGGTACAGCTCGGCGATCTGGTGGTCAGGCGGCGCGCCCTCGAGCAGCCAGCCGGCCTGCATCGTGAGCTGATCGGTGAACAGCAGCATGTCGCCCTCGCTGGCCGACACCACGATCCACGCCCGCGGCATCTGCTCGATCGTCGGCCAGATCGCCGCCTCGACCAGGGCGGCGATCCCGTCGGCATCGAGGTCTTCGGCGTAGACCGGATCGTCGACCACTGCCTGCGGGATGTGCCGGTAGGCGCACCAGTATCCGTCGGGTCCCGCCGCAGGCTGCTCAGGCTCGTCGACGACGACGTCGGGAGCCGACGAGACGATGGACAGGTCTACCTCCCACTCGTCGATCGGCAGCTCGATGAAGTCGGGAGTCTGCGACGGGTTGGTGTCGACGGCCCCGCGCAACGGCAGGGCGGCGGGACCGACGAAGACGACAGTCGTCGGATCCGTGACTCCCGTGTGCTCTGCCGAGGACGGGAACGGCAGCGCAGTCACCACGGTCTCATCGCCGTCCGCGGTGACGGTGAACGTCTCGAAGGCAGCGAGCGCACCGAGGAACGCTCGTCGCTGCTCCGGGGTGATCAGCAGCAGTACGGGGTCGGTCAGCAGAAGCTGAGCGGCGACCTCGGCATCGCCTCCGGGAACCCCGCGGCCTTCACTGAGCGCACCGATGAGCACGAGTCCGTCCTCGGGCAGATCGGCAAGCCGTTGCGCGCTCACGCCCAAGGACTCCGGCCACTCGAAGACCTCCGTCTCCTCCCGCCATGCTCCCTGCGCGGCGAGCGCCGCAGCATCGGCACCACCGCCCGGCCCGACCAGTTCGGGCGACTCCTCTGATGTCACACCGGTCCACGGACCGCTCCCGGCAGGGACGTAGAGGACGTCGACAGTGCGGACCCGAAGATATGCATCGGCGACGGGCCCGCCGCCGTCGACCTTCGGCAGTGCATCGGTGTAGCTCGACTCCCGCGTCGTGGCGATGCGCAGGTACTCCCCCGGGCCCAGCTGCTGCGGCAGCGGCGCCGACAGGTCCAGGGTCTGCGGATCGCCCGCGGTCGGCGGCGGTGCGCTGCCGAGCCATTGCGCGGAGAGCACCGCGCCCACCGCGACGAGTGCGACGACCACGACCGCCGCCACGGCGGCGATCAGTCCGCCGCTCCAGTGCCAGCGCTCACGCACCGTGCGCCGCCTTGGGCTCGCAGTCGGAGGAGCCGCCGCGATCCCCGCCAGCACGCGCGCGCGGCTGCGCGCCGCCGCATCGTCGCCGAAGTCGTCGGAACCCAGTCCGTCCAGCACGTCACGCAGTTCCACGACGCACCTCCTGTTCTGCCGCCGTCGCCGGCATCGCCTCGCCGAGCTTCCGGCGCACACGGTTGAGCCGCGATCGCACGGTGCCCACCGGGACGCCCAGCACGACGGCCAGCTCCTCGTACGTCAGACCGCTCCATGCGTACAGCTGCAGCGTCTCGCGGTCGCGTGCCGGCAGGGATGCCAGTGCAGGCGCGAGCCGGCGCAGCGTCGCCGCGGCATCCATCCGTTCACCGGCGGCACCGATGTCGCCGTCGTGCCCGTCGGCGAGCACTCCGGCCGCCGAGACGATCGACCGCCAGTGCGCCGCTTCGCGCGCGCGATGATTGCGCATGAGGCGTACCGCGATGCCGAACAGCCACGGTTTGGCCGAGTCCTGCGCCAGGTCGAAGTCCGCCCGGCGCCGGAACGCCGTCAGGAACGTCTCGCTCACGACGTCCTCCGCCGCCTCACCGCCCACGCGGCGCGACACGAAGGCCCCCAGCACCCGCGCGTGGCGATCGAACAGCTCCGCGAACGCCGCGGGCACCTCCAGCGAGCGCCGGACGATGTCGCTGTCGGTGGTCACGGCAGGTATTGGTGGAATGCGCGGATCCGGTTCACGCCGCCAGCATGACACGCCGCATCACTGACGCTCGCGCAGCAGCCGCTCCTCCATGTACGTCAGGTCACGGATCGACGCGGCGCCGAGCGGTTCGTCCAACGCCACCGTGAACGGCACGGTCTGCACGGTCGTGGCGCACTCGGCATCGGCCGGCTTGCGGATGCCGATGAGCACCTCGACGACGTCCTCGCCCGGGTACTCCTGCTTCTCGACGAGCTCGACCTCCTCGGCCGGGTCGACGCCCTCGCAGAAGACGCCGGTGACCAGCAGGCGCAGCTCGGTCGACTCTCCCGTCAGCGGGAACGCCGGGTCGAGCTCGACGTCTGCCACGTCGTGGTCGGGCAGCACCTGCTTCAGGACGCAGGTCTCCCAGCCCGTCAGCTGCCATCCGCCGCTGCTCGTGTGCGAGATCGTCATCAGCTCGTGGGTGACGCCGCCGGCCATGCCCGCCGGCACTGCACCGTCGGTCAGCTGCTGTCCGTGCAGCTCCCACGACCACAGCACGACCTGCTCGGGCGTCTGCGACACGGCGTACCACTCGTCGGCCGCGAGCGCCGGCACACCCTGCCCGGCCACGGCGGCACGACCGTTCTCGTCGAGCATCTCGTCGAGATCCTCGTAGTAGTAGACCGAGCCGGGGATCGGCGTGCCGTTGCAGCTGATCGTCGCCGGGTCGTCGGGGATGACGACCTTCGGCGCCTCGTCGACGATCGAGTACCGGTAGCGGAACGTCGAGTCCGGCAGATTCTCGTCGCCGCCCATGGCGCCCGACACGACCACGCCCGAGATCGGCAGCAACGACTGTGCGTCGAGCACCAGCGTCTGCATCACCGGGTCGCCCAAGGTGAGCTCGACGACGTCACCGCGGTCGGTGCGGTTCGTACTGGGACCCTCGCTCGCATAGTCGATGACGGCGTCCCGCTGCTGCGCCGTGAGGGCGTACCAGACAGGATCCGACAGGACCAGCATCCAGAACATCCCCTCCGACTCCGCGGCCGACGGCGGCGGCTCCGATCCGTTGCGCTCCGCGATCGCGGCGAAGAGCCCCGCGCCGTCCGACGGCAGGTCATCGAGCCATCCCCGATCAGGAGTGTTGGCCTCGTAGACGAACGACGGCTCGTCGAGCGCGACCTCCGCGGCCATCGCCTCACCGTCAGGGCCGGCCGTCCCGATGATCTCGGGAGGCAGCTCGCCGCTCACGTTCTTCCAGTCGGCGTCGACGGCCAGATACTGCGAGTTCACCGTGCGCAGCAGCACGTAGCTGTCGGCGGAGAACGCCCGATCGGCCGACTCGTAGCGAGAGCCCGACTCGGTCGTGATCGCCACGCGGACGTACTGTCCGGGCTCGAGCTGATCGAGCAGCGGCCTCGACAGGTCGAAGTCCTGCGCCCACTCGTCGGCCACATCGGGGGCCGGGCGCGACAGCCACTGCGAGGCCACGATGGCGCCCGCGGCGATCACGGCCACGATCGCGACCGCGGCGACTGCGGCGATCGCTCCCGCCGGCATCCGCCACGGCGCCCTCATCTTCAGCGCGCGTCGACGCCGCGGCCGCTCGGTCGCGATCGCGTCCTGCAGCGCCTCGCGTGCCCACTCCACGTCATCCGACGCCACGTCGACGTCGGGCGCGAGCTCACGCACTCTGCTCGACAGCTCGTCCATTGCTCTCCTCCTCGCGCTCCTGGCCGACGGGTGGCCCCGCGAGCCGTCGCCGGACGCGGTTCAGCCGTGAGCGCACGGTGCCGACGGGCACACCCAGTGCCGCGGCGATCTGTTCATAGGTCAACTCGCCCCACGCGTACAGCAGCAGGGTCTCGCGGTCGCGGGCCGGCAGCGCGGCGATGCGAGCGGTCAGGCCTCGCACGGCGGCTTCGGCATCCGCGCGTTCGTCCGCCCGATCCATGCCGCCTCCCGAGTGGGGCTCGGCGACGGCGACGGATGCCGCGATCGCCCGCCACTGTCTGGCCTCCTGGCCCCGCTGCCGATGGATGACACGGGTCGCGATGCCCAGCAGCCAGGGTTTCGCGGAGTCCCATGCCGCATCGAACGACGACCGCTTGCGGAAGGCGATGAGGAACGTCTCGCTCAGCACGTCCCCCGCCGCCTCGGGACCCACCCGTCGGGCGGCGAATCGTCCGACGGCAGCGGAATGGCGTTCGAACAGCTCGGCGAACGCCGAGGGCTCCCCGAGGGAGCGTCTGATGATCGTGCTGTCCGTGCTCACACTTGATATTCCCCCGTGCGGCACGGACGGTTCACGATCACTCGCCGCGCAGCACCTCGAGGGCATGCGCGAGGTCGGCAGGATAGGCCGAGGTGAACGTCACCCAGTCCCCCGTGACGGGGTGCGCGAACGACAGTTCGTGGGCGTGCAGCCACTGGCGGATCAGGCCCAGCCTCGCCGACAGCGTCGGGTCGCCCCCGTACAGCGGGTCGCCGACACAGGGATGCCGGTGGGCCGCCATGTGCACGCGGATCTGATGCGTGCGGCCGGTCTCGAGGTGGATCTCCAGCAGCGAGGCGCCGCGGAACGCCTCGATCGTCTCGTAATGGGTGATCGAATCCTTGCCGTCCGGCGTGACCGCGAACTTCCAGGAGTGCGACGGATGGCGCCCGATCGGCGCATCGATCGTGCCTGCCAGCGGATCAGGGTGGCCCTGCACGACGGCGTGGTAGATCTTCTCGACCTCGCGCTCCTTGAACGCACGCTTGAGCGTCGTGTAGGCCCGCTCGCTCTTGGCGACGACCATCAGCCCGCTCGTGCCGACGTCGAGGCGGTGCACGACGCCCT
>CAYOTY010000029.1:8529-10059 GCA_964406995.1 uncultured Microbacterium sp.
CCTGTCGTTCGGCAGCGCCCGTCGTCGCGATGCGGAACCCGGCGGCGGCGAGGGCGCCGAGCACCGTCGGTCCCTCCCAGCCGACCGAGGGATGTGCGGCGACTCCGGACGGCTTGTCGACGACGACGATGTCATCGTCGTCGTACACGACGCCGAGATCCGGCACCGCGACCGGAACGATCTCGGGCTCGCGCCGGTTCTCCCACTCGACGTCGAGCCATCCGCCGGCGCGCAGCCTGTCGGACTTGCCGATCGTGCGCCCGTCCATCCGCACGCCACCGGCCTCGGCGATCTCTGCCGCGAAGGTACGCGAGAACCCCAGCATCTTCGCGAGCGCGGCGTCGACGCGGACTCCGTCGAGCCCGTCGGGAACGGGCACGCTGCGCGATTCCATGTCAGTCCTGGTCGGCCGGTGCGGCCGGAGACGTGTCGGGTGCCGTGTCGCTCACGCGCACCTCACGCGTGCCGTCGAGGCGCAGGCCGATCATCACGAGCGCGGCGACCGCGATCATCATCGTGACGATGAAGATGTCGGCCACGTTGTAGATCGCAGGGTTGAATCCCAGCCACAGCCACGGAGTGTTGATGAAGTCCACGACGTGACCGATCAGGAACCCGGGCTCACGGACGAGGCGATCGGTGAGATTGCCCAGGATGCCGCCGAGCAGCAGACCCAGCACGATCGCCCAGACGCGCGATCGCACCCGCGTCACGCCCAGCACGACGATCGTGACCGCCGCGGCGGCCAGAATGATCGTGAAGATCCAGGTGACCTCCTCGCCGAGCGAGAATGCCGCACCCGGGTTGCGCGTCAGATAGAACTGCAGGAAGTCGCCCCACACCCGCACCGGCTGCTGGTAGGGCAGGTTCTCGAGCGCCAGGTGCTTGGTGAACTGGTCGGCGGCCAGCACCAGCACCGCGAGGATTGCGATGGTGATGCCGGCCGCCGCTGCGTGTCCCCTGCGGGACCGCGAATCTCGACCTGTCAAAGGGCGCGGCCTAGAAGCCGGCCGACGCCACGGGCGTCGCGCCCGACGAGGAGCCGGCGACATCGAGGTCGCGGAGCTTCTCTTCGATGAAGCCGCGCAACTGCGTGCGGTAGTCGCGCTCGAACTGACGCAGCTCGCTGATGCGGGTCTCGAGCGTCGTGCGCTCGGCGTCGAGGCGCGCGATCTCGTCGCGGCCCTTGGCCTCGGCCTCGGCGAGGATCGATGCGGCCTGCGCCTGCGCCTCGGAGATCAGCTTGTCCTTCTGGGCCTGGCCCTCGGCGACGTGCTCGTCGTGCAGACGCTGGGCGAGCTCGATGATGCCGGCCGATGCGGCTGCCGGAGCGGACTCGACCACCGAGGCGGCCTCGACGACCGGAGCAGCCTCGATGACGGGGGCCTCGACGGGCGCGGGCGCCTCTTCGACGACGGGCTCTTCGACCGGTGCGGGAGCGGCCTCGACCGGCGCAGCGCCGGACTCGTACGCGGCCAGCTTGGCCTTCAGCTCCTCGTTCTCGTCGAGTGGCGCAAGACCATCGCCGAG
>CAYOTY010000029.1:10069-25295 GCA_964406995.1 uncultured Microbacterium sp.
GCTGGAACTGCTTGGTGACGACGTCTTCGGGGGTAAGGGCCATGGTGTTGTCCTCTTTCAAAGCTTCACGACGGGGCCGATTCGGGGTGACCCGCTGTCGGCGAGCCGTATCCGAACAGCATAGTGCGCGCGTCTGCGGGGCGCGAGAACGGCACACTCGCGTCTTTGCGCGGCGCTGAACCGTGGGCGTCAGGCGCGCATGAACGCCCCGGTGATCGACAGCAGCACGAAGCAGCACAGCATCGTCACGGGAAATCCCAGATCGATCGCCACTGTGCCCAGCCGCAGCGGAGGAATGAGCCTGCGGAAGAACTTCAGCGGCGGATCGGTCACGGTGTACACGATCTCTGCGGCGACGAGCCCGAACCCCTGCGGACGCCACTCGCGATTGAACAGCGGGATGTACTCCAGCACGACGCGGGCCAGCAGCAGCAGGATGTAGAGCACCAGCAGCGTGTTGGCGATGCCGGCGATCAGCCTGACGGCCTCCACGACTACGGTGCGAAGGGTGCGGCCTCGGGGTCGGCCTGCGCAACCGCGCCCTCACCCGACACCGCGATGTTCTCCGGCGACAGCAGGAACACCTTGCTGGTGACCCGCTCGATGCGACCGAACAGCCCCAGCGACAGACCGCTCGCGAAGTCGACGAGGCGACGCGCGTCGGCATCGCTCATCTGCGAGAGGTTGATGATCACGGGGATGCCGTCGCGGAACGCCTCGGCGATGCCCTGTGCATCGCGGTACTGCTTGGGGTGAACCGTGAGGATCTCGCTCACCGTGCCCGCGGCGGGCTGGCGCACGACGGCGGGACGGTGCAGCGGCGTCACGGGAGCCGTCTTCTCGACGGGCTTCTCGCGGCGCGGCGCCGGAGTCGCCTCGGGCTGCTCGTCGTAGGCGTCTTCCTCGTCGGCGAGGCCCAGGTACACCATGGTCTTCTTGAGCGGGTTCGACATCGCATCCTCCGTTTGCTCGTCTGATTCAGGTTAACCGGGCACCGCGCGCGGACCCGTGATTGCCGAGCCGATCCGCAGGTGTGTCGCGCCGGCGGCGATCGCCTCGACGAAATCGGCCGACATGCCGGCCGAGATCCAGTCGGCATCCGGCACCACGGATCGCACGGCGGCAGATGCGGCGGCAAGCCGGACGAAGGCCGGCGCGGGCGGCTCGTCGAGCGGTGCGACGGCCATGACGCCCCGCACCCGCAGCGACGGGCATGCCGTCGCGACGTGCTCGGCGAGGGCTTCGACGCCTGTCGGATCGACGCCGCCGCGACCGGGATCGTCGGTGAGATTCACCTGCAGCAGCACCTCCAGCGTCGGCGCGTCGGGACCAGCCGCGTGGAGCGCGTCGGCGAGCCGATCGCGATCGACCGAGTGCACGACGGCCGCGGCCGCGCGGATCGCACGCGCCTTCTTGGTCTGCGCCTGGCCGATGAAGTGCCACGTGAGGTCGGCGAGCTCCGGCAGCTCGCCGCGCTTGGTCGTCAGCTCCTGCTGGCGGTTCTCGCCGACGTCCCGCACCCCGAGCGCGTGCAACTCGGCGACGAGGGATGCCGGGTGGAACTTCGTGACGACGATGCGGGTCAGCGCCGCGGGATCACGGCCCGACGACCTCGCCGCATCCGCGATGCGGGCGTCGAGGTCGCCGAGCCGCTGGGCGAGGGTCACTTCAGGAAGTCGGGAACATCGAGGTCGTCCTCGCCGAAGACCGACTCGTGCGACGACGAGATCGACACCGACACGGTCTCCTTCTCTTCGACCTCGGCGAGGTCGCGGGCCGCCTCGTCGGCGGACACCGACGGGAGCACGGGCGTCGCACGCTCGGCCACGATCGGCTCGATACGCGTCTGCGGCTCGCCGCCGTCGAAGCCGGCCGCGATGACGGTGACCCGCACCTCGTCGCCGAGCGTGTCGTCGATGACGGTTCCGAAGATGATGTTCGCCTCGGGGTGCGCCGCCTCCTTGACCAGCTGCGCGGCGTCGTTGATCTCGAAGATGCCGAGGTTCGAGCCGCCCTGGATCGACAGCAGCACGCCGTGCGCGCCCTCGATCGACGCCTCGAGCAGGGGCGACTCGACGGCGAGTTCGGCGGCCTTGATGGCGCGGTCGGCGCCGCGCGCGGAGCCGATGCCCATGAGCGCCGAGCCGGCGCCCTGCATGACCGACTTGACGTCCGCGAAGTCGAGGTTGATGAGACCCGGCGTCGTGATGAGGTCGGTGATGCCCTGCACACCGGCCAGGAGCACCTGGTCGGCCGTGGCGAACGCCTCGATCATCGAGATGCCGCGGTCGCTGATCTCCAGCAGCCGGTCGTTGGGCACGACGATGAGGGTGTCGACCTCTTCCTTGAGCCGGGCGACGCCCGCGTCGGCCTGGGTCTGACGGCGGCGGCCCTCGAAGGCGAAGGGCTTGGTGACGACGCCGATGGTGAGTGCGCCGATGGACTTCGCGATACGCGCGACCACCGGGGCTCCCCCGGTCCCTGTTCCGCCGCCCTCGCCCGCGGTGACGAAGACCATGTCGGCCCCGGTGAGGGCCTGCTCGATCTCGTCGGCGTGATCCTCCGCGGCGCGCCTGCCCACCTCGGGGTCGGCGCCCGCACCGAGACCGCGAGTGAGCTGACGACCGACATCGAGCTTGACATCGGCGTCGCTCATGAGGAGAGCCTGCGCGTCGGTGTTGATCGCGATGAACTCGACACCCCGCAGTCCGAGATCGATCATCCGGTTCACGGCGTTGACCCCGCCGCCACCGACGCCGACGACCTTGATCATGGCGAGGTAGTTCTGGTTCTGGCTCATGCCGGCCTCCGTGTCGAGCGGGAAGGAAAACTCTAAAGTTCAGCTTGAAGTTGAAAGTATTTCCCGGTATCGTATTCCTCATCACGACGGTATGCGGCGCGCCGGTCCGCCGGCGTCAGGCACGCCCGCGTGTCGCCGAACCCGTGGCGGGTTCAGCCCACGACGACGGCCTCGGGCGAAGAGACATCGATGCGCTGGGCGGTGGGCCTCGCGTTCATGGTCTGCCCCAGCACGATGGCCTTGAGCGCCGAGTCTTCGGCGCTGCCCCACCTGACTTCGATCCCGGATGCCAGCAGGAGCGTGACGTCGTAGGGCGTTGTCGCCGAGACCGACTCGAGATCGGAGCGGAAGGGCTCGGGGAGGGACCGGACGACGAGACCCGCCGCGGTGAACGATGGCGAACCGGGCTGCCCCGCCTGGATCACCGGCTCCCCCGAGGGGCGCTCCGCGGTCGTGGCGAGGGCCACGCCGGCCGCGTCGACGAGCGTGTAGCCGCCGGAGACATGGATCACGCCGACCGGCGTGCGCTCGACGATGCGCACGGTCAGCTCATGCGGTGGCCGCGCCTCCAGGGAATAGCTCTCGATGAGCGGGAAGGCCGCGAGGGCCTCTCGCACGGCGTTCTCGTCGACGAAACCGAGCGGGGTCCCGAGTTGGTCAGCCAGGGCTGCCTCGATCTCGGCCCGGTCGAGCGCCGAGGTCCCCGCGACCGTGATCCGCTGCAGCGAGAACAGCGGACTGTATGCGGCGGCAACGCTCACGAGGACCAACGCCAGGACCGCCCCGATACTGCCGAACCAGATGAGCCGTCGGCGGCGCGTGGCCCGCGTGAATCGGCGGATCTCACTGCGCAGGGCCTTGCGGCGCGCGCGGGCTGCGCGCCAGATGTCACGCGAGCGCACCGGCGGGGACGAGCCCGCGTCCTCTCCGGACGCTGACGAGTCATCCGGTGAGACGGGAGGGCGGCGTGCCGGAGCGATGCGCCCCGCGCGGATCTCGTCCATCTCGGCGGTCCTGCGCGGTTCGGGAGAGCGCCTCCCCGCGGTCCGCTGCGCCGGTGCGGGTGCCGCAGTCGGCAGCGTGGGGCGCTTCACCGCGCCGCTCCGCCCCCGCGCAGCGCTTCGAGTACCTGCGGGATGATGCGGTAGACGTTGCCGCAGCCGAGCGTGATGACGAAGTCGCCCTGCCGCGCGATGCCCGCCGTGTAGTCCGCGGCTTCCTGCCAGTCCGGAACGTAGTGCACCGACGAGGGATCCGCGAAGGCTCCGCTGACGAGTTCGCCCGTGACTCCCGGCACCGGATCCTCTCGAGCGCCGTACACGTCGAGCATCACCGTGTGATCGGCGAGTTCCTCGAGCACCTGGGCGAACTCGCGGTACATCTGCTGGGTGCGCGAGTAGGTGTGCGGCTGCTGGATGGCGATGATCCGCCCCCCGCCGACGACGGTGCGCGCACCCTCCAGCGCCGCCCGCACCTCGGTCGGATGGTGGGCGTAGTCGTCGTAGACGTGCACTCCGCGCTCGGTGCCGTGCAGCTCGAAGCGGCGCACGGTGCCGGCGAAGGACGAAACAGCCCGCGCGGCATCCGGCAGCGCATGGCCCAGGGTGATCAGCACCCCCACCGCACCGGCCGCATTGATCGCGTTGTGGGCGCCGGGAACGGCCAGCCGCAGCGGTGCGACCTCTCCGCGATGATGCAGCGTCGCGGAGACCGGTCCATCGGTGACGATGTCGGCGACACGGACGTCGGCGTCGGCCGCGACCCCGAAGGTCAGCACCCGCGGATGCCGCATCCCCGCACGCACACGCTGGGCGCCCGGATCGTCGGAGGAGATCACGACGGCCTCGGAGGAGGCGTCCGCGAAACGCGCGAAGGCCTCGTGGAAGGCCTCCTCGGAGCCGTAGTGATCGAGGTGGTCGGGATCGACGTTGGTGATGAGCGACACGGCCGTGTCGTACAGCAGGAAGGTGCCGTCGGACTCGTCGGCCTCGATCACGAAGAGGTCGTCCGATCCCGAGTCGCTGGAGACGTCGAGGCCCGCGATCACCCCGCCGTTGACGAAGTGCGGATCGGCACCGAGCTCGCGCAGGCCCGTCACGATCATTCCCGTGGAGGTCGTCTTGCCGTGCGCCCCGGCCACCGAGACGAGCCGGCGCCCGCCGATCAGCCAGAACAGCGCCTGCGACCGGTGGATGACATGGAGCCCTCGCTCCTTCGCCGTGACGAACTCGGGGTTCTCCGGCCAGATCGCGCCGGTGTGCACCACCGTGTCGGCATCTCCCAGATGCGCCGCATCGTGGCCGACGTGCACCGTCGCGCCCAGGGCCTCCAGCGCGCGCAGCGCATCGCTGTCGGCACGATCCGAACCCGACACCCGGATGCCGGCCTCGAGGAACATCTTCGCCAGCCCGCTCATGCCCGAGCCGCCGATGCCGATGAAGTGCGCAGCGGTGATCGATTCGGGAATCGGCAGGGAGAGGTCGGGTCTGATCATGTCGAGACCATTCTAGTTTCGCCGCGCGATGCGCGACTCAGGGCGCGCCGCCGCTCAGCCCTGCGCGGCCAGGACCCGATCCACCTGGGCGATGACGTTCTCCGAGCCGCGACGGCTCCCCACCCGCTCGGCGGCCGCCGCCATCTGCGCGATCCGCGCCCGGTCCTCCAGCAGCGGGAGGATGACCGCACGCACCACGTCCCCGTCGAAGCCCGCGTCATCGACGAGGATCGCCGCCCCCGACTCCACCGCCGAGGCGGCGTTCAGGCGCTGCTCTCCGTTGCCGACCGCATAGGGCACGTACACCGCCGGCAGGCCCAGCGCCGAGACCTCGCTCACCGTCGCCGAGCCCGCCCGCGACAGCACGAGATCCGCCAGGGCGAAGGCGAGCTCCATCCGGTCGATGTAGCGGCGCATCGCGTAGCCGGCGACACCCGGATCCTCCAGGTCGCTGCGCTCGCCGGTGACGTGCAGCAGCTGCCACCCCGACGCCAGGATGTCGCGCCAGGAATCGGCCAGGGCAGCGTTCAGGCGCTGCGCCCCCAGCGAGCCGCCGAAGACGAGCAGCACGGGCCTGGCCGGATCCAGACCGAACTCGTCGGCCGCCTCGCGTCGGCGCGCGGCACGGTCCAGCTCCACGATCTCGCGGCGCAGCGGCATCCCCACGACCTCCGCGCCCGGCAGGGGGGTGCCCGGGAAGGTCACGCCCACCGCGGCCGCCCGCCGGGCGCCGAGCCTGTTCGCCATCCCCGGAAGCGCATTGGCCTCGTGCACCACGAACGGCACCCGCTCGCGACGCGCGGCCACGTACGCCGGCGCCGAGGCGTAGCCGCCGAAGCCCACCACCGCATCGACCTCGCGCTCCCGGATGTGCCGACGCACCTGCGCGATCGCCCGGCGGAAGCGGGCCGGGAAGCGCAGCGCATCGGCGTCCGGACGACGGGGGAAGGGCACCTTGTCGACGGTGAGCAGCTCATAGCCGCGCTCGGGGACCAGACGCGCCTCGAGCCCCTCCTTCGTGCCGACGACCCAGACCCTGGCCTGATCGTCGCGCTCTCGCAGCAGGTCGGCGACGGCGAGCAGCGGATTCACATGGCCGGCGGTTCCTCCCCCGGCGAGAAGATACGAGGTCACCCGGCGACTTTACCGCGCGGCGCACGGCCACGCGGACCCGGCCGGCGGGAGGAACCTGCGCGCGCGGCCTCCCGGCCGCCCGGTTCTGCGGAGCTCAGCGTGCGCGCGAAGGACAGCAGCACGCCGCTGGCCAGCAGGACCGCGATGAGCGCCGTCCCGCCCTGCGACATGAACGGCAGGGGGATCCCCAGCACCGGGAAGATCTGCAGCACCACGCCGATGTTGATGAGCGCCTGACCGATGATCCACACCGTGATGCCGCCCGCCGCCACCCGGATGAAGGGATCGCGGGTCTTGCGGATGACGTGGAAGGCCCCCACCGCGTACAGCGTGAACAGGGCGAGGACGACGAGGCATCCGATCAGTCCCAGCTCCTCCCCCACGATGGCGAAGATGAAGTCGTTCTCGGCGTGGGGCAGCCAGTCGTACTTCTCCTTCGAGTTCCCCAGGCCCGCTCCGAAGATGCCGCCGCCGGCCAGGCCCCAGATGCCGTGTGTGCTCTGATAGCACTCCCTCGCGTAGTCGCACTCCGCGCTGAAGAGAGCCTGGATGCGCCGCATCCGGTTCTCGCTCGTGAGCGCATAGGCCGCCACGACGATGACGCCGACGACCAGCGGCAGGATGAAGATGCGCAGCTTCACGCCGGAGAAGAAGAGGCACCCGAGGACGATGAGCACGAGCACCATCGCCGTGCCCAGGTCCTCGCCGCCCATCACGGTGCCGATGACCAGCGCCGAGACCGGGACGACCGGGATGAACACGTGGTGCCAGATCGCCAGGCGGGTCTGCTTGCGCAGCAGCACGAAGGCGATCCACAGCGCCAGCGACAGCTTCATGAACTCCGAGGGCTGCAGCGTGGAGCTGCCGATCCTGATCCAGTTGCTGTTCCCGCTCGAGCTGATCCCGATCCCCGGCACGAACACCAGCAGCTGCAGCCCGATCGAAGCGATCAGCGCCGGCCAGGCGAGCTTGCGGAGGAAGGACACCGGAAGCCGGCTCACCACGAACATCAGCGGGATGCCGACGGCCGCGTACATCGCCTGACGGAGGGCACCGTCCAGGGGTCCCGCGCCGCGCGCCGCGGCCGTCGCGCTGGTCGCCGAGAGCACCATGACGATACCGAAGGTCGTCAGCAGCAGAGCGGTGGAGGCGATCAGCAGGAACTCCGTCGACACCGGCGTGAAGATCCTGCCCAGCGACACGCGCGCCGCCAGTCCTCTGCCCGGCGCCCCTGCCGCCTCCGGAGGGCGATCCACCTGCGTCATGCGCACCCCCTCGGCTGATCCTGACACGACCACTTCAGTCTCGCCAGTACCACCCCCGAGACCCGGCACCGGCGGCGCGTGTCGCCTGAATACGCGGGCGAGGGCTGGCGGGATGCCCTGGCGTTCGAGGGCCGGGAGGGCGGGACGAGAGCCTCCGGCGAGGAGTGGCTATGCCGCCCTCAGAGAGTGCGCGATCGCGGCCGGCGGCGCACCCATCGAGCGGGCGAGGGCGCTCGCGGCGAGCACCCTCCTCACGCTCTCGGGCTCTGCGAGGCCCGCCTCCCTCAGCTGGGCGAGGGTCGTCAGCTCCAGGGCGGAATGGGCACGCTCGGCGAGGAAGGCCCGGTCCACCAGGATGCCGTCGACGACACCCAGGTCGCTCCGCCCCGGCGAGCCGAGATCGAAGCCGATCGCGCGGGCGCCCTCGACGACATCGGCCTCCTCGACCATCTGGAGCACGGCGGCATCCGCCTTGTCGTACACGCACGCCACCCGGGTGTGGCGGTATACGAGCGCCTGTGCCGCCCGGTAGTCCTCTGCGCTGCCGTGCCACTCCGCCTGCGCATCGTCGACGTTCAGGCACACCGTGCTGTCGGGAACGATCTGCCCTGCCTGAGCACTCAGCGAGAGGTACCACAGCTGGCGGCTCGACAGCGCGACGACGAGAGCATCGAACCCGCCCGGATCGCGCACGGCGTCGAGGACCGGAACTCCGACGTCCCCGCAGGGCGCGGCGCGAAGCCCCGCCGTCACGAGCATCCCCGCAGCGAGGCGGGTCGTCGTCGCGACGCCCTCCGCCCCCGCCACCAGCAGCCACGGCGCCGGGGCGCCCTGCGGGGTCTGCACCTTGTCCCGCACCCGCCACGCCAGCTCCACATCTCCCCAGAGACCGGCCTCCGAGGCCTGCGCCCACTGGATGACGGGGTGGCTCGGCGAGAACCCCGGCGAGGCGACGACGACCTCAGGGCCGAACTCGATCAGCTCGTCCGGCACCGTCTGCAGCGGGCCCAGATGCAGCCGCGCGCCGATCACCGGCACCAGCCGACGGTACTCCTCCGAGGCGGACTCGCCCAGCACCAGCACCTCGGCGCCGAGCTCGGTCAGCGTGTCGGCCGCGGAGAAGCCGGTCGCCGACAGGCCGAGGACCGCCACCCGCAGCCCCGCCCAGTCCGCGTGCCAGCTCGTCAGCGCGTCCAGGCGCGCGCTCACAACCGGGTCAGCCATTCGACGTAGAACAGGCCGATGCCCGACACCGCCAGCAGGCCGGCGATGATCCACAGACGCACCACGATCGTGATCTCCGGCCAGCCGCGCATCTCCAGGTGATGGTGGAAGGGGCTCATCAGGAACAGGCGCTTCCCTCGCGTGATCTTGAAGTACAGCCGCTGCAGGATCACCGATCCCGGGGCGATGACGAAGACGCCCGCCACGAGCAGGAGCAGCAGCTCGGTGCGGGTGAGGATCGCCATCGCGGCGATCACGCCGCCGATCGCCATCGATCCCACATCTCCCATGAAGACCTTCGCCTTGGGCGCGTTCCACCACAGGAACCCGACCAGGCTCGCCGCGAAGGCCGCCGCGATCGTCGCCAGCGACAGCGGATCGCGCACCTCGTAGCAGGCGGAGATCACGGAGGGATCCACGTTCACGCAGGACTGCTTGAACTTCCAGAACGAGATCAGGCTGAAGGCGCTGACGACGAACACCCCGGCACCGGCGGCGAGACCGTCCAGCCCGTCGGTGAGGTTGACGGCGTTGGACACCGAGACCCCGATGAGAGCCAGCCATATCAGATACAGCGCCCAGGCGAGGATCGGCGTCAGCGCGAAAAACCACAGCACGGGGATGTCGCGGAACAGCGACACGTACTCCCCCGTCGGCGTCTGGCCCCATTGGTTGGGGAAGTGCCACGCGGCGATGCCGAACGGCACGATCACGAGGATCTGGCCGAGGATCTTCCATCGCCCGGAGAGCCCGCCGCTGCGCTGGCTGCGCACCTTCAGATAGTCGTCGATGAACCCGACGACGCCGAAGCCGACCATCAGCCAGATCACCAGCAGCGCCGACACCGAGGGGCGCGCGCCGCCGGCGACGACCCCGGTGAAGTAGCCGACGACGGTGCCGGCGATGAAGATCGTCCCGCCCATCGTCGGAGTGCCGCGCTTGGCGCCGTGGCTCGGATTCGCGATGTTCTCCGGCGTGCGGATCACCTGACCCCAGCCCCATGCCCGAAACAGCCGCAGGAACGCGGGAGTGAGGAAGAGCGTGAACGCCAGCGACACCGCCGACGACATCAGGAGTGGTCTCACGAGAACGATTCTCCCAGACGATCGCCGAGAAAACGCAGACCCGCGGCATTCGACGACTTCACCAGCACCCGATCCCCCGGACGCAGCTCCTCCCGGAGATAGTCGAAGGCGGCATCCGCATCCGCCAGATGCACGGCCTCACCGTCCCAGGAGCCCTCGCCGACGGCTGAGAGATACATACGCCTGGCCTCGGCGCCGACGATCACGATGCGCTGGATGTTCAGCCGCACCGCCAGCAGGCCGATCCGGTCGTGCTCCTCTCCGGCGACCTCGCCCAGCTCGCTCATCGCCCCCAGGACCGCCACCGTGCGCTCGCCGGGCAGGGCGATCTGCGCGAGGGTGCGCAGCGCGGCGGCCATCGAGTCGGGGCTGGCGTTGTAGGCGTCGTTGTAGATGCGGATCCGGTCGCTGCCGAGGGGCTGCATCCGCCAGCGCTCGGCGAGCTCGACGCCCTCCAGCCGGGTGATAGCCGTCTCCGGGTCGACCCCCAGCGCACGGGTGATGCCGATCGCGGCGAGGGCGTTGGAGATGTGGTGCGCGCCGATCACCTGCAGCCTTAGCGGGAGCTCGCGCCCCTCGACGTGCACCGTGCATCGCGTCCCCTGCGCCGACACCTCGATGTCCGATGCGCGGATGTCGGATGCGGCGCTCTGCCCGAATGTGATGACCTCGACCCCGCGCTCGGCGGCGGCGGGCCGCATCGCCGCGACACGGGGATCGTCGAGGTTCAGCACCGTCACGCCGCCGGGCCGCGTGGCACCGATCAGCTCGGCCTTCGTGGCCGCCGTCTGCTCGATCGTGCCGAAGCCGCCCGCGTGCGAGAGCCCGACCATGAGCACCGACGACACGTCCGGCTCGATCAGGCCCGCCAGGCGCGCGATGGCGCCCGGGGCGCGTGCGCCCAGCTCGCTCACCAGGAACCGCGTGCCCTCCGTGACCCGCAGCATCGTCAGCGGCGCTCCGACGGAGTTGTTGAACGAGCCGACCGGCGCGACGGTCTCTCCCTCGGGAGCGAGGATGCGATGCACGAACGACTTCGTGGTGGTCTTGCCGTTGGACCCCGTGATCCCGACCACCTGCAGCCCGCCGCCCGCACGCACGCGGGCGACCACGGCGCGCGCGAGCGCGGCCAGCGCCTCCACGACATCGGCGACGACGACCTGCGAGACCGGCTCGTCCACGGGGTGCTCGACCACCGCCAGCACCGCGCCGTTCTCCATCGCCGCACCGACGAAGCGGTGCCCGTCGGTGACCTCCCCCGGCTTGGCGAAGAAGATGCCGCCGGGAGCCAGCTTGCGAGAGTCCGTGTCGGCGACGCCGTCCACGACCGTCTCGGGGGTGTCGGTCGCTGCCAGACGCAGCTCTCCTCCGGTGAGGTCGGCGATCTCCGCGAGTGTCAGGGCGATCATGGCGGCTCCGGCCCGGCAAGAGCCGGTATCTGGTCGTCGAGGGCTATCGGGTCGTCACGAGAATCCGGTTTCCGGAGGCTATCTCGTCTTCGGGAAGGAGGTGTCGGGCGGGGTGTCCGAGGGGAACACCCGGTAGGTCTTCAGCACCTGCGTCATCGCCTTCTGGAAGGCGGGAGCGGTGGCCGCTGACGATCTTACCCGCGTGGGCTCGTCGAGGGTGACCACCACGACGAACTGGGGATCGTCGGCGGGCGCGAACCCGACGATGCTGGTGAAGCGCTCCAGAGCCTTGTAGCGGCCGTTCTCTCCCGGCTTCTGCGCCGTGCCGGTCTTCGCCGCGATCCGGTAGCCGGGGATCGCCGTCTGCTCGGACAGGGAACCCTGCGAGGCGACGTTCTCCAGCATCAGCGCCAGATCGTCGGCGACCTTCTCCTGGATGACGCGGGTCGGCTCACCGGCGTCCGGCTCGATGACGGTGCCGTCGGCCTTGGTGCACGACTCGACCAGGCGCAGCGGCATCTTCATCCCGCCGTTGGCGATCGTCTGGTAGACGCTGGCCAGCTGGGGAGTGGTCACCGTGAAGTACTGCCCGAAGGTCGTCGTGTACAGCGACTGGTTGTCCCACCTGCTCACCGGATGCAGCACGCCCGAGCCCTCGCCGCGGAATCCCACCGCGGTCTGCGCGCCCACCCCGAACGCCTCGAGGTAGTCGTGCCGGATCTGCGCCGAGATCTGGGTGCCGAACTTCGACAGCGCCACGTTGGAGGAGTCGATGAGAGCACCGGCGAGGGTGTAGTTGAGGGTTCCGTGCGGGGTGAAGTCGTTGACGACGGCCCCGTTGGGGAAGACCTCGCGGCCCGCGGCCGAGACCGTCGACAGCGGTGTCGCCCCGCCCGCCTCCATGACCGCCGCGGCCGTGACGGCCTTGTAGGTGGAGCCGGGCTCGAAGGTGTACCGGAAGATGCGCGAGCCGCGGTCCGCCTCGGCGGCCGCCGCCGGCTGGTTCGGATCGACCGTCGGGTACTCGGCGGCGGCGCGGATCTTCCCGGTGGCGACCTCCACGACGAAGACCGATCCCCACAGGGCGCCCTGGGTGGCCACTTCTTCGGCGATCATCTGCTGGAGGTACCAGTTCAGATCGCTGTTGAGCGTGAGCTGGAGCGTCCCGCCGTCGATCGGCTCGGTGACCTCCTCGCTGCCCGGGATCGCGACGCCGGTCTTCCCGCGCAGGTAGGTCTGCTGCCCGTCCACGGGCGCGAGGCACTCGTCCTCCATGAGCTCGTAGCCCTCCAGAGGTGTGCCGTCCGAGCCGACGAAGCCGATGATGTTGCCGGCGACGGCGCCGTTGGGATAGGAACGCGTGCTGCGCGAGGGCATCCACAGGTAGGGCAGGCGCAGGTCGCGCAGCTGAACGTACTGATCTGTCGTCAGCGACCTCGCCAGCGGAAGGTACTGCGAGTTCGGGTTCTTCTCCAGTGCGTCCTCGACCAGGGCGCGCACCTCGTCGCCGCTCATCCCGATGACCTCGGCGATGCTCTCCGAGGCCTCCGCCCAGTCCAGCTTCGGCCCGCGCTCGAGTCCCTGTTCGATCTTGGAGATCAGCAGGGGGTCCAGCTGGGCGTCGTAGACGAGCACGGATGCGGCCAGCTCCGTGCCGTTCTGATCGACGATCGCTCCTCGCGCGCCGGCGAGGGTGCGCACGACCCCCAGCCGATCGGTGGCCTGGGAGTCGGCGACATGCGCGCTCGCGTTGACGACCTGGATGTCCACGAGCCGCACGATGAACCCGGCGATCACCGCGAGCACGACGGCGAGCGCCACGACCGTGCGCCGGCGCGGGCTGCGAGTGGCCTGAGTCGTCATCTCTTCCTCGTGGTGTCCTAGTGGGTGGTGGGGCTCGGAAGGCCCTCGGTGAGGGTGGGCGGGAGGTTCGAGACGGGCTCGTCCGTCACCGGGGCGCCCGCCTCCGAGGTCTCGGACGGCGCGACGGGTATCGCGCCGTGGATGGTCGTCTGGGGCTGGGTGACCAGCGGCGTGTCGGCGACGAGCGCATTGCGGACGGCATGGGAGCCGGTCGGCTGCACCGTCGAGAGCCCTGAGGCGCTGGCTCCCGCGCCGACGACGGCGGCGTCGCTCAGGCGCAGGTACCCGGGGGTCCCCGCCACCACCATGCCGAGGGCGTCGGCGTTCGAGGCGAGATACTGCGGCGAGCTGAGTCCGGTCAGCTGCGCCTCGAGCGACTGCGCCTGAAGCGTGAGCTCACGCTGCTCGGAGCGCAGCTCGGCCAGGGCGAAGGCGTCGTTCGTGGTGACGATGGACAGTGTCATCTGCGCGGCGGCGACGAGCCCGGCGAACAGCACTGCGATGAGCGCCGAGACGAACTTCGGCCGGCGACGCCGGGCGGGCCGCTCGACGACCCGCAGTCGACGCGCCGGTTCCTGCTCGGGGGCCGGCTGCGCCGGCAGCGAGACTTCGGGAAGAGCAGCCCAGGCGGGTTGCGCGCTCATAGGGCCGCCCTCCTGGTCTCGGTGTTCTCGGATGAGGCGCCGGGTCGCCGGGTCGCTGCCGCGCTCATGGCTTCTCCCTCAGCTTCTCCGCGGCACGCAGACGCACGGGGATCGCCCGCGGGTTGCGGGCGCGCTCGTCGTCGCCGGCGAGCTCAGCGCCCTTGGTGATCGTCCGGAAGCGCGGCGCATGCTCAGGCAGCTCCATGGGGAGCCCTGCCGGGGCCGTCGAGGAGGAGGCCGCGACGAAGGCCTGCTTGACGAAACGGTCCTCGAGCGACTGATAGGACATGACGACGATCCGGCCGCCCACCTGCAGCGAGTCCATCGCGGCAGGGATCGCGTCGGCGAGCACCGTCAGCTCGGAGTTGACCTCGATGCGCAGCGCCTGGAAGACCCGCTTGGCCGGGTGCCCGGCACGCTGAGCGGCCGCGGGGGTCGCCGCGATGAGCACCTCGACGAGCTGCCCGGAGCGCTCCAGCGGCGCGATCTCCCGCGCGGCGAGGATCGCCCGGGCGTAGCGGGCCGCGAGCTTCTCCTCCCCGAACCGCTCGAAGATCCGGCGCAGCTGCCCTTCGCTGTAGGTGGCCAGCACGTCGGCGGCGGTGATGCCGCCGCTCTGGTCCATGCGCATGTCCAGAGGTGCGTCCTTGGCGTAGGCGAAGCCACGCCCCGCCTCGTCGAGCTGCAGAGAGGAGACGCCCAGGTCGAAGAGGATCGCCGAGGCGCCTGCGGCGTGCCGGGCGATGGCGTCGTAGACGGTGTGCACGAGGGTGACGCGGTCTCCGAAGCGTTCCAGCCGCTCCCCCGCGATGCGCAGGGCGTCGGTGTCACGGTCCAGGCCGACCAGGCGGATGTCGTCGAAGCGGTCGAGGAAGGCCTCCGCATGGCCGCCCATCCCGAGCGTGGCGTCGACGAGGATCGCACCGGGCTCGGTCAGCGCGGGCGCGAGCAGCTCGACGCAGCGGTCGAGCAGGACGGGGGTGTGGATGTCACGGAGGTTCATGGTGTCATCGGGTGGCCTTCGGCTCCGATCCCCCTCCGTCCGACCCGGCACAGGGGAAGGGTGTCGGGGCAGCGGCGGGGCATCGCAGCCGAAGGTCAGAACAGGCCCGGGATCACCTCCTGCTCCATGTCCGAGTAGCTCTCCTCATTGCTTTCGAGGTAGTCGTTCCACGCCTGCGCGTCCCAGATCTCGGCGTGGGCGCCGACACCGGTGACGACGAGCTCCTTCTCCAGGCCCGCGTAGGCACGCAGCGGGGGCGGGATCGTGATGCGGTTCTGGCTGTCGGGCATCTCGGCGCTCGCACC
>CAYOTY010000030.1:0-6447 GCA_964406995.1 uncultured Microbacterium sp.
TGCCGATCGTCGTCGTCTTGCCGACGCCGTTCACGCCGACGACGAGCACGACGGCGGGGCGCTCGGTGAGTGTGAGAGTCGTGTCGAACTTCGCGAAGTGCTCTTCGAGGGTCTCCCGCAGCATCCGCTGCAGGTCCGCCGGGTCGGTCGTGGCGAAGCGGTCGACCTTCTCGCGCAGCTCGTCGAGGATGCGCTCGGTGATGTCCGGTCCGAAGTCGGCCGTCAGCAGCGCCGTCTCGAGGTCGTCCCAGGTCTCTTCGTCGATCTCGGGTTTGACGAACATGCCGCGCAGCGCGCGACCGAGGGACCAGGACTTCTCCGCCATGCCCCCAGCCTACGGTGGGTGGGGCTCTGGTCGGCCATACCCACGCGGCACGAGCCATTGACGAGCATTAAACATTTGTTTAGTATAGTGTTCATGCGTTCAACAGTGCATCCCGACGACCTCACGACCCGCGCCCGCATCCGCGACGCCGCGATCGCGCTGATCGGGACGCGCGGCTACGAGCGGGCGAGCCTGCGGGCGATCGCTCAGAGAGCCGCGGTCAGCCCGGCACTCATCGTGCACCATTTCGGCGACAAGGACGGGCTTCGCGCCGCCTGTGACGCACACGTCACAGCGATGTTCACGAACGAGGGCGGCGACGCGGAGGACACCACCTTCACGATCGAGTCCCTGCACGCGGCGCTGGGCGATCCGGATGCCTACGGGCCGGCCCTCGACTACCTCGCCCAGATGCTCTCCGACGACTCCGAAACGGCCGACCGCCTCTTCGATCGGATCCTGAACGGCACGCGGGCCATGACGCGCACACAGGAGGCGGCGGGCGTCATCCGGCCGCAAGCCGATCCCGACGGCACCGCACTCGTCCTCACCCTGTTCGGACTCGCTCCGCTCGTGCTGCGCCGACAGTTCGCACGCGCACTGGGCGAGGAGAGGCTCACGCCGGCTGTCGCAGCGCGCATCACCCTCCCCACGCTGGAGCTGTTCACCCACGGCCTGTACGGCGACGACTCGCTCCTGCGCTCCACAGAGGACATCCTGCGGCAGGGCGCCGGAGATCCGATGCCGACCGACACGGGAGGCGACTCATGACGGCGCTCATCCCCGCCGGAGCGCGAGCGATCACGATCGACACGCCCACCGGTCGCCTCCGCGCGCTCCATGCCGGCCATGACGCCGACCGCACACCCGCGGTGCTCGTGCACGGAGGCGGTTCGGACAACTCCGCCATCTCGTGGTTCCGCGCACTGGAGAGCCTGAGCCGTGACCGCGAGGTGTGGGCGATAGACCTGCCCGGCTTCGGAGGGAGCATCGACGTCCCGCCCGTCGGCGGCCCGCGGGAGCTCGCGGCCGTGGTCGCCCTGGCGATGGACGCGCTCGGGGTCGACGAGGCCGTCGTGTTCGGGGTCTCGATGGGTGGCGACGTGGCACTGAACGTCGCGCTCGATCACCCGGAGCGCGTTGCGGGACTGGTGCTGATCGCGCCCGGCGGCCTCGTCCCCCTCGTACGCGATCGAGTCACGCACTGCGCCGCCTGGCTGGCCGCGCAGATGCCCGACTGGCTGCTGCTGCCCCTGGCTCGTCTCGCCAACCGCTTCGTCGACAGGGTGCTGCGCTCGATGGTGAAGGACCCTTCGACGCTGCCTCCGGAGGTCGTGCCGGAGTTCACCCGCGAAGCGCGGCATCCGAAGGGCGGACTGGCTTACGGGCGCTACAACCAGGCGACGATCGGACGCCGCGGCATGCGCAACGACCTCAGCGGCCGGGTGCACGAGATCACCGCTCCGACGCTGCTGTTCCACGGCGAGGATGATCCGATGGTCGACCCGGAAGGCTCGAAGCGCGCCGCCGAGCAGATCCCGCACGCGAGGCTGGTGATGGTGCCCGACTGCGGCCACTGGGCGCAGCTCGAAGCCCACGACCGGTTCATCAGGGAGGCAGAGGCGCTGCTGGCGCTGGTGGATGACCGTCGTACGACGGCACGGTAGCGCTCCTCCTCCTGCAGTCGGCCGTCGCAGAACGGCCCGCCTTCTCATGCACATTCGTGCAGCCCCAGGCTCCGGTCGTTCATACGCGCCCGGGACAGTGCTAGCGTCGTCCCAGCCCGCAGCGAGGCGGGGCATCCCGAAGGAGCAGCCGATGGCACTGTACGAAGTCGATTTCCCCTCGTCGAACCAGCGCGACACCATCCACGCCTGGATCTACCAGCCCGTCCGTCCGGCTCGCGCTGTCGTTCATCTGATCCACGGCCTCGGCGAGCATTCCCGGCGCTATCTGCCGCTGATCACCGCGCTGCTGGATGCGGGCTTCATCGTGGTCGCCGATGATCACGCCGGTCACGGCAAGACCGCCGCCGCCTCGGGCGTATGGTTCGATGCCGGCGAGAACGCGGCAGCCGTCGTCGTCGACGATGAAGAGGCTCTCCGTGCGGCGACCCGCGCGCGCTATCCCGACCTCCCCTACATCGTCTTCGGGCACTCCTGGGGATCGATGATCGCACGCGGCCTCGCTGCCGCGTCCGGCGAGGAGGTCGACGGACTCATCCTCGGTGGGATCGCCGCGCAGATCGCCGGACTCCACGGCGTCGTGGATCGTGCCGCGCTGACTGCCGAGCCCGATCAGCTCGCCCCTGCGGACGCCTATCTCGGCGCGGTGTTCGCCGGCTTCCTCGACCGATACGAGCATGTCAACGGCCCCACCGACTGGGTGGCCGCCGACATCGACGTCGTGCGCGACCACGGCATCGACCCCTTCAACAACTTCGGCGCCCCGATGACGATCCGTTTCCTGCGCGGCTTCATCGAGCTGTACGACATGGCCAACGGCGAGGAGTTCTACGCGAGTCTCCGTTCGGATCTTCCGGTGCTCATCCTCTCCGGCGACGGCGACCCGGTCACGAACTTCAGCGAGGGCGCCGCGCACTTCGCGGAGCGCCTGGCCGACACCGGGCACGCCGATGTCGTGCTGCGCACCTACGCCGACGTCCGCCACGAGGTGCACAACGAGCCGCAGACCCGCGATGAGGTCACCGCCGAGATCATCGGCTTCGTGGAGCGGGTGATCGGCTGAGCTCAGGCCGTGGCGCGGTCGCCGACGCGCTGGCCGACCACGGCCGAGACGCCGTCCTGGCGCATCGAGACGCCGTAGAGGGCGTCGGCGATCTCCATCGTGCGCTTCTGGTGGGTGATCACGAGCAGCTGCGAGCTCTCGCGCAGCTGCTCGAAGACGCCCAGGAGCCGGCCGAGGTTGGCATCGTCCAGCGCCGCCTCGACCTCGTCGAGGATGTAGAACGGACTCGGGCGCGCCTTGAAGATCGCCACCAGCAGGGCGACGGCCGCCAGCGAGCGCTCGCCGCCCGAGAGCAGGGACAGCCGCTCGATCTTCTTCCCGACCGGGCGCACCGCGACCTCGATGCCGGTCGTGAGCATATCGTCGGGATTGGTGAGCGAGATGCTTCCGGAGCCCCCCGGGAACAGGATCGGGAACACCTCGCCGAAGGCCGTCTTCGTGTCTTCGAAGGCGGCCGCGAAGATCGCCTGCATCCGCTCGTCGAGCTCGGAGATGATCGTGAGGAGATCCTGCCTGGTCTGGGTGAGATCGGCCAGCTGCTCGGTGAGAAAGGCATGGCGCTGCTCGAGGGCGGCGAACTCCTCCAGGGCGAGCGGGTTCACCCGGCCCAGCTGGCCGAGCTTGCGCTCCGCCTCGCGCAGGCGCTTCTCCTGGGCGCGGCGGTCGTAGGGGACGCCCTCGCTCTCGTCCTCGTCGGACGCAGGCCCCTCCCCGGGGTCGGGCGGCATGAGCTGATCGGGGCCGTATTCCGCAACGAGAATATCTTCCTCGAGTGCGAGTTCACTGGCCACGCGCTCCAGCAGGCTCGACAGGTGCAGCTTCTTCTCGTGGATCTGCAGTTCGAGACCGTGCACGCTCTCGGTGAGGCCGGCGAGGCGCTCGCGCAGCGCCGACTCCTCGGCGCGCAGCGCCACGAGCTCCTCGTTCTGGACCGCGCGTGCCGATTCTGCGGCGCTGAGGGCGAGCTGGGCTTCGGCGACCGAACGTCCGAGGGAGTCGAGCACGCGCGGGAGCTCGGCGGCGACGGCGGATGCCGCCTCCCGCTGGCCTCGGCGGATGACGGCCCTGCGGGCGGCTTCGGCGGCGGCCTCCTTCTCCTGCTCGCGCTGGCGCTCCAGCGCCGCGACCCGGAGCTGCCCGGCGCGGATGCGCTCGCGCAGGGTCTCGATCTCCAGCCGCGCCCGGAGCTCCTCCTCGCGCGCCTTCTCCAGCGCCTCCAGGAGCCCGTCGCGCGCCGAAGCGTCCAGTTCGGGGCGCGGCTCGGCGAGAGCGGCCTCGAGCTCGGCCCGCGCGGCCTCGGCAGCGGCCTCCGCCTCCGACACCGTCGACTGCGCCTGTGCGAGGCCGGTCTCCAGTCGCTCGCATTCGGCGACAGCGGCCTCGTGCCGCACGGTGACGCGGTTGACGGCCTCGGCATAGGCGGCCAGTTCCGCGTCGTGCTCCCGCAGTGCCCGCAGCGCCTCCTTCGCCTCACGGCGACGCGCCTCGACGGTCTCGAGCGCGTCGCCGCGCTCCGCGCGCAGCTCCTCGATTGCCGTCTTCCGCTCCTGCAGCCGATCGGTCGCCGCGTCGCGTTCGGCGGCGAGTTCCAGCCGAGAGCGCTCTCCGCCGGTGCCGGCGCGCAGCGAGTGCGCCGTGAGGACCTCACCCGCGCGTGTCACGATCGTGACGAAGGTCTGGCCCGTGGCATCCACCGCGGCACGTGCCTTGCGTGCGGCATCCAGCGAGTCGGCGATGAGGACGTTCGCGAGGATCCCGCGGACTCCGGCGGGCGCGGTCACCAGTTCGGATGCGGACCGCACACCGGGAACCGCAGGAAGCTCCGGCACCGCGAAGCCCGCATCGGAGATCACGATGTCCACGGTCCCGCGATCGCCTGAGGCGACCTGCTCGGCGACCGCGAAGGCGTCATTCGCGGAGTCGACGAGCACGCCCTCGGCGAGCGGGCCGAGTACTGCGGCGATCGCCGCCTCGAAGCCGGACTCGACCTGCACGGCGTCTCCGACGAGCCCCCGGATGCCGGGGCCTCCGGCCTTCACGATCTCCGCCGCGCCGCCGCTCAGCGCGAGCGCGCTGCCGAGGGCGGCCGCCTTCGCCGTGAGGGCGTCGGCCTCGCGCTCTGCCGCGTGGAGACGCTCTCGGATCTCCTCCAGCGCACTCTCCGCATCCGTCGCAGCGCGCTGCGCCGTCTCATATGCGGCGGAGTGCTCGGCGACCGTGCCCGAGGGAGCCTCGGCCTCCTCGATCCGATCCAGCGCGTCGCGGGCCTCCCGACGGCGCTGCTCCGCCGCCTCCCGCGCGTTCTCCTGGCGGAGCACCGCCCCGCGCACGGCCGCGAGCGCCGAGGCTGCGGCCTCCGCAGTTCCGCGCAGCGCGGTGATCCGCATGTCGTGCTCCGAGACGAGGGCGCTCTGCTCGGCGATGTCGATGTCGAGGGCATCGAGCTCGCCGCGGGCACGGGTCACCTCTCGGGTCGCGGCCTGTGCGGCATCCTGCGCATCGCCCAGACCCGCGGAGATCTCGTCGATCTCCGCACGCGCCTCATCGATCTGCGCCTGGCTGATCGTCGTCCCGGCCACGGCCTGATCGTCTTCCTCGGTGCCCAGCAGCGCCAGCCGCTGATTCGCGAGGGTGAAGAGCCCTCGCATCCGCTCCTGGGCCTGCTCCAGGCCGAACAGCACGCCGCGCGCGGCATCGACGGCGGCGGAGCTCTGACTCCGCTCCAGCTCGGCGATCTTCGCCCGGGCCCCGTCGAGCTGATCCGAGAGCACGAGCCGCTCGGTGTGCCGCTCCTGCTCGGTGCGGCTGTGGTCGGCGAGGGCCGTGCGCAGCGTCACCACATCGTCGGCGAACAGACGCGCCTTGGCATCCCGCACGACGGCGGCGATCGTCTGCGCCTCCCGCGCGATCTCGGCCTGGCGACCGAGGGGCTTGAGCTGACGCCGGATCTCGCCGGCGAGATCGCTCAGGCGGGTGAGGTTGGTCTCCATCGCCTCGAGCTTGCGGACCGTCTTCTCCTTGCGGCGGCGGTGCTTGAGGATGCCGGCGGCCTCCTCGATGAAGCCGCGTCGATCCTCGGGCGAGGCCTGCAGGACGGTGTCGAGCCGCCCCTGACCGACGATGACGTGCATCTCGCGCCCGAGCCCGGAGTCGCTCAGGAGCTCCTGCACGTCCAGCAGCCGGCACTGCTCGCCGTTGATCGCGTACTCGCTCGCGCCGTTGCGGAAGAGGGTGCGGCTGATCGTGACCTCTGAGTACTCGATCGGCAGGGCGCCATCGCTGTTGTCGATCGTGAGCTGCACCTCGGCGCGGCCGAGCGGTCCGCGCGTGGAGGTGCCCGCGAAGATGACATCCTCCATCTTGCCGCCGCGGAG
>CAYOTY010000030.1:6457-20135 GCA_964406995.1 uncultured Microbacterium sp.
CCCCTGCTCCCCCATGACCCAGGCGAGAGCATCGACGACATTCGACTTTCCGGAGCCGTTGGGCCCGACGATGCAGGTGACGCCGGGCTCGAAGACGAAGCTCGTGGGCTGGGCGAACGACTTGAAGCCCTTCAACGTCAGGCTCTTCAGGTGCATCCGCACACCGATCGTCGCTCTCGCATCACGCCCATACGCTACCGGAATCCTGCTCCCCGGCCGCTCTGGCGCGCCCTGTGCGCGATGATCCTCGACGAGGCACTTGACGCGCCCCTGCCGATCGGCGTAGCGTGGTTCGTCGCACCGATCTGTAGAAAGGAGGTTCCCGATGATGATTCAGCATGACGTTTTTGACGCAGGCACTGCCGCGCACGTCGCTTTCGGGGGCGCCTCCTCTCGTCGCGTGTTCCACGCCGTCGCGTAACCCGCGCAGGGGACGAGTCTGCCCTTTGAGGGCCTGTTCCTTTCCGCCTCCCCGCGAAGCCCGCCGCGTTCGCGCGCCTTCGCCGCAGGCCCCGCCTGCACTCCCTCCGCCATGCTTCGTCTTCGGGCCTCGCCCGACCCTGATAGAGGACTTTCCTTCATGACTACCCCCACAACCACCGAGCAGCGTCGAACCGACGTCGTGACCGTGGCGCTTCCCGCATCCGATGCTCCGCTGTCGACCGCCGATCGGCTGTCGCTGCGACTCGGGCTCTGGCTGCTGCTGCGCGCGCAGCGCCCGAAGCGCTCCGCCGCACGCCACCGGCACCGGCGGTCGCAGCCTGAGGCATCCGACCATCTGCAGCGGCTCAGCCGCGACAACGCACAGACCTTGACCTCTTACGGGCTCCTGCGTCAGCTTCGCTGAGCCCCGAATCTTACGAGGAGAAATCTCATGAGCACGAAGACCACCGACATCACGATCACACCGCTGACCATTCCCGCGTCCGTCGACGCCTCGGACGCCGCCGACTTCCTGGAGATGGTCCGCGTCCGCAATCTCGTCTACCGCGAGATCGACGGCGACGACGACGACGCGTACACGCCGGCCGAGCTGCTGCCGCACTACGGCCCGGATCCGAACGAGATCCGTCTCATCTGGGCGATCCGCCGAGACGGCGCGATCATCGGGCGGGCGGGGCTCGATCTGCCGCTGGAGGGCGACTCCAAGGTCGCCTACTGGCTCGTGGAGATCCTGCGGGAGCATCACGGCCAGGGCATCGGCACCACAGCCTACGAGCTCGTCGAGAGAACAGCCCGCGAGCACGGCCGCACCGTGCTGCAGTCGTGGGCGGCGCATCCGGATGCCCCGGGGCGGCGGATCGCCGCACCGACCGGCTTCGGTGAGATCCCCGAGGATCACGCGGCACGCTTCTACCTGCGCCATGGTTACAGCCTGGAGCAGATCGAACGCAAGAGCGCCTTCGATCTGACAGCGCCGATGGATCATGTCGACGCGCTGCTGGCCCAGGCGCAGGCGGCGTCTGCCGGATACCGTGTCGTCCAGTGGATGCTGCCGACCCCGCCCGAGCAGGTAGAGGGCTACGCCTGGGTGAAGTCGCGGATGTCGACGGACGTCCCGGCGGCGGCGCTGGAGTTCGACGAGGAGACCTGGGATGCTGCGCGCATCGCCCTCCACGACAAGCGCTACCTCGACGGCGGCCAGACGGTGCAGGTCACCGCGGCGATCCATGAGGCCAGCGGCACGGTGGTCGCCTTCAACGAGCTCGTGCTGCCGAGCGACCCGACGGCCGCGTCGAGTCAGGAGGACACGCTCGTGCTCAAGGAGCACCGGGGGCACCGCCTGGGCATGCTCGTCAAGTGCGCCGGCATCCGCTCGTGGCGCGAGGTGGCCCCGCAGTCGCCGAAGATCATCACGTACAACGCCGAGGAGAACCGGCCGATGCTGGACATCAACGAAGCGATCGGGTTCGCGCCCGTGACCTACGAAGGTGCGTGGAAGAAGGTGCTCGTGTGACGGAGATCACCGTCAGCCCGGTCGTCGTGCCGGACTCTCTGGAGTCGCCGGATGCCGCAAACTTCGTCGCGATGGCCGAGGTCTTCAACATCGCCATGGAGCAGGACCTCGGCCTGGACCACCTCAAGTGGGTCCCGGCCGAGGAACTGCCCGTCTGGCAGACGACGACCTACGAACGTCGCAGTGGGTTCCTGGCCTTCCTGCACGGGCGTCCGGTCGGTGCGCTGCAGACGATGATCCCGCTGGAGGAGGGGGCGAGCGAGATCGAGTTCGACCTGCTCGCCCTCCCCGAGGCGCGTGGGATCGGCGTCGAGGAGGCGCTTCTGGAGCGCCTCCTCGACGAGGCACGCCGGCACGGACGCAGCATCGTGCAGACCTACACCCTGCACCGGATCGACACGACGCACGAGCGGATGCCGTCGCCCACCGGCTTCGGCAGCGTGCCGGTCGATGAGCACACGCTCTTCTTCCGCGAT
The DNA here is from genome assembly GCA_964406995.1 of uncultured Microbacterium sp. Lineage (GTDB taxonomy): Bacteria > Actinomycetota > Actinomycetes > Actinomycetales > Microbacteriaceae > Microbacterium. Next base: position 8,891 of record CAYOTY010000030.1, read on the forward strand.
CACGGGTTCACCCTCGAGCAGGTCGAGCGCAACAGCATGTTCGATCTCAGGGCGCCGGCGGACACCGTCCGGGAGATGCTCGGCGAGAGCCTCGCCGCCGCAGGCCCCGACTATCGCGTCGTCACGTGGACGGCTCCGACCCCCGAGCAGTGGCAGGAGGGCATCGCCTTCGTGCGCTCGCGGATGTCGACGGACGTGCCGACGGCCGGCGTGGTCTGGACCGAGGAGAAGTGGGATGCCGAGCGGGTGATCGCTCGCGACCGGCGCAACACCGACGCCGGCCTGACGCTGTCGGTCGCCGCGGTGGAGCATGTGCCGACAGGACGGCTCGTCGCATACAGCGAGCTCATGCTCGGGCGGGAGCGCACCAGACCCTCGCACCAGTGGGGCACGCTCGTCGTGCGCGAGCACCGCGGCCACGGTCTCGGCACGATCGTGAAGTGCGCGAACCTTCTGCGATGGCGGGATCTCGCATCCGATTCGCCGTTCGTCACGACGTTCAACGCGGAGGAGAACGGGCCGATGCTCGAAGTGAACGAGCGGATCGGCTTCGTGCCACTGACCGTCGCCGGCGCATGGAAGCGAAACATCGGCTGAGCCCGGCGCGCACATGGGGAGTTCTCCCCATCGCGCGCGCCCTCCGGAGCCGTATAGGTTGATTCTCGACCGGAAAGGGTGTGTTCGTGCCAGACGTCTTGCTCGATCGACAGCGACTCACGGAGGCGCGCGATACTCTCGCCTCCGCGAAGACGGCCTTCGAGGACGCGGCAAAGATCAACGACAACCTCGAATCTGCGATCGACCGCCCTCACGGGATGTCGAAGCTGCGCGATCGCGTGGGATGGTTCGAGGCGAACTGGTCGGGAAACCGCAAAGAGCTCATGGAGATGGTCGAAAAAGTGCACGAAGGACTCGACTCGATCGTCAGCGCCTGGGACGAGTGGGAAGCAGAGGCGACCGCTCAGCTCGAAGGCGATGGTTGAGCGACGATGACCTACTACTCCCCCTACACCGGCAACACCCTGCAGCAGTTCGCAGGCAGTCCCTCCACGATCGAGACGACCGCTCGGGAGTACAAGGCGCTCGGCGAGTCGATGAAGACCACGGCGGACACTCTCCGCGACATCACCGAATCGCAGATCAGCCTGGGCACCGACCGTCTGAAGGAAGACGCCGAGACCATCGAGAGCGATCTGCGCCAGGCCGGCGTCCGCTACGAGAAGACCGGGACGGCGCTCGAGCCCTACGCGGAGGCGCTGCGCACGGCACGCAGCTGGTACACGCGCAACGGTTCGACCGTCTCGAGTGCGGAGACCCGGTATCTGACGGCGAACAGCGAGTACCAGACCCTCGTCTACACACCGGCTCCCTTCGACCCCGATGAGGCACAGACCCACAGCGATCGAGTGAACACCGCGTACCAGGAACTGCGATCCGCCGAAACGGAGCGCGAAGACCAGTGGAAGGCCTTCGACTCCACCTTCGACGTCTGGGCGACCGCCTTCGAGCAGGCGGCAGGCGGCGTCGCCGAGGCAATGGACGCCGCCGGCAACGACGACGGACGATGGGACTGGATCAGCGACGCGCTCAACGTCCTCGGCTGGGTCCTGGTCGGACTCGCCGTCCTCGCCCTCTTCGTCGTCGCCCAGCCATGGGCGACGATCCTCCTGGTGACCACCGCCGTGCTCGCCGCGGTGCACCTGGCGGGCAACATCTACCTCTATGCCAACGGGAAGGCCTCTCTGTCCGACGTGCTCTGGAGCGCGTTCGGCCTCGTCACGCTCGGCGCGGGCGCGTGGGCCTCGCGCGCGATCCGTCTTGCAAGCTCCGGCGTCGACGACCTCGTCGGGGCATCGAGGCTCGCGTCGAACATGTCCGTCTTCACCAGCGGGGTGCGCTCGTTCTCCATGCCCAGGCTCCTGCCCACGATCCGTCTCAATCCCTTCTCGGTCCTGATGCGCGGCGAGGGCTTCGCCGCACTCCGCCAATGGGGTCCGGCGCTGGCGAACTGGACGAGCAGATCCGGTCCTCGCAGCGCCACCATCGCCGCCGAATGGGCCGAGGTCGTCATCCAATCGACGCCGCGGATCACGGGCGCGGGGTGGACGGCCCTCGGAAGCTGGGGCACCGGCATCGGAAGCAACCTGTTCACGCTCAGCCCGTTCTATCAGCCCGTCGGTCGCCCGTAGGCTTTGGAGATGGCGTTCACCAGACGGAATCCCTTCTCGCTGCATCGAGGATCCCTCCCGCCACGCCTGGGCGTGCTTCGCCTGATCTTCATGTGCGCCGCGGCGGCCGGCGCGCTTCAGCTGCTTCTCCCCGTCTTCGTGCGGCTCGCGCTGGGCGGCGGCAGGGTCTTCTACGGAGACGACGAGCATTCGCTCTGGGGGGCTGCGCTCCCCTGGCCGATCCTCAGCATCCCCGCCTGGCTGACCGTCGCCACCGCCCTGATCGGATGCGTCGCCGGGTCGGCCTATCTGATCCTTGGAGCGGCCGATACGGCCGACGACATCCCCTATGTCACCGTCTTGGCGGTGCTGTTCTTCGGTGTCTTCCCGTGGTTCATCGCGGCCTTGGACACCGACCCCGGCGGGCTCATCTCGACACCGGGAGCAGAGGGCTACCCGATCGGCTGGCATTGGCTGGCGACCCCTCTGGTCCTTCTCGTGATCGCGGGTGCGATCATCGGCGGGGTGAAGGCTCATCGTGCGCAGGACGACGCGCTGGCGCGCCTGCGCGCGACCCGGGCGGCCTATCGGGAACAGCAGGGCGAGCAGTGACCCGCCGGGAGAGGACGCACGATGTCGCTTCGCGATGAGCTGCGAGGCGATGCCCCGCCCGAGCCGCGCGGATACACCCTGATCGTGCCGCCGGACTGGGGGCGATTCACCGCGAACGATGCGGGCCGCGATGAGCTCGTCGATCTGCTGCGCGCGCGATTCCGCGAGATCTCGCGCCCCGACCTCTTCGCCCAGGCACGGGCCATGGCCCACCGCCAGTGGGAGCAGATGCGCGCCCACGCGGCGATGGAGATCTATATGCCGGTCGTTCCGCCCGAGGAGGGGGGAACGCCCATGACCGTGCTGGTGAGTCCGTGGATCGCGCAGGGGCCGTTCGCCCAGGACGTGCGCGCACGCGCACGCGGCAAGACCGTCGAAGAGCTCGACGACGGCCGCGGAGGTCATCTCTATCGCTGGGTCGGCGAACGCCTCGGCGAAGGCGAGCGCGAAGGCCTCGACGCCCGCGAGCTCTCCTATGTGCTCCCCTTCCCCGGCGACAACCCGCGTCGGGGCATACTCCTCATGGCGGCGATCGTGCATCCCGGCGCCGAGAAGGCCGGGGCGGCTCTGGAGGCGTTCACCGCCCTGGCCGACTCGATCGTCTCGACCTTCACCTGGCGATACGCGTGAACGACACGATCCCGCCCGGCTGGATGCCGATTCCGCACGCCGTCGACCCGGAGACGGCCCCCTCCGTGACCGATGCGCTCCTGGCGGCGGCGGCCGAAGCGTTCCCCGGTCTCGTCGTCGATGACGACTCGCGCCGGCTGACGACGGAGGCCATCACCCGGCTTCCGGTCGAGGAGGCGACGGTCGCACGCCTCTGGCACATGTTCGGTCATCCCGCCACCGGGCTCATCGCCGATCTGACGATCGCCGAGCCTACGGCGGATCTGGCCTCACGCGCCGGCAGCACGTTCGGGAAAGTGCATGTGCAGCGCATCATTCCCTTCAGCGACGGCATGGTGAGCTTCTCCTTCGTCGCACCCGACGCCGAGTCTCGCCCGGCGATCCTGCTCCGCGCCCAGCGGAGGGAGGGAGGCAAGGTGCTCACCGCGGACGTCCTGAGCACCGAAGCGGTCCTCCTCGGCCTCATCGTCGAGGACCTGATCCGGATCGTCGGCGGGGAGATCCCTCTCCAGGATGACGGGGATCATCCGCCGGCGTGACGATGTGCAGGTCGGCGCCTGGGCCCCGCGCGCATGCGTGTCTGGACCCGGCTACTACGCGTCCGTGAATTCGGCGATGCGGAGCAGGTCGCCGGGATTCCAGACCTGCTGAGCGATGCTGCGATACAGCTCGCCGCGCTCGGTGATCGAAGCGGCCGTGTAGGCGTCGTAAGCGCGGAAGTCGAGACCGGAGTCGGCGACGTATCTCATGAAACCCGGATTCTTCTCATAGGTCTGCGAGTCGAGCGAGGCGGCCAGCAGATTCTGCGAGAAGTAACGCGGACGCTTGACCGAGTAGTGTTCGTCGCCGTAGCTGGCGTTGTGCTGCTTGGGCAGCAGGAGCAGGTCGCCGATACGGTTGCGGTGGCGGGCGAAGTCGGACTCGTGGGCGAACTCATCAGTGTGCTGCTCAGGGTGATTCGCCCAGATGTGCTCGACCTCGTACTTCACGCCCGCTCCGCCCGTCAGCTCGACGTAGTTGGACGCCTGGCCGGAGGCCACGGTGATGTGGTCGGTCACGCGCGCCAGAATCCGATGGAGCTGGCCACGATTCTGCTGATGCACATAGAGATCGTCGTTCGAGTCGAAGGTCTCGGGCTCCTTGGACAGGTAGGTGTAGAGCTCCCGCGCCAGGTCTGGCACGCTGAGCCCTCGGAGACGGAACATCAGCGCCGTCATGCCGTACTGCATGGTGGAGTAGTCGGTCGCACGGAAGTTCCAGATGCGCCACGCCAGCAGGATATCGACGAAGCGTCCGACGATCTCCAGCTTGCGATCGATCGTTCGCGCGTCATCGCCCACCACCAGCGGTGCGAGCAGCATCTGGTCTTGGAGGGTGAAGCGATTGTCGGCGTTGAAGCGGATGAACCGGAGCGGGCTCGCCGGATCGAAGGTGGTCGCGGCGAGGACGATGCGCTCGTACTGCTTGGCGTAGAAGTCGAGGTCTCGCGTCACGAAGGAGAGGAACGCCTCTGATGAGGTGAGCCCGATCCGTTTCGCATCGCCTCGGAGCCAGCGGTGGAACTCGGTGCCGATACGATCCCAGTCTTGCGGTCTGGCATCCTTCTTCCGCTCGCGGATCTTCGTCGAGTACTGGCTGCGCAGCCAGGTCTTCAGGAAATCGGAGCTCAGATTCTCGCCGAGATCGTCGAGACTGCGCAGCCGAGAACGCCAGTGCTCGTTGGCCATCGCACGCTGGGCGCCCTCATCGATGTTCGCCAGCAGATAGCCCTTGAGCATGTCTGCCGGGGTGAGCTTCAGACCGCGATCGTTCATGGTCTCGAAGATCGCGTAGGCGTCGTCGTCGTTGTAGGCGGTGATCTGGACGATCTGCACCCGGTCCTTCAGCCAGTAGATGAAGAAGGGCAACGCGTCGCCCTTGAGCTCCTCTGGGAAGAGCCCGTCGATCTCTCCATACCTGGCGACGAGGGTGTGCACCGACTCGACGGCCTCGGCCGGAGCATCATACTCACCGCGATCGAACAGACCGTGCATGCAGTCTTTGCGATCAGCCACATCGAGATTGAATGACTTCTCTCCGAAAGAGTCGGAGTAGACCAGTTCGTCGATCTTCACCTCGGTCGTGCCCAGCTCGGCTTGGAGCCGACGCAGGTAGGTGAGAAAGAGGGTGAGCGTCGTGAGGCGCTGCTGCCCGTCGACGATGAACGGCTGGGTGCCCTTCTGCGAGATGATGATCGATCCGAGGTAGTAGCCCGGATACCCGCCGACGGCAGAGGGCTTGTGGTCGGGACTATACAGCTGCAGGAACTTCGCCGTGAGATCGGTGATGAGCTCGGCGAGTTGCTTCGTCTCCCACTTGTACTCGCGCTGGTAGTAGTCGATCGAGTATTTCTTGTCCTTGAGTACCTCGGCGATGGTCTTCGCCACACCGTCGATGCTGTTCGCGCGATCGCTCATGCTCTCAACGATATCGACGCCCCACCGACATCGATCCGCTTCCGCTCTCCTACGATTGCTGCATGGGATTCTCCGCTGATGCCTGAAGGCCATGTGATCCACGGCATCGCCGACCGGCTCGCCGAGCTCTTCGCCGGGAAGGACGTGCGCGCCTCCTCGCCGCAGGGGCGCTTCGCGGCCGGAGCGCAGTTGATCGACGGTGAGAGGCTGGTCGCGGCGTCCGCCCACGGCAAGCACCTCTTCGTCGAGTTCGGCTCGCCCGAGGCTGATGCTCGACATGTGCTCCATGTCCACCTCGGGCTGTACGGTGTCTGGAGATTCGCGGCCGCTCCTGACGACGCCCCCGGCGACGACCTCTGGATGCCTCCTCCGAGAGGCGCGGTGCGGCTCAGGCTGGTCACCGAGGGGGCGGTTGCGGATCTCGTCGGACCATTCCAGTGCGACATCCTCTCCACAGAGGAGGCGGAAGCCCGGCGCGAACGTCTCGGCCCCGACCCGCTCTCGCAGGAGGCGTCGCCAGAGGAGTTCATCCGTGCGATCCGCTCCTCCCGGAGGGCGATCGTAGGCCTGCTCATGGATCAGCGGGTGGTCGCAGGAATCGGGAACATCTACCGGGTCGAGCTGCTCTTCCGGCACCGCCTGCATCCGAGCACTCCGGGTAACGAGGTGAGCGTCGCGAAGCTGCACCGCCTGTGGGCCGACACCGTGCACCTGATGTCCGAGGGACGGGACGCGGGCCTGATCGTCACGACCGACCCCGAGGATCGATCCTTTACGGAGCCGCCGCAGGGCTGGACGAGGATCGCCGAGCGAACGAGCGACGCCGAGGCGGATGCGCGCTGGTACGTCTACCGGCGCCAGGGCCGCCCCTGTCATCGCTGCGGCACCCGGATCGCGGAGGACACGCGGTCGGGTCGACGGGTCTCCTGGTGCCCTCGCTGCCAGCGCCCTCGCAGGCCGTGAGCGCAGAGGCCCGTTCACCTCGTCGGTGACGGGGCGCGACGCCGATAGCTCCTTGGCTCACCGTCGGCGCCGACCGATACCTGTGGCAACCAGCACACCGAGTTGCATCTGACACACGGATGCAGCGAATCGGTGTGCTGATTGCGAATTCATGTGCTGTTTGCAACGGAAATCACGACCGCCGTTGGCAGCGCGGGCAGTAGTGCGAGGAGCGGTTCATGAACCGCTCTCGGCGGATCATGCCGCCGCAGCGGGGGCACGGTAGCCCGGTGCGCCCGTAGGCATTCAGCGAGTGCGCGAAGTAGCCCGCCTGCCCGTTGACGTTCACGTACTGGGCGTCGAAGCTCGTGCCGCCCTCGGCGAGGGCCTTCTGCAGCACCGCCCGAACCTCGGCCAGCAGACGGTTCACCGCGCGGGTCGAGAGCGACTCCGCGGGCGTCTCGGGATGCAGGCGAGCGGCCCACAGCGCTTCGTCGGCATAGATGTTGCCGATGCCGCTGGCGACGGTCTGATCCAGCAGCACGCGCTTGATCCCCGAGCGGCGCCGCACCACCTGTGCGCGAAAGACCGCATCGATGAAGGCGGGGTCGAGCGGATCGCGGGCGATGTGGGCAACCTGCGAGGGGGTGGTGGCCGCATCCGTCCCCCAGCCGCCCGGCGCGGCATCCGGCGTCGGCACCAGCGCATCGATCGCGAGCGAACCGAAGGTGCGCTGATCGGCGAAGACTACCGCGAGTTCGCCGTGCTCCGGGTGTGCGATCATGATGCGCATCCGCTCATGGCGCTCGGTCGGAGCGTCCGGAGTGCGCAGCAGCATCTGCCCGCTCATCCCGAGGTGCCCGACGAGCGCCTCGGCGCCATCCGCCAGCGGCAGCCACAGGAACTTGCCCCGCCGCGCGGCCGTGACGATCTCGCGTCCGCTCAGCGCGGTCTCGAAGTGCGCGGCATCGCCCGGATGCCTCGTCAGCGCCCGATCGTCGACGACGCTGACGCCGAGCACGCGGGCACCGGAGACGGCAGGCGCGAGGCCCGCACGGACGACCTCGACCTCGGGCAGCTCAGGCACGGCTGCCGAGCTCGCGCCATGCGGCCAAGGCCGCACTCATCTCCGCGGTCTTCTTGCTCGTGCCCGTGCCGGTGCTGGTCACCGGGCCCGCGACGACCGTCGCGGTGAACATGCGGGCATGGTCCGGGCCGCTGGCCTCGATCGAGTAGACGGGCGGTGCGACCGAGAGCCTGGCAGCCAGCTCCTGCAGGCTCGTCTTCGGGTCCATCGCGGCGCCGTAGCGGTCGGGGTCGGCCAAGAGCGGCTCGGTGAGGCGCAGCACGAGAGCGGTGGCGGCATCCGGACCCGCAGACAGGTACGTCGCCCCGATCACGGCCTCCATCGTGTCGGCCAGGATCGAATCCTTGTCGCGCCCGCCGGTGAGCTCTTCTCCGCGGCCGAGCCGCAGATGCTCCCCCAGCCCGATGACGCGCGCCACCTCGGCCAGAGCGACGGTCGAGACGACGCTCGCACGGCGCTTGGCGAGCTCGCCCTCGTCGAGGTCGGGATGCGTCGAATACAGCAGGACCGTCACCGCCTGCCCGAGGATCGAGTCCCCCAGGAACTCCAGCCGCTCGTTGTGCGGGATGCCGCCGTGCTCGTACGCGAAGGAGCGATGGGTGAGGGCAAGCTGAAGCAGCTCCGGGTCGATGTCGACCTGGAGCTGCTCGCGCAAAGACGTCATCTCATCGCCTGCTTCCCGCGTCGCGCGGAAGCCCTGCGAATCAGATGTCGGCGACCTTGCGTCCCTTGTACTCGAGGAACAGCTCGGTGCCCTGCGAGTCGGTGACGACCTTCGCCTGGTGGGGGCGGCTGTAGACGACCTTGCCGTTCTCGACCGTCTTGACCAGCGCGGGGGCTTCGGCCTTCCACTGCGCGCGGCGCGAGCGGGTGTTCGAACGGGAAACCTTGCGCTTGGGAGGGTTACCTGCCATGAGCTGCTCTCTATCTGTGTCTCAGTCGCGGCTGCTCGCCGCGCCCTGCTGGTCTGCGATCTCACGGAGCGCACTCCATCGCGGATCGATGGGTGCGGGATTCTCCGCGCCGCTGCTTCCGGCTCGCCGCAGGCCTGTCTCGAGGTCAAGGCCGGGACAATCCGGATCGCACACGGGTTGAAAGGGAAGCGACAGTACGACCGCATCCCTGACCAGAGTTTCAAGATCCACGTGGTCGTCTTGAACCTCGAAGTCATTTTCTTCCTCTCCAGGATAGGCGAAAAGCTCCTGAAACTCGACTTCGACAGGCTCGGAGACCGCTGTGAGGCAGCGCCCGCACACGCCCTCGTAGGTGGCGCCGGCCGTTCCCGAGACGAGAATCCCCTCGTGCACCGACTCCAGGCGCACATCGATCTCGACCTCGGACCCCGCCTCGACGGACACGATCCCCTCGCCCCAGCGCTCGGGGAGAGTCACGTCGAGCTCGTGCTCGCGCATCTCTCCGGGCTTGCGGATGACGTCACGGACGGGGAGCACGAAGGGGCCGTTGCTGCGGGTTCTCACCCCGCAATGCTACCGGCCTCGCCTGGACGAGTGCCTGAGACCTCAGATCCCGCGCGCACCGGTGTCGAGGAATGCCGCGACCGGGCGCGGAACGAACGGCGAGATGTCGCCGCCGAGGCCGGCCACCTGGCGCACCAGCGAGCTCGACACCAGCGCGTGTGCGGGGTCGGGCAGCAGGAAGACGGTCTCGATCTCGGCGAGATGCCGGTTCACGATCGCCATCGGCGTCTCATAGGCCACGTCCACCTGCGAGCGGATGCCCTTGACCAGCACTCCGGCATCGACATCGCGCGCGTAGTCGACCAGGAGGCCCACGCTCCACGAGCCCACGATCACGTGGCCGGGCATGCCGTCCTCCTTGATCGACTGCTCCAGCAGACTCATGCGGTCTGAGATCGGCAGCATGGCCTCTTTGCCGGGATTGTGCACGACCAGGACGTGCAGCTCGTCATACAGCGACGCCGCGCGCCTGATGACGTCGAGGTGCCCGAGGGTGGGCGGATCGAAGGAGCCGGGGACGACGGCGATCCGGTTGTTCACTTCGGCTCCTTAGGTCGCTCACTACAACGCATGCTCCCAGCCTAGTTCTTCGCCAGCGCCGCGCGATCGGCCGCCGTCACACGCTGATTCAGAAGGTCGCGAAGGCCCTCATGGTCACTGAGCGCCGGATCGGCGTCGAGGATCTGCTGAGCCAGTGCGCGCGCCTGGGCGATCAGGGCCGAGTCCTTCGCCACGCGCAGCAGTCGGAGCGAGGAGCGAGCGCCCGCCTGTGCATCGCCGAGGACGTCGCCCTCCCCCCGGAGCTCGAGATCGACCTCGGCGAGCGCGAAGCCGTCTGTCGTGGCGGCGACCGCGTCGACCCTTTCGCGGGCCGGCGTGCCCTGCTCCGCGGCGGTCACGAGCAGGCACAGGCCGGGCACCTCGCCCCGCCCCACGCGACCGCGGAGCTGGTGCAGCTGAGAGACCCCGAAGCGGTCGGCGTCGAGGATGATCATCATCGACGCATTGGGCACGTCCACCCCCACTTCGATGACGGTCGTGGCGATCAGCAGATCGAGCTCGCCGCGGGCGAAGGACTGCATGATCGCGTCCTTCTCCTCCGCCGGAAGCTGACCGTGCAGCACTCCCCTGCGCACGGCCTTGATCTGCGGATGCGTCGAGAGGGCCTCGTCCAGCTGCACGACGCCCCACTGCGGGCGATTGCCGCGCGGGGCGAGCGCGGCGTCGGCATCCGGCTCGGCCGTGTTCTTCTCGGTGTCGATCGCGGCGCAGACGGAGAAGACCTGATGCCCCTTCGCGATCTCCTCGGCGGCGCGCTCCCAGACCCGGGAGAACCACGCGGGATGCTCGGCCAGCGGAGCCACATGCGTCGCGATGCCGGCGCGGCCCGCGGGCAGCGTCTTGATCACCGAGGTGTCGAGGTCGCCGAACACCGTCATCGCCACGGTGCGGGGTATCGGCGTCGCGGTCAGGACGAGGGCGTGCGGGCTGGTGCCCTTCGCGCGCAGCGCCTCCCGCTGCTCGACCCCGAAGCGATGCTGCTCATCGACGACCACGAGCCCGAGATCGGCGAAGGTGGTCTTCTCGCCGAGCAGCGCGTGCGTGCCGATCACGATCCGCGCCTGCCCCGACGCGACCCGCAGAGAGGCCTTCCGGCGCTCCGGGGCCGGCAGCTGCCCGGTGAGCAGCGTCGGCATGAGCTCGGGGGCGAGATCGGGTCCCAGCATGCGCGTGATCGAGCGCAGATGCTGCGAGGCCAGCACCTCGGTCGGCGCGATGAGCGCGGCCTGCCCGCCCGAATCGGCCACCTGCAGCATGGCGCGCAGCGCCACCACGGTCTTGCCCGAGCCGACCTCGCCCTGCACGAGGCGG
>CAYOTY010000030.1:20145-24485 GCA_964406995.1 uncultured Microbacterium sp.
CGACCTGACCGGCGCGTGGCCGATGAACCGCCTCGTGCAGGGCGAGGTCGGCTCGGGCTCGGTGAGATCGGCGGCGATCTGCTCTCCCACGCCCTGCTGGTCGGGGGTCAGCGCATAAGGCAGGACTGCGTCGAAGCGCTCCAGGAAGCCGCCGGGCGCCGGAGGGCGCGGCGTCGCCGACATCGCTCGCACGAACTGCCGCTGCTGAAGCAGCGCCGTCTGCAGCACGAGCGCCTCGTGCATCCGCAGGGTGCGCACCGCCGGGTCGATCGCCGAATGGGTCGGCGGCCGGTGCACATGCTCCAGCGCTGTGCGCGCGTCCAGCAGCTCCGCCTCCCGCCGCAGATCGGCCGGCAGCGGCTCGGGCACGCTCCCCAGTTCGTCCAGCGCCTGAGCGATGAGCTTCTGCACCTGCCAGCTGGCCATGGTCGAGGTCGCGGGATAGATCGGGATCGGCTTGACCACGCGCTCATCGGCGCTCTGCCGCGCCTCCAGCTCGTCCTCGAAGAGCTCGTACTGCGGATGGGCGAACTGCAGGGTGTCGCGGTACTCGCTCACCTTGCCCGAGAACACCCCTCGGCGCCCGGCCCACAGCGCCTTCTGCCGCCACTCCAGCTGAGCGGTGCTCTTGCCGAAGAACGTCAGCGTCATCTGCCCGATGCCGTCGCCGATGACCACCTCCAGCATGGCCCCGGAGCGATTGCGCATGCGTCGCATCCGCGTCTCCAGCACCTCGGCGACGATCGTCACCGTCTCGCCCACGGGAAGGTCCAGGATCGGCGTCAGCTCACCCAGCGAGGCGTACCGGCGCGGGTAGTGGCCGACCAGGTCGGCGACCGTCTGCATGCCGAAAGCGCGCTCCAACGACTTCGCCACGGTGCGCCCCATGGCGGCCTCCAGCGGCTGATCGAGCGAGAAAGGCATGCCTGAAGTCTAGGTCGCACCGCCGACATCCCCCTGCCCGGCTCCGTCTCGGCAGGTGCCCCGGATCGTCGGAACCGGATGCCGCGTTCCGACATCCCCCGGTGCCTGCCCGCCGGTCACGCGACCGCGCTCCCGACCGCGTTATCGTGAACGGGTGACGAGAATCATCGCCGGAACCGCACGCGGCATCCGTCTCGAGGTCCCGGATGCCGGCACCAGGCCCACGAGCGATCGCGTGCGGGAGTCGCTCTTCGGCGCCCTGGAGTCGCTCGATGCCATCGACGGGGCGCGCGTCCTCGATCTCTACGCGGGATCGGGAGCCCTGGGCCTGGAGGCGCTCAGCCGCGGTGCCGCGAGCGCCGAGCTGGTGGAGCGCTCCCGCCCCGCGGCGGCCGTCGTGCGGAAGAATCTCTCCCGCGTCCTCACCGCCGCCCCCGGCGTGCAGGCGCAGGTGCACGAGCGCGAGGTGCGCGCCTACCTCTCCCGGGCGTCTGGGCCGTTCGACCTCGTCTTCTCCGATCCGCCCTATGACCTGTCCGACGAGGCGATGAACGCCGATCTCGTCGCCGTGGCCCCGCTGCTCTCCTCCGAGGCGATCGTCGTCGTCGAACGCGCTCGACGCGCGACGCCCCCGGACTTCGCCGGCGCCGGGCTGGCGCTCTTCCGGGAGCGCAGCTACGGCGACACGGGCCTGTGGTGGGCCGAGCCCGCTCAGCCCGGCGACGAGGTCCAGTCGCGGTAAGGATCCCAGCCCGACTCCGCCACGGGCGCACCATCGCACAGCACCGCCTCCGCGCCGCGCTCCTGCACGCGCCCGATCACACGGAATCCGGGCGGGAGCACCCCCTCGGGGAAGGTCGCCAGCAGCGCGTGGTCCTCTCCGCCGGAGAGCGCCTGTGCGCGGTCCGCTCCGAGCGCCGCGCCGTGGAGCGCGATCGTGACGCCGGAGGCATCCGCCATACGCCCCGCATCCAGCGCCAGACCGTCGGAGACGTCCATCATGGCAGTGGCGCCCGCCATCGCGGCCATCGGCCCCAGGCCGATCGGAGGCTGCGGGCGCAGCTGGGCGTCCACGGCGGCCCGCTCGCCCTCCCCCAGCCGCGCGAGCTCGATCGGCTGGGCGCCCTCGTCCGTGTGGAAGCGGTCGAACAGCACCTGCAGCCCTCGCGCGGCCAGCCCCAGCTCGCCGGCCACCGCCACGACGTCACCGGCTCCCGCACCGGCGCGCGTCACCGCCTCTCGCCCCTCGAGGTCGCCCAGCGCCGTCACGGCGACGGTGAGCACGTCGGATGCCGTGAGATCGCCGCCCACCACCGCACACCCCGGCGCGAGCGCCGCGCAGGCCTCGCGGAAACCGTCGGCGAGGGCCTCGACGAACGACAGCCGCATCGCACGCGGAATCGCCAGCGCCACCAGCAGCGCGGTCGCCCGCGCGCCCATGGCGGAGATGTCGGCGAGGTTCACCGCGGCGGCCTTCCAGCCCAGATCGAAGCCGCTGGACCACGCGAGCCGGAAATCGGGCCCGTCCACGAGGGTGTCGGTCGTGGCGACCACGGATGCCGAAGGAGCCGCGATCACTGCGGCGTCGTCCCCGGGCCCCAGAACGGCGTGCGTGGCCGAGGGCGTGCGGGCGAGGATCGCCCGCAGCACCTGCGACTCGCGCAGCTGCCCGATCAGAGGATCCTCCGGCATCTGGGTCATAGGACCAACGGTAGCCTGGATGCATGCCCGCTCTCCGCCGTCTCGCCCTCGTGAGCCTGGTCATCGCGGTCGGCGCGCTGCTGAGCGCCTGCTCCACGACCGTCTCCCTCGACCCGGCGCCGCACGCGAACGACCCGCTGTGCGCCGAGGTCACGGTGCGCCTGCCGGACTCGGTGCAGGGCGCCGACCGCGTATGGACGGATGCGCAGGCCACGGGCGCCTGGGGGCTGCCCAAGCCCATCGTGCTGCGCTGCGGCATCGAGCCCCCCGGCCCCTCCACCCTCCCCTGCCACACCTACAGCGGCGTGGACTGGCTGGCGCTGGAGCAGGAGGAGGACAGGCAGCAGCTGATCACCTACGGGCGAGACCCCGCCGTGCAGCTGATCATCCCCCGCGGCGAGGACTTCGACTTCGCCTCGGTCGCCGAGACCATCTCCCGCTTCATCGAGCCGGGCCTGTCTCCGCGCACGGGCCGCTGCGAATAGCCCGCGAGACGGTCCCGGCGCACCGGGGCTGCCCTCCGTGTCGGGCGGTCTCACCGGACGGGCACCGCGTCTCGCGGACCGGCGTCAGCGGCGCAGACCCGCGTCGATCAGCTCGGTGATGAGCTCCCCGTAGGTCATCCCGGAGGCGATCCAGCACTTCGGGAACATGGAGATCGGGGTGAACCCGGGCATCGTGTTCAGCTCGTTCACGACGAGCCCGGAGGCGGTGAGGAACATGTCCACACGGGCGAGGCCTCGGCATCCGACCGCCTCGAAGGCCTGAAGGCCGATCCGCTGCACCTCGGCGACCTGCTCCGGGCTGAGATCGGCGGGGCACACCACCTCGACGCCGGCGCCTTCGAGGTACTTCCCCTCGAAGTCGTAGAACTCGCGGTCGCTGAGCACGATCTCTCCCGGGACCGAGGCCCGCGGGCCGTCGGCGCTCTCCAGGATCGCCACCTCGATCTCCCGCCCTGTCACCTGCGCCTCGACGAGCACCTTGTCGTCCTCGGCGAGAGCGGTGGCCATCGCCGCATCCAGCTCCTCCCAGTCCGAGACCTTCGACACCCCGACGCTCGACCCGGCGCGTGCGGGCTTGACGAAGACCGGAAGACCCAGTGCCTCGGCCGAGGAGCGGACGGATGCCGCATCCGCCTCCCATGACGTCTGACGCACGGTGATGCCCGGCGCCACCGCGAGACCGGCCGCCTGCAGCATGATCTTCATGACCTGCTTGTCCATGCAGATCGCCGAATCCAGCACGCCGCCGCCGGCGTAGGGAACCTCGATCGTGTCGAAGAAGCCCTGGATCGTGCCGTCCTCGCCGTGCGGGCCGTGCAGGATCGGCAGCACCGCGTCGATCTCGCCGATCACGGCAATCTCGCCGTCGGGCGCCTTCACGCGGAGCCGACGGTCGCCCGCGGGCTCGGGCCAGAGGATGCGTGTGCCGTTGTCGACGACCTCGGGGAGCCGGGAGGCGTCGAGGGCGAACTTCTCCGGTGCGTCCTCCTCGAGAACGAAGGCGCCCTCCCGGGTGATCCCGACCGGGACGACGTCGTAGCGCCCGCGGTCAATCGCCCGCAGCACTCCGCCCGCCGTTGCGGAACTGATCGAGTGCTCGCTGGAACGCCCGCCGAAGAGAACCACCACCGTCGCCTTGTCCATTGTTCGTCCTCTCCCCCTGGGGGGTGTCGTCGTCGGTGGTCAGGTGGGGTGCGATGTCGCGCGGAT
>CAYOTY010000031.1:0-7897 GCA_964406995.1 uncultured Microbacterium sp.
AACAGTTGGTCGGAATCAAATAGCGCGAGTCTCCATCAAACCCAGAGCGCTTCACTCGTTCAACGACCGGGATACCGGGCTGAGGGTTTTGAGGCTGCTTCGCGACCCGTTTGCCGTGCGTTTCGACTACGCCCTCTCGGGCTTCGCTCAACGACCGGGGGCGGCGCTGAGGGCGGCGAGGCGTTCGGCCGCCTCCTCCAGCACCTCGAACCGCTTGCACGCGGCGAAGCGCACGAGGCCGGAGTAGTCCTCTTGCCGCTCGGGGGAGACGAACGCCGTGAGTGGGATGGCCGCGACGCCCGCGCGCTCGGGGAGCGCGCGGCAGAACGCGGCGGCATCCGAACCCCCGAGCGCGGAGGCGTCGGCGACCGTGAAGTAGCCGCCCTGCGGGGGCGCGACCTCGAACCCGGCCGCCTGCAGTCCCGCGCCGAGGAGCTCGTGCTTGCGGGCGAGCGTCTGCGCAGCATCCGCGAAGTACTCGTCGCCCAGCCGCAGACCCACGGCGATCGCGGGCTGGAACGCCGAGCCGTTCACATAGGTCAGGTACTGCTTGACGGTGAGCACCGCGGTGATGAGTTCCGCCGGGCCGTGCACCCAGCCGATCTTCCACCCGGTGGTGTTGAAGGTCTTGCCTCCGGAGGAGATCGTCAGCGTGCGCTCTGCGGCGCCCGGCATCGTCGCGATCGGCACATGGGGCTCCGCGAAGGTCAGATGCTCGTAGACCTCGTCGGTGACGATCACGGCATCGTGGAGAGCCGCCAGTCGCACGATCTCCGCCCGTGCCTCGGGGGAGAAGACCGCTCCGGTGGGATTGTGCGGATCGTTGACGAGGATGATGCGCGTACGGTCGCTCACGGCATCCGCCAGCGCCTCCGGGTCCGGCTGGAAGTCGGGCAGGCGCAGCGGCACGGGACGCAGGCGCGCGCCGGCCAGCGCGACGGCCGCGGCGTAGGAGTCGTAGTAGGGCTCGAAGACGACGATCTCGTCGTCGGGGGAGTCGATGAGGGCGAGCAGCGTCGCCGTCAGTGCCTCGGTCGCCCCGGCCGTGACGATCACCTCGGTGGCGGGATCCACGTCCAGATCGTAGAAGCGTCTCTGGTGCTCGCTGATGGCATCCAGAAGGTCGGGGATGCCGCGCCCGGGCGGGTACTGGTTGACGCCACGCGAGATCGCCTCGCGCGCCGCCTCCAGCACTTCGGCCGGGCCGTCCTCATCGGGGAAACCCTGCCCGAGATTGATCGCGCCCGTTCGGCCCGCGAGGGCGGACATCTCTGCGAAGATGGTGGGCGCGATGTCGCCGTCTGCCGAGAGCAGCCCCGCCCCGGCAGCAGTGCGGCGCCAGGCGCCAGGAATCTCACTCATGAGTTCCAGGGTATGGCCATAGGAGAAATTCATCTCGGGCATAAGAAACACACAGCCGCCCAGGCCAGTCTGAGAGGGCATCGTAAGGAGCACGCCATGAACGAGATCAGCCCCGAGACGGCGGCGACCACGCCGCTGACGACCCCCGTCCACCCCGGGCACCGGATGCCAGTGGCATTCGGCTCTCCCCTCGAGGCCGAGACGCCCTCGAAACCCTCCGCAGGAGCGGGGAGGGTGGCCGCGATCATCGTGGCCGCAGCCCTCGTCGGAGGCGCGGCCGGCGTCGGCGGCGGCTACCTCGGCGCGAACCTCGGAAGCCCCGCCCCCTCAGGCGTCATCGCCGGTCCCGGCACGGTCACCGTCAACAACCCCGGATCGGTGAACGAGACGACGGCGATCGCGGCGAAGGTGCTCCCCTCGGTGGTGACGATCGAGGTCTCCTCGCGCACCTCGGGTGGCAGCGGCTCGGGCGTCATCATCAGCGAAGACGGCTACATCATCACCAACACGCACGTGGTGACCCTCGACGGCGCCGCCTCCGAGCCGACGATCCGCGTCACGACCTCGGACGGACGGCTGTTCGACGCGACGATCGTGGGAACCGACCCGATCTACGACCTCGCCGTCATCAAGATCGAGGGGGCCGCAGACCTGGAGCCGATCGAGTTCGCGGACTCCTCCGCTCTGAACGTCGGCTCCACGGCGGTCGCCGTGGGCGCCCCGCTGGGTCTGTCGAACTCGGTCACGACGGGTGTGGTCAGCGCGCTGAACCGCAGCATCTCGATCGCCTCCTCGGCGTTGCCGGACACCGGTGGCGACACCGAGGGCGAGGAGGAAGGGGAGGAGAGCCCGTTCGAGTTCCGCTTCCCCGGCCAGGAGAACCGCACCACTCCCAGCGAGCGCATCTCGATCGCCGTGATCCAGACGGATGCCGCGATCAACCCCGGGAACTCCGGCGGCGCGCTCGTCGACAGCGAGGGCAGGCTCATCGGCATCAACGTCGCCATCGCGACGGCGGGCGGGGTGACCACCGAGGCAGGCTCCATCGGCCTCGGCTTCGCGATCCCCTCGAACATCGCCCACCGCGTCGCCGGCGAGATCATCGAGCACGGGGAGGCCACCCACGGGCTGCTCGGCGCGATGGTGCAGTCGGCGTCGGCCGTGGAGGGGACGACGGTCGCCGGCGCCTACATCGCCGACGTGACCCCCGGCGGTCCCGCCGAGCAGGTCGGCCTGCGTGCGGGCGACATCGTCACCCGGTTCAACGGCGTGCCGGTCTCCACGTCCAACGACCTCACCGCCCAGGTGCGGGCCGTGGCGGCGGGCAGCGAGGCGACCCTGACTTATGTGCGCGGCGACCGCAGCTACGAGGTCGAGGTCACGCTCGGCACGCTGCGACTCTGAGCAGCTGATTCGCAGGGAGAGGGACGCCGCCGCGATAGGCTCGCACCGTGGCGTCCTTCTCCTTCGGCGCGGGCAATGTCGGCAAGCTGCTGCGGATCCCGTTGTATGCGGCGGGGCGCATCGGTGCCCTGCTGGTGCCCCGCGGCAGGCGATGGGCGTTCGGGTGCGGTGCGGGCATCGGCGACGGCGCCCTCGCACTGTGGCACGTGGTGCGCGAGCACGGGCATGAGGCCGTCTGGCTCACCGGCTCCGAGCGGGAGGAGGCGGATGCGGTCGCCCTCGGCATCCGCACGATCCCCAAGGATTCGCTGGCCGGATGGTGGGCGACGGCGCGCGCGGGCGTCGTGGTCGTCACGCACGGCCTGGGGGATGTGAACCGCTACGCGACAGCCGACGCCTTCGTCGTGCAGCTCTGGCACGGGATCCCGCTCAAGCGCATCGGTCTGGACTCGGCCGAGACCACCCGTCTGCCGTCCTTTCCCGGATCGGCCCGGGCGGAGAGGATGCTGCGCGCGATGTATCGCCGTGCGGCCCAGCGGATCCAGGTGCTGCCCGCCGCCTCGCACCGCTCCCGCGGACGCCTGGAGTCGGCCTTCGCGCTGCCCCCCGAACGGGTGGTGGTCACCGGCGAGCCCAGGGTCGACGTGCTCTCGGCAGGCCCGCCGGTCGAGCGTCGGCGGACGGCATCCGCGCGGCTGCGCGGTGTGCACGCCGATCTCCCCTCGCGCGCCCGCTTCATCCTGTACGCGCCGACCTGGCGAGACGGCGCCCCCGACCCGGCGGTGCCGAGCGCCGCGGAGTGGGTGCAGCTGGTCTCGCTCCTGGAGCGGCGGGATGCGGTGCTGCTGGTGCGGCCGCATCCGCTCGGCGCGGGAGCCTACACGCCGCCGTTCCCCACGGGGCGCGTACGGCTCCTGACCAGCGACCTCGTCGCCGACGTCACCCCGCTCCTGCCCGCGATCGATGTGCTCATCACCGACTACTCCTCGCTGCTGTACGACGTCGGGCTGCTCGCGATGCCCGTGGTCTTCCTCGCACCGGATGCCGCCGAGTACGCGGCTACGCGCGGCTTCTACGGGCTCTTCGAGGATGTCGCCGGGACGGATGCCGCGACCCGCTGGCCCGAGGTCGTCGCAGAGCTGGATCGACTGCTCTCCGACGAGAAGGCCTTCACCGAGCGCTCCGCCCGCTCACGCAGCCTGAGCGCCCAGATGCATGCCCACCGCGACGGCAAGGCCGCCGAACGCGTCTACGAGGTGGCGCTGCGCCGCAGCGGACTGACCCCGGAAGGAAGACGATGATCACCGCGCACATCGATGAGACCGCTCAGATCCTGGTCATGGCGGGTACCGGCGCCAGGCCGGCCACGGCCCGGCTCGTCGGGCCACGCGCGCGAGTGGACGCGCGGATCACCGGCGGCGGCAAGACCTGGAAGGCGAGGTTCGCGCTGGCGGCCTCGCGCTGGGGAGGGCCGGAGCTGCCGCTGCCCTCGGGCCGCTACGCGCTGGAGATCGAGGGAGCCGTCCTCGACGATCTCGAAATCGCACCCGTGCTGCTGACGGGGCTGCGCCTGGCCGTCCAGGGCGACACGGTCACGATCGCCCCGCCGATCGCCGTGGAGTTCGAGTCCGCCGAGGGGCAGTCGACGCTGGAGCAGCGGTACGCGGCGGCATCCGGCGGCGAGGAGAACGCCGTCTTCTTCGAGAGCTTCTACGGACGCACGGTCTCCTGCAATCCGCGGGCGCTGGATCGCGAGATCGCCGAGCGGATGCCGGAGGTCACCCGGTACTGGAGCGTCGTGGACCTGTCGATCCCGGTGCCCGAGGGCGCGATCGCCGTCGTGGAGGGTTCGCCGGAGTGGTGGCGGGCGCGGGCCTCGGCGAGGCTCCTCGTCGTCAACGAGTGGCTCCGGCGCCGCTTCGATCGCAAGAGCGGTCAGAGGGTGCTGCAGACCTGGCACGGCACGCCGCTGAAGCGCCTGGCGCTGCATCGCCCGGGCTTCGATCCCCGCCGCATGGGCGCCGTCGTCAAGGAGTCGCGCCGGTGGGATGTGCTGCTCGCGCAGAACGCCTACGGCGCCCGCGTGATGAGGAAGGCCTATGCCTTCCTCGGCAAGCCGATCTGGGTCGAGGGCTACCCCAGAAACGACATGCTCGTCACAGACGACGCGCGGGCCGTGCGCGAGACGCTGGGGATCGGCGCCGAGGAGCGCGTGCTGCTGTACGCGCCGACCTGGCGGGACGACCTGGAGGAGATGGTCGACTTCATCGATGCGGAGGAGCTGGCGGCGCGCGCCGACGCGGTCGTGCTGGTGCGCGGGCACTCCCGCACCCTCCAGCCCGGGCGCGACCGGAGCGGGGCCCGCGTGATCGATGTCACCGGATTCCCCGAGACCTCGCGTCTGCTGCTGGCGGCCGATGCGCTCATCACCGACTACTCCTCGGTCATGTTCGACTTCAGCGTGACCGGCAAGCCCATGTTCTTCCTCGTGCCGGATCTGGAGCACTATCGAGGCACGCTCCGCGGCTTCTACTTCGACCTCTCCGAGCGCGCCCCCGGCCCTCTCGTGCGCTCGCAGGAGGAGCTGGTCGAGGCGCTGGGGCAGAAGGGGCTGGAGGAGGTCTACGCCGAGCGCTACGCCGCCTGGCGGCGTCAGTTCAATGCGCTCGACGACGGGCACGCTGCCCGGCGCGTGGTGGACCGCCTCGTCGACCAGGGGATGCTCGGCTAGGAACCCGGCCGGTCGAGGTCTCCGACGCGCGACCAATCGGTCTCGACGGCGCGGAATCCGTCGCGCGGCAGCTGGACGAAGGTCGCGACGATGCCCCAGACGGCGAGGGCGGCGATGAGCAGGATGAGAGACATGGCAGAAACGCTACGCTCGACAGATTAATGCCAAAAGTGGCAGACTGGACATATCTCGTAGGAATACTGCCAAGCTGGATGGCATCCTGAACCCACGGAAGGACGCCCATGAAGACCGTCGCCTGCATCGTCGAGCCCGGGTTCGCGCCCTTCGAGTTCGGCGTCGCCTGCGAGGCCTTCGGGCTCGACCGCACCGACGACGGAGTGCCGAACTTCGACTTCCGGGTGGTCACGCCCGAACCCGGCCCCGTCGCCTCGAAGATGGGGTTCTCCCTCAACGTCGAGCACGATCTCGGCTTCGCCTATGAGGCGGACCTGGTCGTGGTCTGCCCTCTGCCGCGCGAGCGGTGGGCGCGCCCCGATCCGCGTGTGATCGAGGTCGTTCGCGACGCCGCGGCGCGGGGAGCCTGGCTCCTCAGCGTCTGCTCCGGCTCGTTCGTCCTCGCCGCGGCCGGCGTGCTCGACGGCAGGAGGGCGACGACCCACTGGATGTACGCCGAGGACTTCGCGGCGATGCATCCGCAGATCGACGTCGATCCCGACGTGCTGTTCGTGCAGGACGGCCGGATCATCACCAGCGCGGGCACTGCGGCGGGCCTCGACGCCTGCCTGCATCTGCTGCGCCTGGAGATCGGCGCCGAGCTCACCAATCGTGTCGCGCGGAGGATGGTCGTGCCGCCGCAGCGCGACGGCGGGCAGGCGCAGTACATCGATCGTCCGCTGCGGGAAGGGCAGGGAGCGACGCTCTCGGCGGTCACCGACTGGGCGATCGCGCATCTCGGCGAGGACCTCACCGTGGAGCTGCTCGCGGCGCGAGCGCACATGTCGCCGCGGACCTTCGCCCGCCGGTTCAAGACCGACTTCGGCGCGACGCCCGCGGCCTGGCTTGCGCGCCAGCGCGTGATCCAGGCGCAGCGGATGCTGGAACAGACGGACCTGGGGCTCGACGCCATCGCCTCGGAGTGCGGGTTCGGCTCCGCCGCCGTCCTCCGGCAGAACTTCGCCCGAGTGCTGGGGACGACGCCGACCGCGTACCGGATGACCTTCTCCTGCCTGAGCGAGGAGCCCGCCGCCTGAGCGCGCGCTAGGGCAGCGGCGTGTTGCGGTCGCCCAGGCGCGAGGTGTCGACCGTGTCCTCGGCGCCCCGGAGGATGCCGATGAGGAATCCGAAGCCCCAGGCGAGGTGCATGGTGGGCACGACCGCCAGGGTCCACAGGCGCTCGGGGAGGCTGCGCGGAGGATCCCCGGTGCGCCCGGGAACGAGGGACATCCCGACGACGAGGGCGATATATGCCAGAAGCGGGATGAAGACGAGTGCGGCGAGAAGACCTGCAGACCCCGTCAGCACGCCGGTCAGCTGCAGAAGGCCGACCACGAGCGCGACGACGACACCCAGCACGAGAGCGGGAGGAGCGAAGAAGCGGATGCCGTTGCGTCGCCCGTAGCGTCTGACGAGCTCGCCGCGCCAGGTGCCGGTCGCCCGGAACTGGCGGGCCAGACGCCACCAGCTCTCACGCGGCCAGTAGGTGACGGCGAGGGCCGGGTCGAACCAGACGAGGTGACCGGCCTGGCGGATGCGCAGGTTCAGCTCCCAGTCCTCGCCGCGACGGATCGTCTCGTCGAACAGCCCGACCTCCTCCAGCACCGGGCGCCGCATGATCCCGAGATAGGCCGATTCCGCCTCGCCCTCGCGGCTGCCCCCGTGATAGGCGCCGCCACCGAGACCCGCGGGGGAGTTGTAGGCGCGGGCCACCGCCCGCTGGAAGGCCGAGCGGCCGTCGGCGCGCATGACCCCGCCGACGTTGGCGGCGCCCGTGCGCTCGAGCGTCGCCAGTCCTCGCTGCGCGTAGCCGGGGGAGAGCTCGGAGTGCGCATCCACGCGCACGATCGTCGGATACCGACTGGCGCGGATCGCGGCGTTCAGACCCACGGGGATGTGGGCGGCGGGGTTGTCGACCAGGCTGATGCGGGCATCCTTCGCGGCCAGCTCCCTCGCCAGCTCGGTCGTGCCGTCGCCGGAGGGCCCGAGCGCGAGCACGAGCTCCATGGGGCCTGCGACCTCCTGGGCCAGCACCGAGGCGACGGCGTGCTCGAGATAGGCGCGCTCGTTGAGCACGGGCATGACGAAGGACACGCCCTGGGGGTGGTGATCGTCGTCGTGCTGCACGCTCCGATCATGGCAGAGGCAGATGGGGGAGTGCTGGGTAGGCTGGAGGGATGGGATTCGTGTCGGATGCGCGCAAGGCCGTGAAGCTCCTGAAGAAGG
>CAYOTY010000031.1:7907-21063 GCA_964406995.1 uncultured Microbacterium sp.
GGCCCGGGCGCTTCCGGGTCGCGGTGTACTTCGCCGACTCCGCGGTGAACATGTACCAGATCCGTCAGTGGTACCGGCCGCTGCAGGAGCTGTCGAAGACCCACGAGGTCGTGGTGCTCGCGCGCTCCGCGGTGGGGGCGGAGGCACTGCTCGACGACGGCGAGCTCCCGGTCGTGCACCTGCCCAAGATCCGTGACCTCGAGGGGTACATCGCCACGCAGGACATCCGCATCGTGCTGTACGTGAATCAGAACACGCGCAACTTCCAGATGTTCCGCTACGGGCACCGCTGGCACGTGTTCATCAACCACGGCGAGTCCGACAAGGTCTACATGGTCAGCAACCAGTTCCGCGCCTACGACTACGCGTTCATCGCCGGCGAGGCCGCCCGCAGCCGTCTGTCCAAGGCGCTGTGGGCGTACGACGTCGACGCGCGCACGATCCCGATCGGGCGCCCGCAGGCCGATCACTTCTCCGCGGCCGTGCCCTACCCGGAGGACGATCGCACGGTCGTGCTCTATGCGCCCACCTGGGAGGGCGACCGCGCCTCGATGAGCTACGGCTCTATCCTCACGCACGGAACGAGCCTGGTGCGGCAGGTGCTCGCCGACCCCCGCTACCGGCTCATCTACCGTCCGCATCCGCGCAGCGGTGTGATCGACTCCGCGTACGGCGGGGCGGGTGCCGAGATCATCGCCGCGATCGCGCGGGCCAACGCCGCCGACCCCTCCGCGCACCATGTCTACGACGACGGTCCCCAGGTCGGCTGGCAGCTTGCGGCGGCCGACGTCGCGATCCTCGACATCTCGGCGATGGTCTACGACCGGCTGGCGACCGGGAAGCCGCTGATGGTGACCCGACCCGCCGATCCCGAGGCGACTATCGACGAGGCCGGCTACCTCTCGGTGTGCGAGTGGCTGACGGCGGACGCGGCTGTCCACGCTCTCGCCGAGATCGAGCGGGTGCGCACCGACGCCGAGGCGACCGAGCGCCTGGCGATCTGGTCGGCGCACTACTTCGGCGATACGACGCCGGGCGTGGCGACGGCGAAGTTCCACGCCGCGATCGAGCAGCTCCTGGCCGAGTGGGACCGCTGGCACGCGCTCATGCCGGCGAACATCGTCGATCGGGACGACGACGCCGAGGCTTCCTCCGAGGAGTCCGACGTCCCCGTCGTCGAGCTCTGAGGCTCTGGTCTCTCTGAGGGCTCTGGTTGTCGAGGGGTGCTGCGTGCTCCACGCATGCCCTCAGGCGAAGACGAGGCGCGCGGGCGGCTCATCGATGTAGGTCTTTCCGGCAGGGCTGATCCATTCGAGCACGCCGTGCGACAGTTGGCGGACCGACCATCGATGGCGAGCGCGCAGGTCGGGGTGCTTGAGCGCATGATGCCCGCGACAGAAATGTGCGAGATTGTCATTCGCCGTCGGACCGCCTCGGGCGTGGTCATGATTGTGGTCGAGGTCCGTGCGTTCGGCAGGGCGTCGGCACCCGGGGAACCGGCAGTGCTGATCTCGGGCGCGGAGGAATCTTCGCATCGCTTCGGTCGGACGGTATCTGTCGGTACGGACGACGGCATCGGTGACAGGGTCGACGAAGAGCCGATCCCAGCCGGCTGCGAGACCGGCGAGCTCTCGGACGAGCGCGGGATCGACCAGGCCCACGCCGTCGAGTTCGGCGATATCGACCTCCTCGCCGCCGGTGACTCCGGCGAGGGAACGAACCGGGATCGTCACCTGCACCCGAGGCCGGATGGACTCGACCGCCGACCCGTCGAGAGCGCTCGGATCGACCGTGAGCAGCATGTCGGCGGCGATGTCTGCGCGGATCTGGTCGAGGGCACGCCGGTCGTGGTCACGGTCGGGGTTGCAGTCGTGGGTGGAGCCACCGGCGTTCGGCGCACCGAATGCGTTCCGCGCGGTCTTCTGCACGTGCTTCGCGATCTGGGTCACGCGATCGACGATGGCATGGGCGAGCACGGAGGGGAGGGTGAGGGCGATCTCACTCATGCCGTCGTCGAAGTCGACGACGCGGATGCCGCGCTCCTCGCGCGCCCGACGGTGCCGGGCGGGCAGGTCGACCGGAAACATCTTCTGCGCCAGGGCGCGGGCGTGCGTGCGCGTACGGCGCGCGGTGGTCAGGCAGGCGCGGTCGAGCACGGCGGTCTCGAACTCGGCGAGTCGCTGCTCGGGCGCATCGGCGGGCAGCGGCACCTGCGCGATCTCGCACGCGTGCTGGATCGAGATCTCTCCGTCGGCGAGGGCCTGGTGAGTCTGCGGCAACCGGTTGACGAGCCGGTGGGAGTCGAACGCCATCGCCTCGACGGTGCGCTGCGGCATGCGCGCGGCGGCGGCGAACTCGGCGGTCATCGAGCGGATGGGGATCTCACGCGCATCCGATACCCCGCCTGCCTGGTCGGACTCGGCCATCGCGGTCTCGAGCGAAGTCGCCAGGATCTCTGCGCACCGGGCTTCGAGCCGCGCGATCTCGGCACGGGCCTCGGTCCACTCGCCCAGCAGACGGTCACGCTCGACGGCGGCATGATCGCTGCCGTAGTCGGTGAAGCTGCCCGGTCGTTCCATACCTCAAGCATGACAGGGGCCTCCGACATTCATCGAAGATATGTTCGAATGCGTCCGATCGTGCGTGAGGTCGGGCTCAGACGAACTGGTTGGCGCGCTCGAGGTCTTCGGCGAAGTCGATCTCGACGGCGTACAGGTCGGAGACGTCCATCGGCTCGATCAGGATGCCGTCCTCGGCGATGGCGAGCTCCAGACCGCGCTCGAAGTAGTCCTGGTCGTCGACGCGCTGCAGCTGACGGATGAACGCCTTCTTGTGCGCGGAGGAGATGTAGTTGATGCCCACGGCCTCGCCGATGCCCGAGGCGACCGTCTTGGAGAGCTCGTCGATGAATCCCTCGGCGGTGACGGTGTACTTGACCTCTTCGTCGCTGACCTTGTCGGTGTTGACCGTGACGAAGGACTGGTCGCGTTCGATGAGCGAGACGGCGCGGCCCAGGATGCGCGGGTCGAAGACCACGTCGCCGTTCATCCACAGCACGCCGCCCCGGCCCGTGGTCTGCAGTGCGCGCAGCAGGCTCTTGGAGGTGTTGGTCTGGTCGTAGCGCTCGTTGTGCACATAGGAGACGTGCGGGAAGGCGTCGATGATGGTCTCCGCACGGTAGCCGACGACCGTGGTGATGCGTGCGTCGCTGCCGAAGGCGGCACGGACGTTCTCGTGCTGCTGCTGCATGATGGTGCGGCCGTCGCCGAGCTCGGTCAGCGGCTTCGGCAGAGCCCGGCCCAGCCGCGAACCCATGCCGGCGGCGAGGATCACGATCTGAAGTGTCACGATATGTCTCCTTGTAGAGGGGTGTTCACTGCTCGTTTCCGAGCGCGACACCACGTCGTGCCTCGGCAATGCTAGCGATTCAGCCTGAAAGCCCCGGGTGAACGGGGGCCTCGTTGCCGTTTTGTGACACAGTGCACGGGGAACACTCAGGAAACGGATGCCGCCGCCGACTGCCCCGGCGGCGGGCGTCGAGGATCGTCGGTGGGGGTTGATAGCGTGGGTCGCGTGAGTGATTCGCTGCCTGACCCCGCGGGGGCGCCCGAGGGCGCCTCGGACAAGACCGACGCCGCCCCGCCGGCAGCGAAGAAGTCTGCAGCGAAGAATCCGGCGGCGAAGAAGCCTGCGGTCAGGAAGACGCCCGCGAGGAAGTCCGCCACGGCCCGGGCGACAGATGCCAGGACCGCGTCGGTGAAGCCCTCTGCGACCACGTCGGGCACAGCGAAGACTGCGGGGGCGAAGAAGCCTGCGGCGAGGAAGCCGGCCGCGAGGAAGCCCGCGGCGAAGAGGCCCGTGACCGCGAACAGTGCGGCGGCCACCGCGAGCGCGGTGAAGAAGGCGCCCGTCGCGTCGGTCGAGGTCGTCCCGCCGATCATCCAGCCGATCGACTATGAGGCGCTGGAGCTTCCCCCGGCACTGCCGCGCCCTCAGATCGGCGAGTCCGTGGCGCCGGCTGCCGGCGGTGCCGCGGGTGCCGCATCCGACTCCGGCGATGTCCTCGTCGTGCGCGGGCTCGTGAAGCGCTTCGGCGGCTTCACGGCGCTGAGCGGCATCGACCTCACGGTTCCCGGGGGGAGCTTCTACGGCATCGTCGGGCCCAACGGCGCCGGAAAGACCACGACCCTCTCGATCATCTCCGGATTCCTGAAGGCCGATGCGGGCTCCGTGCGGATCGCCGGCATCGACCAGGCCGCGAATCCGCGGGCGACCAAGCGCATCCTCGGCATCCTGCCCGATCGGCTGCGCACCTTCGATCGCCTCACCGGTCGCCAGCTGCTGCGCTACTACGGGCTGCTGCGCGGGCTCGACTCCGACGTCATCGACCGCCGCACCGCGGATCTGGCGCGTGCCTTCGATCTCACCGACTCCCTGGGCAGGGTGGTCTCGGACTACTCCGCGGGCATGACCAAGAAGCTCATGCTCGCGGGTGCGATGATCCATTCGCCGCGCGTGCTCGTGCTCGATGAGCCCTTCGAGTCCGTCGACCCGGTCGCCTCGGGCATCATCCTCGACATCCTGCGCGCCTACGTCGATCACGGGGGCACCGTGATCCTCTCCAGTCACGGCATGGACCTGGTCGAGCGCGTGTGCTCGCGCATCGCGGTGATCGTGGGCGGCGAGCTGCTGGCGGAGGGGACGGTCGAAGAGGTCAGTGCGGGCCAGTCGCTCGAATCGCGCTTCATGGAGCTGACCGGCGGAGTCGGAGAGGTCGAGGGGCTCGAGTGGTTGCACACATTCTCCGACTGAGGGTCGAGCTCCTCCTCGGAGCCCTGCATCGCGAACGACGCATCCGCGCGATCGTCGGCCTCCTGGCGGCGGTGCTGGTCACGATCGCCGTATGCCGAGGGGTGCTCTCGCTGCGCGAGGGCTCGTCGGTTGTCGCCGCGACGGTGCTGACGCTGGGCAGCGCCGCGCTCTTGCTCGCGTATCTCGTGACCCCGATCCTCGCCGGGGCGCGCGACCCGCTCGATCCCCGCAACTTCCGGGTCTTCGGCGTCGACGAGCGGAGGATGCCGCCCGTCCTGGCGCTCGCCGGGCTCATCAGCGTCCCCTCGGCGGCCGTGATCGTGACCACCGTCTGCGGGATCGCCGTGGCGATCTCGCACGGCACGGCATGGTTCCTCGCCGTGCCGCTGGGAGTGATCGCGGCCGCATCCACTCTGCTGGCGGCGCGCATCGGCATGGCGGTGGGCGGGATCCTCTTCCCCGAGCGCCGCCCCAGGGAGCTGACGACCCTGTTCGTCCTCGCGGTCACCGTGATCGCCTTTCCGGTGGCGATCTTCCTGGCCTCGCAGGAGTGGGGAACCCGGATCCCCGATGTGGTCGCGGCGGCGACCCTCGCCCTGGGCTTCACGCCGCTGGCGGCGGCGACGGCATCCGCCTTCGCCTTCGCCGGGGGAAACCCGGTGCTCGCCTGGATGAGCGTCCTGATCGCCCTCGTGACCCTCGGCGGCCTCTGGGCACTGTGGTCGTGGATCGTGCGCTTCTCGATCACCTCGAACGAGAGGCCCACCACGGTGCGCGAGCGCGCGGGCCTCGGCTGGTTCGCCGTCCTCCCCTCGAACGCCTTCGGGGCGATCGCGGCGCGCAGCCTCATCTACTGGCTGCGCGACCGGCGCTACATCGTGAACGTGCTGATCGTGCCGGTGGCGGGGGTGCTCGCCGTGCTCCCGCTGATGGTCGCGGGCTTCCCCGAGCGGCTCGTCCTCGTCGTCCCGGTGCTGGTGATGGCGCTGTTCTTCGGCTGGCTCCCGCACAACGACGTCGCCTACGACTCCACCGCGTTCTGGATTCATGTGGCAAGCGGCTCCAGCGGCTTCGCCGATCGCCTGGGCAGGCTCGTGCCGATCGTCCTCGTGGCGGTTCCCACGCTCGCGGTGGCACTGTCGATCACGCTGGCGATGATGAACGAGTGGAGCCTGCTGCCGGTCCTCGCGGCGAGTGCCGCCTGCCTGTTCCTGTGCGGGCTGGGGCTCTCCAGCGTCGTCTCGGTCGTGGCCCCTTATGCCGTCTCGCGTCCCGGGGACAGTCCTTTCCAGCAGCCGCAGCGCTCCACCGGTCACGGTGCCTTCGGGCACGCGACGGCGCTCCTGGGCGCTCTGGTGCTGAGCTCTCCCACACTGTGGCTGCTCTATCGCGAGCTGGTCGTCGGCGGCGAGGCCCGACGCGTGTTCTGGACGGGCCTCGGCACCGGGGCCGTGGTCCTGATCGTCGGAACGATCCTCGGCGCCGTCCTCTACGCGCGCCGCGGTGAGCGCATGATGGAGTTCGTGGAAACGAACTGAGGTGCCCACCGGTGCGCGGCGCGGTTAGAATCTGGGCATGAGTACTCCGCTGGACAGCCCTGGCGAGGGCGGCACGGCCCTCCTCGACCGTGAACTCGAAGAGCTCCTCCGCGAAGAGGGGATCGAGCCGGGTGATCATGAGCGGTTCTCGCACTACGTCAAGAAGGACAAGATCCTCGAGTCGGCGCTGACCGGCAAGCCCGTGCGAGCTCTGTGCGGCAAGAAGTGGACGCCGGGGCGCGACCCCGAGAAGTTCCCGGTGTGCCCGACCTGCAAGGAGATCTACGAGTCGCTGACGAAGTGACCGAGCCGCTCAGACGGTGTCGAGGCACTTCGACCCGTCGCGGAGACCTGCGCTGAGCGGGCACGGCGAGTCGAAGCCTCCTCTCAGGAACCGGCCGGCCCTTGGCCGGCATCGACGAACAGCGTCGGGATCGCCGGGTCGGACTTGCTGAGCGCCAGTGCGCGCACCGGAAGCTCCTCGCGCGCCTGCAGGTGGTGCGCACGGGCCCGCTGGGTGCCTGCGGCGCCCTCATAGGTCTCGTCGATCTCGCCCGCCTCGACGAGGGTGACCTGCAGGGGCCGGGCGCCGGGATGGTCGGCGGCGGCTCCGAGCGGTTCGAACCCCTCGGAGACGGTGACGGTCTCGGAGATGGCGGTGCCGTTCGAGAGGACGCGGAAGGCGGCCTTGCGCCCGCCCTGGGACGCCTTGTCGGCGGAGGCCTTGGCGACGCTGACCCAGGCTCCCGAGGCATTCTGACGCGCCACGAGCTTGTAGACCATGGATGCCGTCGGGTACCCCGAGCCGGTGACCACCGAGGTGCCGACGCCGTAGCCGTCCACGGGCGCGGCCGCGAGGGCGGCGATCGCGTACTCATCCAGATCGCTGGTGACGATGATGCGCGTCGAGGTGGCGCCGAGGGAGTCCAGGAGCTCGCGCACCTCGGCGGCGACGAGGGGGAGGTCGCCCGAGTCGATCCGCACGCCGCCGAGCCCGGTGCCGGCGACCTCGATCGCCTTGCGCACGCCCGCGGCGGTGTCGTAGGTGTCGACGAGGAGGGTCGTCTCCACGCCGAGTTCGGCGATCTGGGCGCGGAAGGCTTCTTCCTCCGAGTCGTGCAGCAGCGTCCAGGAGTGTGCCGCGGTGCCCATGGTGGGGATGCCCCAGGTGCGGCCGGCCTCGAGGTTGCTGGTGGCGTCGAAGCCGGCGATGTAGGCGGCGCGGGCGGCGGCGACGGCCGATCTCTCGGCGGCGCGGCGCGAGCCCATCTCTGCCAGGGGCCTGTCGCCGGCCGCGATGCTCATGCGGCTGGCCGCCGTGGCGACGGCGGAATCGTGGTTCAGCACGCTCAGGGCGAGCGTCTCCAGGACGACCGCGTCGGCGAAGCTGCCCTCCACGGTCAGGATCGGGGAACCGGGGAAGTAGATCTCGCCCTCGTGATAGCCCTGGATGGTGCCCGTGAAACGGTAGTCCTCCAGATAGCGGAGGGTGTCGGCATCGGCCACCTTCGCATCGCGGAGGAACCGCAGCTCGTCCTCCCCGAACCGGAAGTCGCGGATCATCGACAGCAGGCGCCCGGTGCCGGCGACGACGCCGAAGCGACGACCGCCGGAGAGGCGGCGGGAGAAGAGCTCGAAGACGCAGGGGCGGGATGCGGTGCCGTCCCGCAGCGCGGCGCTGAGCATCGTCAGCTCGTAGCGATCGGTCAGCAGAGCCGTGGAGGCGGTCACACAGGCTCCTGTCGTCGCTCAGTACATCGCATGGCGCCATTCTAGTGAGCGTCGTTCGACGGGCGCGGGTAGGCTTTCGGCAGACCCCCACCCGAAGGAACCGCACGATGACAGAGACCGTTCGCGCCGATGGGCGTGCCACCGACCAGCTCCGGCCCATCACGATCGAGCGCGGATGGAGCGCGCACGCGGAGGGCTCGGCGCTGATCAGCTTCGGGGGCACGAAGGTGCTGTGCACCGCATCCTTCACGAACGGCGTGCCGCGCTGGCTCACCGGAAAGGGCAAGGGCTGGGTGACGGCCGAGTACGCGATGCTGCCGCGGGCCACGAACAGCCGCAACGATCGCGAGAGCGTCAAGGGACGCCTCGGCGGGCGCACGCACGAGATCTCCCGTCTGATCGGCCGCGCTCTGCGTGCCGTCGTCGACACCAAGAGCCTCGGCGAGAACACCATCGTCATCGACTGCGATGTGCTGCAGGCCGACGGCGGCACGCGCACCGCGGCGATCACCGGCGCCTATGTGGCCCTCGCCGACGCGATCGAGTGGGGCCGGGCGAAGAAGTTCGTCCCACAGAGGGCCGAGGTGCTGCTCGACTCGGTCGCCGCCGTATCGGTGGGCATCATCGATGGAGAGCCGATGCTCGACCTCGCCTACGTCGAGGATGTGCGCGCCGAGACCGACATGAACGTCGTCGTCACCGGCCGCGGGCTGTTCGTCGAGGTGCAGGGCACCGCAGAGGGGGCGCCGTTCGACAAGCGCGAGCTCGACGCGCTGCTGGGGCTCGGCGTCGACGGCTGTGGGCAGCTGCGCGACCTGCAGACGGCTGCGCTGGCCGGCTGAACTCGTTCACAACTCCTCCACGAAGGGTGCCGATGGCCGCTCGAATCGTTCTGGCAACCCACAATCCGCACAAAGTGGAGGAGTTCGGGCACATCGTCGCGGCGACCCGGCCCGACCTCGAGGTGATCGGCTACGACGGCCCCGAGCCGGTCGAGGACGGCGTGACCTTCGCGCAGAACGCGCTCATCAAGGCGCGCGCTGCGGCCGCCCACACGGGCCTTCCCGCGCTGGCCGATGACTCGGGCATCT
The DNA here is from genome assembly GCA_964406995.1 of uncultured Microbacterium sp. GTDB lineage: Bacteria > Actinomycetota > Actinomycetes > Actinomycetales > Microbacteriaceae > Microbacterium. The sequence continues at coordinate 17,080 of CAYOTY010000031.1, forward strand.
GCGTCGACGCGCTCGGCGGTGCGCCCGGCGTCTTCTCGGCGTACTGGGCGGGGCACCGCAAGGACGCCGTCGCCAACCTGGAGCTGCTGCTGGATCAGCTCTCCGACATCGCCGACCCGCACCGCGCGGCCCAGTTCCACTCCACGATCGCGCTGGTGACCCCGGGCGGCGCCGAGCACGTGGTCGAGGGGATCTGGCCCGGCCGCCTCGCCGCGGCACCGGCCGGCGTCGGGGGATTCGGCTACGACCCGATCTTCGTCCCCGACGGCCAGGCACCGCCGGAGCGCACCGTCGCCGAGTGGTCCGCCGCACAGAAGAACGCGGCATCCCACCGCGCCCGCGCGTTCGCCGCGCTGGTACCGCTCCTGCGAGACCTGTAACCGTTCTCATTCCCGACTAGGCCGAATCGGCTGGTGTCGCGCGCGCCGGCTCTACGCTCGAAGCATGCACGACCACGCCCACGGCCTCCGCGGCGCGAGCAACCGACGGCTGCTGACCGTCTCGCTCGTGCTGACGGCGACCGTGATGCTCGTGCAGATCGTCGGCGCCGCGCTGACCGGATCGCTCGCACTGCTCGCCGATGCGGCGCACATGTTCACCGATGCGTCGGCGCTCGTGATCGCGCTGATCGCGAGCATCGTCGCTGCCCGGCCGGCGAACGACCGCAACACCTACGGCTATCAGCGCGCCGAGGTGTTCGGTGCGCTGATCAACGCCGTCATCCTGATCGTGCTGTGCGGCTGGATCGCGATCGAGGCCGTTCAGCGGCTGCTGAACCCCGGCGACGTCGAGGTGGCAGGCGGCCTGATGCTGGTGGTCGCCGTCGCCGGCCTCGTCGCCAACGCGGTGTCGATGTGGCTGCTCAGCGCCGCGCAGAAGACGAGCATCAACGTGCGGGGCGCGTATCTGGAGGTCATGGGAGACCTCATCGGCTCCGTCGTGGTGATCATCGCAGCCGTCGTGATCTGGACGACGGGGTGGATGCCGGTCGACGCCGTCGCTTCGCTCGCGATCGCGGCCATGATCGTGCCGCGCGCCGTCTCGCTGCTGCGTGAGGTGTTCGGCGTGCTGGGCGAGACCGCCCCCAAGGGCACCGACGTCGCGGAGATCCGCGACCACCTGCTGCGAACGCCCGGAGTCACCGCCGTGCACGACGTGCACGTATGGCAGCTCACGCGAGGTGCCCCCGTGTTCACGGCGCACGTCGTCGTCGAGCAGGCGGTGTTCGCCGAGGGTCGCGTTGCGTCGCTGCTGTCGGGGCTGCAGTCGTGCCTGGCCGAGCACTTCGACGTCGAGCACTCCACCTTCCAGTTCGAGCCCGCCGGCCACGTCGAGCACGACGCGCACTGAACCCGCCGGATCTGCGTCAGCGGGCGACCTCGGCAGGATCGATGTCGGGCCGGAGGCCTCGCCACCGGGCATGGCGCAGCGTGCCGGTGGGCGTGAACTCGGCGAACTCGACCTCGCCGACCAGCTCCGGCCGCACCCACAGCGCGTCGGCCGCATCGGTTGCCGGCACGCCCACGAACGGGTTCTCGTCGCTGCGCAGCGGCGTCAGCTGCTCGTCCAGTCGCCGCAGCGTCGCCTCGCTGAAACCGGAGCCGACACGGCCGACGTACTGCAGTCCTGCGGCGGAGGGGATGCCGAGCAGCAGCGACCCGATCTGCCCCGTCCGGCCGCCCCGGCCGGGACGGATACCGCCGATGACGACCTCCTGCGTGTGCGTCAGCTTGACCTTCAGCCAGTCCTCGCTGCGGGCGCCGCGGCGGTAACGCGACCGCGGATTCTTGACGACGACGCCTTCGAGCCCGAGCGTTCGCGCCGTCGAGACCGCCGCATCGACGTCGGCGGACACGGGCGGCACCACGATCGCGTCGACGGCGTCTGCCGTGACGGCCTCGAGCAGCGTACGCCGGTCGGTCAGCGGCAGCGGCGTCGCATCGGTGCCGCCGTGCGAGAGCAGGTCGAACAGGAAGTACGTCACGGGGGTGCGCGCGGCCTCGCCGGCGATCTCGCGCGGCTTCGTGAGGTGCATGCGGTTCTGCAGGCGGGTGAAGCTCGGTCTGCCGGTGCGGTCGAGTGCGACGATCTCGCCGTCGACGACGCACGGCTGGCTGCCCAGGCCCGCGTCCAGGTCGGTCAGCTCCGGGTAGCGGGCGGTGATGTCGGTGCCGCTGCGCGCCCGCAGTGTCAGCCGTCGTCCGTCCCACGAACCGATCGCACGGATGCCGTCCCACTTGAACTCAGCCCAGTGCTCTCCACCCCAGTGCTCTCCTGCGGTCTCGCTCCAGCGCGTCGCGGCGGCCCGAGCCTGCACGGGCGTGGCAGGCGTCGCGAGCATGGGGGAGTCGTGTCCGGTGGCGGACTTCGATCGGGTGGGTGCGGTGGGCCGGCCGACACCGGTCTTCATGCGGTGCAGCAGCCACTGCGACTTCTCGCCCTCGCCGGAGGTGCGGATCAGCGCGAGCCGCACGGTGCCCAGCGGGCCGCCGGACCGGCCGGCGAGAGTGAAGATGATCTCGTCGTCGCGCCACTTCTCGGTCTCGTAGGTGCCCGTGTCCCACACCGTCATCTCCCCGGCCCCGTACTGGCCCTTCGGGATCACGCCGTGGAAGGCGAGGTACTCGATCGGGTGCGGCTCGGTCATGACCGCGAGGTGATCGGCATCCGTGGTGGCGGGGATGCCGCGGGGCACCGCCCAGCTGACCAGCACGCCGTCGCGCTCCAGGCGCAGGTCGTAGTGCAGCCGCGAGGCGTGATGCTCCTGCACGACGAAGCGGAGAGCCCCGGTGCGCGGTGACGGATCGGCACGCGCGGCCGGCATCGGCTCCGGTGTGCGCTCCGCCGACCGCTTCGCGATGTAGTCGGCCAGGAGGCCGGCGCCTGGGGGCGCGAGCGAGGCCAGCGGGTCCGGCATCGCCGCGGCGCGTTCGAGCACCTCGTCGAAGCGCAGGTGTCGCAGCAACGGGTCGTCGAGCTCGTCCCACGTGCGCGGTGCGGCCACCGTGGGCTGGGCACGGCCGCGCAGCGAGTACGGCGAGATCGTGGTCTTGGAGCCGTTGTTCTGACTCCAGTCCAACAGCACGCGACCCGGGCGGGCCGACTTGCTCATCTGGCTGACGACGAGGTCGGGATGATCGGCCTCGAGTGCGCGGGCGAGCTCCTTCGCGAAGGCGGAGATCTCATCGCTCGTGCGTTCGGCGTCGAGCCGCGCGTACAGATGGATGCCCTTGCTCCCGCTCGTGACCGGCACCGGATCCATGCCGAGGTCGGCGAGGATGCCGCGGGCCCACCGGGCGACCTCGGCGCATTCGGCCAGGCCCGCGCCCGGACCGGGGTCGAGGTCGAGCACCAGGCGGTCGGGCGGCAGTCGTCGGCCGTTCCGATCGAAGCGCCACTGCGGCACGTGCAGCTCGAGGCTGGCCACCTGTGCGAGATAGACGAGGGCGGCGCGCTCCGACACCAGCGGGTAGTCCTTCGCGCCCGATGAGTGGTCGATCGAGCGCCGAGGCAGCCACGACGGCGCGCCCGGCTCGAGGGTCTTTGCGAAGAACGGCGGCTCGTCGACGCCCTCCGGCCAGCGCAGCCGCGTGACCGGGCGGCCCGCGACGTGCGGCAGCATCAGCGGGGCGATGCGCGCGTAGTAGTCGATCACGTCGCCCTTGGTGGTGCCGGCGGCCGGATAGAGCACCTTGTCGAGGTTGCTCAGGCGCAGACGGCGGCCGTCGACCTCGACCGTCTGCGTGCTCGTCGCCATGATCCGAGGCTAACGGGCAGGCCCTGGTGAGAGGGGGTGTGGGAGGTGTGTACTGGGGGGATGAGAGCGATCTGGAAGGGCGCGCTGACCTTCGGCCTGGTCAACGTCCCGGTCAAGGTGTATTCGGCGACCGAGGACCACGACGTGCCGCTGCACCAGGTGCACGCTGCCGACGGCGGACGCATCCGCTATCAGCGCATCTGCGAGCTCGACGGCGAGGTGGTGCC
>CAYOTY010000031.1:21073-24227 GCA_964406995.1 uncultured Microbacterium sp.
GACATCGACAAGGCCTACGACGACGGCGAGCGCACGATCGTGCTCACCAAGGATGACATCGCGGCGCTTCCCGCCGAGCGCAGCCGTGAGATCGAGGTCGTCGAGTTCGTCCCCACCGACCAGATCGACCTGCTCACACTCGACAAGGCCTACTATCTCGAGCCCGATTCGAGCTCGCCCAAGGCGTATGTCCTGCTCCGCAAGACGCTTGAGCAGACCGACCGCACCGCGATCGTGCGGTTCTCGCTGCGCCAGAAGACGCGCCTGGCCGCGCTGCGCGTGCGCGGCGACGTGCTCGTGCTGCAGACCCTGCTGTGGGCCGACGAGGTGCGCGACGCGGCGTTCCCCGCCCTCGACGAACCGGTGAAGATCTCCGACAAGGAGCTGGAGCTGTCGGCATCCCTCGTCGAGAGCTTCTCGAGCGACTTCGATCCCGGGCAGTTCACCGACGAGTACCAGCAGGAGCTGCGCACGCTCATCGAGGCCAAGCTCGAGAAGGGCGATGCGCTCGACACCTCCGAGACCTTCGGCCGGGCGGAGGACGCCGAGACCGGCGGCGAGGTCATCGATCTCATGGCGGCGCTGCGCGCGAGCGTCGAACGCAGCCGCGCCGCGCGGGGTGTCGGGGACGCCGACGATGTCAAGCCGGCGACGAAGACGAGGAAGAAGACCGAGAAGGCGTCGTGACACCGGGGCACGGCTGAGGGCGCCCCGCGGGAGGAGGAGGCCGGCGATGAGCGGTCGCAAGGTCATGATCTGGGTGCCGGGGCTCAACACCCGCGACTCCGATGTGGACGTGTTCACCCGCGCCGTATCGGCAGAGCTCGGCGATGGCTGGGAGTTGCATGCCTACCCCCACGGCGTGCGCGCGCTGAGTGTGCGACGACTCGACGACGTCGCGGCCGACCTGGCGGCCCAGATCCGGGTGTGGTGCGACGACCTGAACGAGTCCGCCGACGTCGACGAGGTGGTGCTGGCCGGGCACAGCATGGGCGGACTGATCCTGCGCGCCGCCTACCTGCGCGATCTCGGCACGATCGACGACGATCCCGCGATCCGCGGCCAGCGGCGCCGGTGGACCGAGAAGGTCACGAGGATCGTGCTGTTCGCGTCGCCCAACTCCGGGTTCCGGTTCTCGCGCATGAAGCTGACGTGGCGCATCGCCTGGGCGTTCGCGACGCCGCTGCGCGACTTCGCGATCGAACAGGTCGAGTCGGGGGCGTACTGGCTGAGCACGCTGCGACTGCGGTGGATCGATGCGATGCGACGCCACCCCTGCGATCCGCCGACGATCGTGCAGGTGCTGGGCACTCGGGACGGCCTGGTCGGCGAGCAGGACATGCTGGACGCCCGCTACCTGGGCCACACCGTGCGCATCGACGTGCCCGGAGCCGACCACGACGGCCTCGTGCGCGATCTGGGGGCCGAACGCATGCCGCTGATCATGGCCGCGCTGCGGGGAACGGCCGCCGAACGGACCGAAGCGAGGTACCGCCCCGACTCGGGTCCGACCTACTTCCTGCTGCACGGCATCCGTGCCAGCGCCTACGGCGACTGGGTGCCGAAGCTGCGGGATGCCATCGGCGCCGTCGATCCCGGTGCCGAGGTCGTCTCTCCCGACTACGGGTTCTTCAGCGCGAGCGACTTCGCCCTGCCGTGGATCCGCAACCGCAAGACCCACAGCTTCCTGCGCTGGTACGCCGAGATGTACGCCTCCCGCGACCCGGAGCAGTTCCGCTTCGCGGGTCACTCGAACGGCACCTACCTGATGGCGAATGCGATGCTGCGCGTGCCGGCGATGCGCTTTCGCCGTGTCTATCTGGCCGGATCGGTGCTGCCTCGGGAGTTCGCGTGGCGCGACCTGGCCGAGCGGCGTCAGATCGGTCACTACGAGGGCGGTGGAGGCGAGACCGCGCGGCGATGGGTGGATGGCCTCGTGCACAACGATCGGGCACGTGTCGACGTGCCGGTGGGGTTCCTCTGCTCGTGGCTGCGGGGCCTCGGCATGTCGGACATCGGCACGGGCGGGCTCGACGGGTTCGTGGAGGCGCCGGGCAACCTCATCCGGGAGCATGCGATGGTCTTCCGGGGCGGCCACGGCGGCGCGTTCGTCGATCAGACGCCGCCGTCGGCAGAACGCGGTGCGACGCGGGCACAGCGCCGCGACACGCGGGAGCAGGGGCAGCTCGATCGCATCGCGCAGATCGCCGGCGTGCTGCACGACGACACACCCGATGTCCCGCCGGGCTTCGCGCCGAGCAGCGGCTTCCGATTGCTCAGCCGGATGGTGGGCAACCGGGTCATCGCCTGGGCGATGCTCCTCGCCCTCGTGGCTCTCGTGGTCCTCGTCGCGGTGCTGATCGGAGCCGCGGCGGGACCGACGTGGGGTGTCACCGCGGCGGCGATCATCGTGCTCGCCGTCGTCGTCTTCCTTCGCACGTTCTGACTGGGCCGGACCGGCCTGATTCGGCGGAGCTGTGCGCGCGGATCAGAGCGGCGGTGCGGTCTCGCCCCCGGTGGCGGCTTCCTTGCGCACCTTGCGGCGCTCCGAGAAGTAGTGCCACAGCGTGACGACGGCCGTGCCGCCGACGGCCGCGAGCAGGATGAGGTCGATGTACTCCTGGACGAACCAGGCCACGGGCGGGATGAAGCCGATCACGTAGCCGAACATCGTGAGGCCGAAGCCCCACACGACGGCGCCGATGAGGTTGTAGAGCGTGTACTTGCCCTTGTGCATGTGGCCGACGCCGGCGGCGACGGGCGCGAAGGTGCGGACGATCGGCACGAACCGCGCGAGGATGATCGTCAGGCCGCCGTACCGCTCGAAGAACGCGTTGGTGCGTTCCACGTTCTTTCGGCTGAACAGGCCCGATTCCTTGCGCTCGAACACGGCCGGCCCGCCCTTGTGCCCGATCCAGTATCCGACTTCGCCGCCGAGGAAGGCGGACAGGCCGATCAGCAGCGCGACCCACCACACGCTGATGCCGAAGACGCCCTCCGGTGCGTAGGGCTGTGCGTGTGAGAGCAGGCCTGCGATGACCAGCAGGGTGTCACCGGGCAGGAGGAACCCCACCAGCAGGCCGGTCTCGGCGAAGACGATGAAGCAGACGACCAGCAGGGCCCTGGGCCCTGCTGGTCGTCTGCTTCATCGTCT
>CAYOTY010000032.1:0-19450 GCA_964406995.1 uncultured Microbacterium sp.
GCTATGCCTTCCTGCTCGCGATCCCGGCCGTCTTCGGCAGCGGCTTCTACCAGCTGGCGAAGAACTGGGGGCAGACCTCGATCTTCACGATGGGCGAGACCTTCGCCGCCACGGTCGTGGCCTTCTTCGTGGCCCTGGGCGTGATCGCGTTCTTCATGAGCTGGATCTCCAAGCGCAGCTTCCTGCCCTTCGTGATCTACCGGGTGCTGCTGGGCACGACCCTGATCGTCCTGCTGGCCACCGGCGTGATCGCCGCCTGATTCAGCGCTTGCCCTCGGGGCCGTCGCTGCGGCGCAGGTAGCGCTCGAACGCCTGCGCGATCGCGTCGCCGGATGCCTCGGGGGAGTCCCAGGTGTCGCGGGTGCGTTCGAGCTCGCGGATGTACTCCGCCATGTCCTCGTCGTCCGCGGCGGCGGCATCGATGCTCGCCTCCCAGGTCGCTGCGGCCGTGTCGAGCTCTCCGCGCGGCACGGCGACCCCGGTGAGCTCCTCCACGCGCTGAAGGAGCGCCAGCGTCGCCTTGGGGGAGGGCGTGGCGGAGGCCACGTAGTGCGGCACGCTGGCCCACAGGCTCGCCGTCGGGATCCCCGCGCTCTCGGCGTAGTGCTCCAGGACGCTGAGGATGCCCACCGGACCCTCGTAGAGCGAGCGCTCCAGACCGAGCTCCTCGCGCACCTCGTCGTTCTGACTGGCCCCGAAGACCGAGATGGGCCGAGTGTGTGGAACGTCCGAGAGCATGGCGCCGAGGGTGATGAAACCGGTGACGTCCTCGCGGAGGGCCACATCCATGAACTCCGCGGCGAAGCCCTTCCACGCGCGGGCCGGCTCCGAGCCCGTCAACAGCCACAGCCTCTGCTCGGCGTGATCGGCGGCGGGTCGCCAGAGAGTCGCCTCCGGCCACTGCAGCGCGCGGCGCCCCGACGCGGTCGTCGCGACCTGCGGACGCGTGTACTGATAGTCGAAGTAGAGCTCCGGATCGATCCGGTGCACGAGCTCGTACTCGCCCTGCGCACGCAGATGGGAGATGATGCCGCTCGCCGCCTCGCCCGCATCGTTCCAGCCGTCGAAGGCGGCGATCACGATTCGAGAGCCGAGCGAAGCCATCCGGATGCGTCCTCTTTTCTGCGGTCGTACCGCGCCGGTATCCTTCCAGGCTAGTCTCCGGAAACCGCCCGTGGGGGCGAAAGGGTAGCCTTGAGCGGTGATGCAAACCCCTCGTGCCGTGTTCTGGGACATGGATGGAACGATCGTCGACACCGAGCCGCTCTGGATGGATGCGGAGACGCGGATGGTCGAGTCCTTCGGTGGACGGTGGTCGACCGAAGACGCCCTGCAGCTGGTGGGGAACGACCTGGAGGGCTCTGCGGAGATCCTCCGCCGCGCGGGTGTCGAGCTCGCCGTCGATGTCATCGTGCAGTCGCTGACATCGGAGGTCAGCGAGGCGCTGCGCACCGGCGGGGCCCCTTTCCGGCCCGGCGCGATCGAGCTCATGCAGTCCCTCCGGGAGTCCGGCATCCGGCTGGGACTGGTGACGATGTCGCTGGGCAGGATGGCGGAGGCCGTCTGCGAGCAGATCGGCTTCGACGCCTTCGACGTCGTGGTCTCCGGCGATACCGCACGCCGTCCCAAGCCCTTCCCCGATCCCTACCTGCAGGCGGCAGAGGCCCTCGGCGTCGACATCGCCGAGACCCTCGTGCTCGAGGACTCTCCCACGGGCGTGCGCTCGGGCCTTCGCTCGGGCGCCGTCACCCTGGGAGTGCCGCACATCGTGGATCTGGAGGGGCTCGGCGCCCACGAGCTGTGGCCGACACTCGCCGGGCGCACCTCCGAGGACATCACGGCGTCCTACACCCGCCACCGCACCGTTCTTGCACGAGGGAGAGCATCGTGATCGCCGACCACCGTCCTCGCGGGGCGTTCCGGGAGGGCGACCGCGTGCAGCTGACCGACTCCAAGGGGCGGCTGCACACGACGACGCTTCGGGCGGACGCCGAGCTCCACACGCACAAGGGCGTTCTGCGCCACGCCGACATCATCGGCCGGCCCGACGGCTCGGTGGTCGGCAACAGCGCCGGGCACACCTATCTCGCGCTCCGGCCGCTCCTGCGCGACTTCGCGATGTCGATGCCGCGCGGCGCGGCGATCGTCTATCCGAAGGATGCCGCGCAGATCGTGATGCAGGCAGACATCTTCTCCGGAGCGGTCGTCGTCGAGGCCGGCGTGGGCTCGGGGGCGCTGTCCCTCGCCCTGCTGCGGGCGGTCGGCTCTGAGGGCCGCCTGGTCTCCTTCGAGCGGCGCGAGGAGTTCGCCGAGGTGGCCCGCGCGAACGTGGAGACGTTCTTCGGCGCGGTACCGGACTCGTGGGGCATCGAGATCGGAGACCTCGCCGAGCGGCTGCCGGCCGTGTTCGAACCCGGTTCGGTGGATCGCGTCGTGCTGGACATGCTCGCACCCTGGGAGTGCCTGGAGGCCGTCGCCGAGGCGCTCACCCCGGGCGGAGTCGTGGTCTGCTACGTCGCCACCGCCACGCAGCTCTCGCGCACGGCCGAGTTCCTGCGTGGCATGGGTGTGTTCACCGATCCGGAGGCCTCGGAGACGATGGTGCGCGGATGGCACGTGGAAGGACTCGCCGTCCGCCCCGATCATCGGATGGTCGCTCACACGGGCTTCCTCCTGAGCGCCCGCCGCCTCGCGCCGGGCTCTGTGCGCCCCGAGACGCAGCGCCGCCCCTCGAAGTCCAGCTATGACGACGAGGACGTCGAGATCTGGACCCCGGGCGCCGTCGGAGACCGGCAGATCACCGACAAGAACCTGCGAAAGCGCATTCGGGAGGCGCAGCGCGCCGCCGAAGCCGTGCGCCGCGCCGCTCACGGAGACGTCGCCTCGCGGGCGGAGGAATAGACTGGAGCGCGTGCGTAAACTCCCCGCGATCCTGGCCACACTCAGCCTCTCCGCCGCCGCCCTGACCGGGTGCTCGGTCGTCACCGTCAGCGGCGACTCGTGCGAGCGCGTCGTCTCCGACGGCCGGATCGCCGAGCTCACGACCGTCGAGGGCGCGCTCGGCGAGATCCCGGAGTTCTCCGTGAAGGCGCCGGTGCGCGTGAGCGAGACCAGCCAGACCGATCTCATCGTCGGAGAGGGCTCGCCCCTCGCGGCCGACAACCAGGGAGCCGTCATCGAGGTGTCGCTGTTCCACGGCGAGACCGGCGCCCTGGTCGGCGCGACCCATATGACCGGCCAGCCCGCCCCCGTGCGCGACATCACCTACTGGAAGAACTTCATCCCCGGGATCGGCACCGCCCTGCACTGCGCCACCGAGGGGACGCGGATGCTGATCGCCCTCAGTCCCGAAGGCCTGGGGGAGTCCGCCCGGCAGGGGCTGAACGTCGGTGCGGGAGAGTCGCTCGTCGCGGTCGTCGATGTCACGAGGACCTTTCTGGCGCACGCCGAAGGCCGGCGGCAGTTCAATGCGGGCCACGGGCTGCCTTCCGTCGTCCGGGCACCGGACGGCCGTCCCGGTGTGATCATCCCCGGGGTGGACGCGCCGACGGAGCTGGTCACGCAGGTCCTGATCAAGGGAGCCGGCGAGCCGGTCTCGAACGAGGCGGGCTTCTACGCCCACTACACCGGGCTCACCTGGGCGGAGAGGGAGGTCTTCGCCACCTCATGGGACGACGCGCCGGTGCCGTTCTCGCTCGACAACCTCGTCGACGGCGTGCGCGTGGCCCTGGAGGGCCAGACCGTCGGATCCCAGGTGCTCGTCGTCGTTCCGCCCGAGCTCGGCTACGGCGACCAGGATCAGCGCGACATCCCGGCGGGCTCCACGCTCGTCTTCGTCTTCGACATCCTGGGGATCGACGCAGCCCCGGCGCAGTGATGAGCACACGCATCCCGCCCGAGGAACGCCTGACGAATCTCGTCGTGGCGCTCATGGCGACGGATCAGGGACTCACGAAGCGGGAGATCCTCGCCTCGGTGTCGGGATACCGACAGCGGGCCGAGTCCGGTGCGAGCGATGAGGCGCTGGAGAAGATGTTCGAGCGCGACAAGGAGGACCTGCGCGGTCTCGGCGTCCCGATCGACACGCTGGGAGACTTCGCCGACCCGAACGATCTGCGAGAGGCCCGCTACCGCATCCCCAAAGGGGAGTACAACCTGCCCGAGGACATCGAGTTCACGGCCGCGGAGCTGGCCGTCCTGCGTCTTGCCGGCAGCGTCTGGAGCGTCGGCTCGATGTCCGAGGATGCGCAGGCCGGCGTCCGCAAGATCCGCGCACTCGGCATCGACGGCGACGAGCCCATCATCGGCTTCGCTCCGCGCATCGCCGTGCGCGAGGCCTCCTTCGCGGCTCTTCAGGAGGCGATCGAGAAGAGCGTGGTCGCACGTTTCGCCTATCTCAAGCCCGGCGATGCCGAACCTCGCACGCGACTCCTGCAGCCCTTGGCACTGATCGACTACGAGTCGCGCTGGCATGTCTTCGGCCTGGATGCCGAGATCGGCCAGGAGCGGATGTTCCTGCTCAGCAGGATCGTCGGCGACGTCGAGGTGACGGGCGAGGCCTTCGACGCCGGCGGGCGCGCGGGCGCGGCGGAGCGCGCTCTGGCGGGGCTCGAGGCGGTGGCGGCGAAGAACTCCGCGCTGCTGCAGGTGACACCGGGAACCGAGGCGGCTCTGCGTCTGGGGCGACGCGCCGCGCAGGAGGCGGACGGGCTGCGCCTGTCCTATGTGGACATCGACGTGCTCGCCGACGAGCTCGCCTCCTACGGCCCGGAGGTGCGGGTGGTCGAGCCCGCCGCGCTGCGGGATGCGGTCATCGTGCGACTGCGCGCCGTCGCGGCCGCGCACGAGGAGGAGCGATGAGCGCGTCGCGGAAGCCTCTGCTGGCCAGCGATCGGGTGCGACTGTACCTGACGCTCGTCCCTTATCTCCTCGAGCGGGGGCAGGTCCCGCTGGAGGAGGCGGCCGCCGAATTCGGCGTCACGCCCGAGCAGCTGCGGTCGATGGTCGAGAAGCTCACCCTGATCGGTCTCCCGGGCGACGGCGGCTTCTGGCAGCAGCCGCAGGAGCTGTTCGACATCAACTGGGACCTGCTCGACGACGAGGGCATCATCGAGATCACCAACGAGGTGGGGTTGCGGCGGGTTCCCCGTTTCACGGCGCGAGAGGCGGCCGCGCTGCTGGCCGGTCTCCAGCTTGTCGCGTCGGTTCCGAGCGTGGCGGCGTCCGATCTCGTCTCGGGACTGCTGACCAAGCTCTCCCACGGCGCCTCTGCGGCGCCCCTGGAGGTGGTCCTCGCCCCGCCCGCGCTCGACGAGGTCCGAGACATCGTCGCCGAGGCCCTCAACCGGCAGGTGGCGATCTCGTTCACTTACCAGGCCCCGGATGCCGGAAGCACCACCCGCACCGTCGATCCGATCCGAGTGCTGACCTCGAACGGCGATTGGTACCTGCAGGGCTGGTGTCATCTCCGGCAGGCGATGCGCACCTTCAACCTGGAGCGGATCCGCTCCCCGCAGCTTACCGACGCGCCGGTGACGCACCGGGCCGATGCGGTGCCCGAGCTCTTCGCCGGGGCGGCCGATGAAGACATCGGCGAGCTGCGGATGCCGGCCAGCGTCGCCGCCGTTCTGGGGGATGTGATCGCCCATGCCGACACTCTCGAGGAGAACGGCGTCGTCACCGCCCGCCTGAGGATGTCCGACCCGCGGTCGCTCAAGAGGGTCGTCGCACGCTTCGGAGGCCAGGCGGTCGTCACCGCTCCCGCGCTCGCGCGCACGGCGACGCGCGAGTGGGCCGAGGCCGGACTCGCGCTGTACTGCGAGACCACGGGGTGAGTCGGCGCATTCGTATCGCTTCTCGACGATCCGGCAGGGCGTTCAGCTCGCCGGACCGTGATATCCGAGGCTGGAACTGATGCGATCCGCCGTCTCGATCACGATGCGCGCGAGTTCCGCCTCGCGGGTCTCCAGATCGATCGTGGTTCGCGGGCCCGAGATGGAGATCGCCGCGATGACGCGCCCGAACTGATCGAGGATCGGAGCGGCCACAGACGCGCGACCCAGCACGAACTCCTCGATCTCCGTCGCGTAGCCTCGGCGGCCGACGAGCGCGGCCTCGCGCTCGAGCGCGGCGGGATCGGTGATCGTGGACTCGGTGAAGGAGGTCAGAGGCAGAAGCTCCCTTCGCGCAAGCGCGCTGAAGCCGACGAGCGTCGACTTGCCGATGCTGGTCGCGTGGATCGGCACGCGCTGTCCCATGAGGGTGTGCGACTTCGGTGACAGCCGCCCCTCGAAGTTGCACAGATAGACCAGCTCCGATCCGCGCAAGAGGGCGATGTTCACCCCCAGCCCGAGCTCGGATGCGAGGTTCTGCGCGATCTGGCGTCCGGCTCGATGCACGGGATTCCTGTTGATCGCCACGCCCGCGAGGGTCAGGAGCTCGGAGCCGAGGAAGTAGAGGGTCGTGATCGGGTCGCGTTCGACGAAGCCGGCGCCTTCGAGGGTCGCGAGAAGACGCGACGCCGTCGACTGGGTGATCCCCGCCGAACGGGCGATGTCACCGACCCGGCGCGGCACTCCGTCGGAGAACGATTCGAGCACCGACATCGCCTTCTCGACGCTCTGGTTCAGGCTCTTGTCTGCTGTCATCGGCTCTCCATCGAGGGTTCTGCGGCGCGCTTTTCACGCCGTTCTCTCTTTGCATTCTATGCATAGAGTGCATGAGAATTGCGTCATTTCAAAACCGCATGCACGATTACGGAACAACCTCGAAGGACGAAGATGACCTCACCCACCTTGCGCGACAGAAGTGCCTCGACACGACGACGCACCGGAGCTCCTCTGTCGGAGCGCGCCTTCCTGCTCTTCCTGCTGGCACCGGGTGTGCTCCTCCTGTGCGCCGTCGTCCTCTACCCCCTCCTGCGGTCGCTCCTGTCGGCGTTCTTCAGGGAGAACCTCCTCTACCCGGGGATGACCTTCGTCGGCTTCGACAACGTGCTCGCCGTGCTGCGCGAGGACTTCCTCCGGCTCAGCTACCAGACCGGGATCTTCACTCTCGGTTCGACGGTCTTCCCCTTCCTCATCGGTCTCGCCCTCGCGCTGGTCCTCAATCAGAGGTTTCGAGGACAGGCCTGGCTGCGCGGCGCCTTCCTGATCCCGTGGCTGATCCCCGGGGTCGTCGTCTCGTTCCTGTGGATGTGGATCTTCGACGCCAACTACGGCGTCCTCAACGGCCTCCTGATGAGTCTCGGGGCCATCGACTCGCCGATCGCCTGGCTCTTCCAGACGGACACGGCTCGCGGTGCGCTGATCCTGGCGAAGACGTGGAACTCCTTCCCCTGGGTCATGGTGATGCTCCTGGCGGCGCTGCAGACAGTGCCGGGCGAGCTGCACGAGGCGGCCGCGATGGACGGCGCGGGCGTCATCCGCCGCTTCTTCGCGGTGACCTGGCCGCACATCAGCGGGGTGGCGGCGCTGGTGATCCTGCTCGAGGTGATCTGGAACTTCCAGCATTTCGACATGATCTTCGTCCTCACCGGGGGAGGGCCCGCCGGCACGACGGCGACCTTCGCCACGGAGGTCTACGACACCGCGTTCAAGGGCTACGACCTCGGCCATGCGGGCGCTCTCGGCCTGCTCTGGATGGTCCTGCTCACCGCTCTCACCGTCTCGTATGTGTGGCTCTCCGAACGGGGAGAGCCGGACCGGAAGGGAACGACCCGATGATCGCCGTCGACGCCCGAGCGCTCGCGAGCGCCTCATCGGTGCTGGGCAGCACCCGCCGGCGCAAGGGCCGCGTGCGCTGGGGGATGTGGATCACGCTGACCCTCATCGCGCTGTTCACCTTCGCGCCGATCTACTGGCTGCTGGTGACCTCGCTCACACCGCAGGGGCAGGTGTTCCGCTTTCCACCGACGCTCTGGCCGGGCGAGATCACCTTCGATCACTATCGCACCGTCCTGGGCAACCCCGCGATCTTCGGATACCTGCGCAACAGCGTCATCGTCTCCGTGCTGACGGCGCTGCTCTCGGTAGCCGTGTCGATGTACATGGGCTACGCCTTCTCGAAGTACCGCTTCCTGGGCCGCAAGTCGCTGATGTACTTCGTCCTGTCCAGCCAGATGTTCCCGCAGGCGCTTCTGCTGGTCACGCTGTATCTTGTCTTCGCACAGTTCGGCCTGCTCAACACCTATCTCGCGCTCATCATCTCGTTCACGACGTTCACCCTTCCCCTGTGCGTGTGGATGCTCAAGGGATTCTTCGACGCGCTGCCCGACGAGCTCATCGAGGCGGCGAGGATCGACGGGGCAGGTCCCTGGCGGATCTTCCACTCGGTGATCCTGCCGCTGGCGGCACCCGGACTGATCGCTTCAGGGCTGTTCGCCTTCGTGCGCGGATGGAACGACTTCATCTTCGCGCTCACGCTCGCGGGGCCCGACAAGCAGACGCTGCCTCCCGGCCTTGTGAACACGTTCATCAGCGAGGCGAGCACCTCCTGGCCGGCGCTCATGGCGGCATCCCTGCTCGTCTCCGTCCCGGTGTGCATCGCCTTCATCCTTCTCCAGCGCTTCCTCGTCGGCGGCATCACCGCCGGCGCAGTGAAGGGCTGAGCCTCCCGCAGTATCCGACCCCATCACATGTTCGAAGGAGAATCATGACAATCGAAGTCTCTCGCCGCGACCTTCTGCGGCTTTCAGCCATCGGCCTGGGCAGCGCTGCGCTGGTGGGCCTCACCGCCTGCGCGCCCGGCACCGATCCCGGCCCGTCGGGGAGCGCACCGCCTTCGGGCGCCACCGCCACCGACTTCTCGTTCGGTTCCTGGAGCCTGTCCGAGGATGCCCCCAAGCCTGTGCTCCAAGCGGCGATCGACAGCTTCGCCGCTCCGAAGAGCGTGAAGGTCAACCCCGTCACCTACCCCTACAACGACTACCTCAACCAGCTCACGCTCCAGGTGCGCGGCGGCCAGTTCGCCGGTGCCGCGCAGCTGGACGTCGCCTGGCTCTCCGCCCTCGCGGCGCTCGGCAAGCTCAGCGACCTCTCGCACATGACCACCGGTCGCGGCTACACGGCCGCAGGCCTCGGCGCAGGACAGTACCAGGGAACCCAGTACGGCCTTCCCTGGACGATCGGGGCCATCGGTCTCGTCGCGAACCAGGAGCTGTTCGACAAGGCGGGCGCTTCGCTCGCACCTGTCACGATCGAGGAGTTCGAGGAGGGACTGCGCGCTCTCAAGGGGATCGGCGTCATCCCCTATGCGGCCTCGACGAAGGCCGCTCAGCTCAAGGACATCTTCGTCTGGATGCAGACCTTCGGCTCGCCCATCATCGAGGACGGCAAGAACACCGTCGGCGACGAGGCATCCATCAAGGCGATCGAGTGGTACAAGAAGCTCTACGACGAAGGCCTCATCGCACCCGATGTGGATCGGGCCAGTGCTCGTACGCTCTTCGCCCAGGGTTCCGCCGCACTCTACGACGATGCTCCCGTCGGCAAGGCGGCAGTTGTCGGCCAGTCGCCCGACTCCGATTTCGGGGACAAGATGACGTCCATGGCCCGGCCGGTGCTCGCGGCGGGCGACACTCCGCAGCACGTGCTCTGGGGGCACCTCATGGTGGTGGTGGAGGGCGAGGGCTCGCACACCGCGGGCGAGTTCGCCCAGTGGCTCACGAGTGATCAGGAGCAGACGGTCTCGTACTTCGAAGCCCTCGGGCTGCCTCCGACGACCGATGCCGCGCTCGGCTCCGATGCCGTCGCCGCCAACGTCTATGTGAGCGACTTCACCACACGCGTCACCGCGACCGCCACGCCGAGCCCGCTGTGGGTCTACCCGGGCTATGCCCAGATGGAAACCGCGGTGGCCGAACAGGTCCAGGCGGTGCTGATCGGCCAGGCCTCCGCCGCGGACGCGATGGAAAGAGCCGGATCGACCATCGCCGGCCTCATCGGCTGATCCGCACCACCCACCCACACACCCGCACCCATCGATTCAGGACAGCATGCGCACTCAGAACATTGACTCGGACATCACGATCATCGGGGGAGGTCTTGCCGGCGTCTGCGCGGCCATCAGCGCCGCCAGGCTCGGCAAGACCGTGGCCCTGATCGGGAACCGCCCGGTGCTCGGAGGCAACTCGTCCTCGGAGGTGCGGGTGTGGGTGGTCGGGGCCACCGCCCACGGTATCCAGCGCTATGCGCGGGAGAGCGGCGTGATCGGCGAACTCTACGTCGAGAACCAGTACCGCAATCCCGAGGGAAACCCCATCATCTGGGACGAGGTGGTGATGGATGCGGTCCGCGCCGAACAGAACATCCGACTGTTCCTGAACACAGACGTGCGCGAGGTCGACGCCGCCGAGGTGAGCGGCGAACGAGTGGTCCGCTCTGTACGGGGCTGGACCATGGGCTCGGAGATCTGGACCGAGTTCCGCAGCGCCTATTTCCTGGACTGCACAGGAGATGGACTCGTCGGCCAGCTCGCCGGAGCCGACTACCGGCTCGGCCGGGAGGCGCGCTCCGAGTTCGACGAGTCGTGGGCGCCGGAGGAGGCGGACCTGCACTTCCTCGGATCGACGATCCTCTTCTACACCAAGGATCTCGGGCGCCCGGTGAAGTTCGTCGCTCCGGATTCGGCGAAGGACATCACGCAGACCCCCATCCCGACCTCGCGCATCCTGCGTAGCGGCGACTCCGGCGCCCACTACTGGTGGATCGAGTGGGGTGGTGAGCTGGACATCGTCCATGACAACGAGCGGATCCGTGACGAGCTGCGCTCGGTGGTCTTCGGCATCTGGGACTACATCAAGAACTCCGGCCTCTTCGACGCCGAGACCCTCGATCTGGAGTGGGTCGGAGGGCTTCCCGGCAAGCGCGAGTACCGCCGTTTCCTCGGCGATCACGTCCTGACCCAGAACGACATCCTCGACCAGGTCGACTTCGACGACGCCGTCGCCTTCGGCGGCTGGTCGATCGACCTGCATCCGGTCGAGGGCATGTACGCGAAGGAGGCAGGTGCCGTGCAGCGCTACGCGAACGGCATCTACGGAATCCCCTTCCGCAGCTACTACTCCCGCAATGTCGCGAATCTGCTCTTCGCCGGTCGCGACATGTCGGCGAGTCACGTCGCCTTCGGCTCCTCTCGTGTCATGGCCACCTGCGGCGCCGGAGGAGAGGCGGCCGGGACCGGCGCGGCGCTTGCGCTCGATCTCGGGGTTCGTCCGCGTGAACTCGCGAGGACGCACGCCGGACGACTTCGCCAGCTGCTGCTGCGTCAGGACGCTTCGGTATTCGGCGTGCGCAACGAGGACCCCGAGGACCTCGCGCGTCATGCCCGGATCACGACCACGAGCACGGCCGTGTCGATCGATCCCGCCGACTTCGCCCCCGGCGGGGAGGACGAGTTCCTGCCGCTCGTCCGCGACGTGGGAGTGCTCGTACCCGTGGACCCGTACCTGGATGCTGTCCAGATCCTGATGCGCGTCCCGCACGACACGACGATCTCCGTCGCCCTGTGGACGACGGGGCGACGACAGAATGCTGTGCCGATCGATCTCCGACTCACCGCCGCGGTGGACGTGACCGGCTCTCCGGAGCCGCAGTGGGTGCGGATCCCGTTGGAGTGGCGCCCGGAGCAGCCCGAGTCGGTCGTGGTGATCGTCGAGGCGCGGGATGATGTTGAGCTCGTCTACCGGGCGACGCAGGTCCCCGGTGTGCTCACCCTGATGCACGTCCCGCAGGCCGACGGCGACGTGAACGTCGAGGTCGACGAGTCCGAGGCGCTGATCGCCTGGCCCGCGTTCCCTATGCGAGGGCGTACCGTGCGAGCACGCCTCGAGCCTGCGACGGCGGCCTTCTCCGAGGACAAGGCCGTGGGCGGTTATCAGCGCTACTACGGAGGACCGAACCTGTGGGCGTCGGAACCGATCGCCGCCGACCGGCCGCAGGAGCTGCGACTGGAATGGGATTCCCCGGTCGTGCTGCGCCAGTTGCGCGTCGTCTTCGACGACGACCAGGATGTGGAGCTCAACACCCTGCATCACCATCGCACCCCGGACGAGGTGTTCCCCGAGCTCGTTCGCGACTATGTGCTGGAGATCGCCCGCGCGGGGGAGTGGACCGAGGTCGCCCGCGTCACCGAGAACCGGCGACGGCAGCGGGTGCACGACTTCGAGCCTATCGACGCGGATGCCGCACGTATACGCGTCCTCGCGACCAACGGCGTATCCCAGGCCCGGATCGTCGCGCTCAGGAGCTATTGACCGCGGCGAGAGCCGCACCATCCATGCCCTTTCCATCGAAGGAGATGACCATGAGGCATAGCAGGACCATCAACCCCGCATCGCGGCGCGCTTCTCGGCGCAGCATCGCGCTGCTGACCGTCGCCGGACTCGTCGCCGCGCTCTTCGGGGCGCTCGGTGCACCGGCCGCGATCGCAGCCGAGGGTACGACCGTACGCGTGACCGACCCCGATTTCTCCACGACGGGCACATGGCTGGTCAGTGCCGTTCTAGGACCGGACGGCGAGGCCAGCCGCTATACGACCTCGACCGGCGCGACCGCGACTTGGCGGCTCACCGCGCCGGCGGCGGGGGTGTACCGTGTCGAGGTGGCGATTCCGGACACCGCGAGTTCGGATGCGAACGCCCACTACACCCTCTCCGGAGGCGCGGGTGCCGATGTCAACGTCATCGTCAGCCAGACGACGACGCGGGGCAACTGGGCCTCCGTCGGCCTTGTCGACCTCGAAGCAGGCGAGGACGCGACGCTCACGCTCCTACGGTCTGGAAGCGCCGGCGGCGCCAACACGCGGGCGGCGTCCGCACGAATGGTGCCGGACTCCGGGACGGTCGAACCGGTCGAGACCGGCCTTCCGTTCAGCGACGACCATCAGGACGGCCTCGCCGACTGGCTGGCCGTCGGCACGAGCGATCTCGGAGCCTGGTCCTCGGGAGCAGCGGAGTTCGACTACCTGCGCGTCACGAACACCGACAGCCCTTCGGGCAGCTACCTCCGGCCGGAGTCGCCGATAGATCTGCCTCAGCAGTATCGCATCCGTCTCTCCGCGAAGGTCGAGAACGTCGCGGCAGGCACCGTCTCGATCCTTACCGACATGCAGAGCCCCTACGCCGCCGCCACGAACAACACCGCCGTGCAGTTCACCCCCGCCGGCGTTCGCATCGCGCGGCCGAACGGCGGAACGCCTCTCTGCACCGGTGCCACACCCATGACGATCGGGGAGTGGTTCCAGCTGGAGATCGTGCGTGCGGGCGGTATCGTGGCGGTCTCCGTGAACGGAGAGCTCGTCGCATCGGTGACCGCGGGCGCCTCGGGAGGCTCGGTAGCCCTCGGTGCTTACAGGGCAGTGGCGGAGTTCGGCGGCATCGGCATCGAAGAACTTGCCGAGGTTCCCACCGACCACCCGACGACGGCGGCAGGCTGTGCCTGGACCCCCAGCACCGGGGTCGGCTCCGCCCAGCCCGTCATCATCAATCAGACCGGCTACGACATCGGCGGACCCAAACGGTTCACCGCGCCGATGGCGCTCGACGGAGAGATCTTCGAGATCGTGGACTCCTCCGATGCGCTCGTCTTCAACGGCACCATCGCCGGCGGTGTCGGTGACTTCAGCGAGTTCGATCCGGTATCGACCGGTCCCTACCGCGTTCTCGTCGAGGGCAGCGAGGGAGAGGGAGAGTCCTATGAGTTCGGGATCGGGGCGAACTGGACCGAAAGGGTCACCTACCGGAACGCCGTGGCGTTCATGACCGATGCGCGCTGCTTCTGGGGCGAGCTCGCCGGAAAGCCCCTCAACGGGACCCACAGTCAGTGCCGTGCGGGTCTGGCTTGGCGCGACTCCCACCAGATGTCCTTCGAGATCCCCGCCCTGGTGGATCTCTACTTCGCCAACCCGAGCGCGATCGGCGCGATCACGGTGCCCGAAGCCGTCTACCAGGTCGAGTATCCGACCAGTGCTGGGACGCCGGAGATCGTGCGCCTGATTGCCTGGGGCGCAGAGATCCATCTGCGCGGCCAGCATGACCATGTGCTCGTCAAGGAGCAACTCGCCTCGTTCCTGTGGGCGTATCCGGAGCTCGCCGAATGGATCCCCGTCGAGCTGTACGAGGACGTGCGCGACTATCTCTTCCCGATCTGGGATCAAGCGTCCTACAGCCGCTATGGATGGCACGAGTACACGGCCCACACCGCCGATCTGCTTCAGGTGTACACGCAGCTCGGCACGGGGAAGGGCGACTTCCCGATCGGGCACTCGATCATCCCGAACCTGCGGATGTGGGAGGTTGCGCAGCGTGAGGGTCGGGCGAATGCGGCCGCGTATCAGCAGGCGGCGATCGCGCAGGCCGAATGGATCCTCGACAACGTGGACGTCGCCGAGCCGCTCGTCACGAAGGGTCAGCGTCAGGCCGAGTATCACCTGATGACCTCGCTCGCGACTCTCGCCGCGACGCTCCCGGACGCTGTCATCCCAGCCGGTCTCGGCGCCTTCGCCCAGCAGTGGGCGACGGTCGCGATCGACCGATCCGACAACCTGTGGGACTTCCGCCGCTACAGCGACGACCGCTGGACGATTCCGAGCTTCACCGGTGGGGCCTCGGGTGATCCGAACGAGACGGGCAACCTCCTGGGCTTCCCTGCGGCAGCACTCGCAACGACGACCCTCATCGACGACGCGGAGGCCAAAGCGCGCCTCATCGAGATCGCGCAGGCCCAGGTCGACAATATTTTCGGACGCAACCCGACGGGCCGAGCGGCCCAGTATCGCGCCAAGGATCCGGTCGTCGGATTCGAAGGCCTCGACCTCGGCTGGTTCTCGGAGTACCAGGGCGGGTACGGCCTCCTCCAGGGGTCGCACGGCGTCTTCGACGGCAGCCCGAAGAACGGCCACTATCCGTTCAATCCCGGGACGGGGAACATCGGCCACACGGAGGGCTGGGTGACCTTCAACACCGCCTGGCTGGAGACTCTCGCGTGGCGCGCCCACACCTCGACCGCGGTATCGCTCGATGCCGCCGCGGCTCCGGTGGACGGCGCCGTCGCTGTCACGCTGCGCGCTCCGCTCAATATGGACGCCGCCGGCGGCAACGCGGGAACGCTCCGGGTCTCCGTCGACGGGGAGCGGGTGACGGAGCTCCCCGTCGTGCAAACCGGCGTGAACGCCCTGGACTACACAGGCATCCTGGACCTCGCGGCTCTCGATCTCCCTGCGGGCGCCGAGGTGACGGTCAGCTACGGTCTCGGCTCCTTCACCCGCTCGGCATCTCTCACGGTGGAGAGCGGGGGAGAGCAGGAGCTCCCGCGTTCCTGGGCAGCGCTCAACGGGCGCACGGTGACCCTGTCGGCCGGAGAGGCCGCCGCGCACCTCGAGTACGCCATCGACGGGGGCGAGTGGATCCGGTACAGTGCGCCCTTCCTCGTCGAGGGCACGGGCTCCGCCGTGGTCGCCTATCGAGGGGTCACCGATCTGGGTGCGGCGGGTCCCGAGGGGAGGGTGACCGTCGCCTCCGCAGAAGCCGACGCCATCGTGGCCCTGGATCCTTTGGGAGTGGCGAAGACCGTGCTCGTCGGGGAGGTCGTGACCGGCTTCGGCGCACGAGCGACGGATACCGCGGGCGCGGGCGTGCGCGGCAGCGGGGTGGAGTTCACAGTGGCTGGCGGTGTCTTCGCCGGCGGGGAGACGACCCTGGTCGTGGAGACGAACGCGGCCGGCATCGCCGTGGCCCCCGGCGCGACCGCGACCACCGAGGGATCGTTGACGATCACCGCGCGCATCGGAGACAGATCCGTCACCCTGCCCGTGGTGACCGTCGTCGCGCCAGCACCGTCGCCGGATGCTGAGGCGTCCGTCATCACGAAGACCGTGTCGGGGCGGGTCGTGCTTGAAGTATCGGTCCTGAGCACTGGCGCTGAGCCGGCGACGATCAAGATCGCGACCCGATACGGGACGAAGACCTTCACATCCGTCGCCCCGGGGACGGAGGTGTCCACTGGCTTCAACACCTTCATGGCCTCGATCCCGACGGGCGCCGTGACCATCACCGTGATCGGAGACTCAGGTACCAGTGCCTTCACGGCGATCTACGAGGCGAACTGACCGGCGTCTATGCCGGAGGACACGATAGGAGAGATCATGACAGAACGTGCGGAGAGCGAACACGCGAACGGCCTGAGCCGCCGAACGCTGCTGAAGGCAGGCGCGTGGGCGACACCCGTCGTCCTCGTCGCCGTGAGCACACCGATCGCGGCGGCCTCGACAGAGGTGGAGCTCACCGCCCTGAGCGGAGAGGTGAGCGGTCTGCACATCACGTTCGCGGATGTGGAGGCCGGCGATACCGTTCCGCTGGTGTTCGAGGCGACGGTCGGAGGAGTCGGATACAGCGGAAGTGCGTCAGCCACGCTGTTCGATGCCGACGGCATCGCGGAATGGGATGAGAGCGTTGACGGCGGCGGCATCGCGCTGGCGACGATAGACGAAGGGTATCTCTTCCTGCCGCTTGCCGTCCTGGCACTTGGCGAGTTCTCCGTGAACATCGCGATCGGAAGCCAGAGCTGGATCTTCTCGGTGTCCTTGACAGGGGCCTGAGATGCGGAGCCTCATCATCGCATTCGCGCTGATCCTGCTGGCGGGGTCGGTCTCCGGCTGCACGGAGCAGCCAGAGACCTATGCCGAAGACGCTCAGCCGCCCGGCATCCGCCTGGTGGCGCCCGAGCAGCCCGTCCTCCTGGGAGAGGAGATCGTCGTCATCGTCGAAATCGCCGATGACGACGGCCCGGCCTCCGGTCGGGAAGTGACCTTCGACGTCGTCTCCGGCGGTGCCGCATACCCCGGCGGATTCGAGTCCGCGACCACAGACGCTCACGGCGTCGCCACTTCTCTGGGGCTCCAAGCGAGTACCCCCGGAATCGTCACCATACGAGTCGCCTCGGCGACCCGATCTACGCAGATCGAGATCGAGATCGATGAGTGAGAGAATCGTCGATCGTGGCGACGCGCGAGTGGGCCGAGGCCGGACTCGCGCTGTATTGCGAGCAGACTCATCGAGACGATGAGTAGACTGAACCAAACGAAGAGGGAGTGCGCATATGGGCGGCAATCTGATGGGGTGGCCAACCCTGCTGATCATTCTGGTCGTCATCATCCTGCTGTTCGGCGCGGCGAAGCTGCCCGCGCTGGCCAAGAGCGTCGGGCAGTCGGCCCGTGTGTTCAAGGGTGAGATGAAGGCGATGAAGGACGAAGACGTGCAGCGCGCCGACTCCTCGACGGCAGATTCCGCCGACACGGGAGGCAGTGCGTCTGGCGAACCGGGCGCACCCGACCGATCCTCCTGAGCTGTGACCGCGCCTGAACCGGCGGAGAAGGCGAGGCGCCCGCGTCGAGATCGGAAGATGTCTCTCGGCGAGCATCTGGTCGAGTTCCGCAAGCGCCTGCTGATCGCCGTGATCGGCCTCGTGGTCGGAATGATCGTCGCGTTCATCGTGACCGACCCTGTGATGGTCTTCCTCACCAGGCCCATCGACCTCCTCGACTCCGCAGAAGCGAAGCTCATGGTGACCACGGTCACGGGCTCCTTCGACCTCATCATGCGGATGGCGCTGTCAATCGGCCTGATCCTCTCGGCGCCCGTCTGGCTGTGGCAGGCCTGGGCCTTCGTGATGCCGGGCCTGACGCGAAAGGAGATCCGCTACACGGTGGGCTTCCTCGCCGCGGCGATCCCGCTGTTCTTCGCGGGCGCCGTAACCGCCGTCCTGCTCGCGCCGAACGTCATCAAGGTGATGTCCGGTCTCCTCCCGGAAGGCACGATCAACTACTTCGAGGCGAAGCAGTACTACGACTTCATCCTGAAGTTCGTCCTCGCCATCGGCGTCGGCTTCGTCATCCCCGTCTTCCTCGTCGCGCTCAACGTCGCGGGGATCATGAGCGGTCGTGCGATCCTCAAGGGCTGGCGGACGGCGGTGCTGGTGGCGACGCTGTTCGCCGCGATCACCACCCCGGCGATGGACGCGTTCTCGATGCTGCTGCTGGCGGGGGTACTGATCGCCCTGTACTTCGCCGCGGCCCTGCTGTGCCTGCTCCTGGACAGGATCAAACGCAAGAAGGACCCCCTGCTCGTGCCGGACGTCTCGGTATGAACGATTCACCGGCGGACAGGTACGCGAGGGCGCAGGACACGGCCACGCACCCTGAGACGGCTCGTTTCGCCGCCATCCAGCGCTTCACCCTCGATCCCTTCCAGATCGCCGGCTGCCAGGCGCTGGAAGACGGGCACGGCGTGCTGGTCGCCGCGCCGACGGGCGCCGGCAAGACGATCGTGGGGGAGTTCGCGATCCATCTCGCGATGCTCGGCGCCCGCGAGAAGGCGTTCTACACGACTCCCATGAAGGCGCTGTCGAACCAGAAGTTCCGGGAGCTCGTCGAAGTCTACGGCGCCGACGAGGTGGGGCTCCTCACCGGCGACACCAACATCAACGGCAATGCACGCATCGTCGTGATGACCACCGAGGTGCTGCGCAACATGCTGTACGCGGACTCGCAGGCGCTGACGGACCTCCGCTACGTGGTGATGGACGAGGTGCACTACCTCGCCGATCGCTTCCGCGGCGCCGTGTGGGAGGAGGTCATCATCCACCTGCCTCGCGAGGTGAAGGTCGTCGCGCTGAGCGCCACGGTCTCGAACGCGGAGGAGTTCGGCGACTGGCTCGACACCGTCCGCGGCGACACCGCGGTGATCGTCTCGGAGACCCGCCCGGTGCCGTTGGAGCAGCACGTGCTCGTGCGCGGCGATCTCCTGCCGCTGTTCGACGAGCGAGCGGGTGCGGCGACCGCGCAGGTGAATCAGGAACTGATGCGCATGCGCTCCTTCAAGGGGCAGAACTTCGAGAACAACCGTCGCACCCAGAATTCCCGTGCACAGGGCGGGAGGCGCCCGCACCGCTATGAGCGCCGGCCGCGCCCCGCACGCATGGAGAGGATCGACCGACCGGACGTCGTGCGCCTGCTGGAGCGGGCGAACCTCCTCCCGGCGATCTTCTTCATCTTCAGCCGCGCGGGCTGCGACGGTGCCGTGCAGCAGGTGCGTCGCTCCGGCATCCGGCTCACGAGCGCTGAGGAGCGCGCGGAGATCCGCGCGATCGTCGAAGACCGCACCCGCAACCTGGGGGATGAGGATCTCGGGGTCCTCGGCTTCTTCGACTGGAAGGACAATCTGGAGCGCGGCGTCGCCTCTCACCACGCCGGGCTCCTGCCGGCGTTCAAAGAGGTCGTCGAGGAGCTCTTCCGGCGCAAGCTCGTGAAGGTCGTCTTCGCCACCGAGACGCTGGCGCTGGGGATCAACATGCCCGCGCGCACGGTCGTGCTGGAGAAGATGGAGAAGTTCAACGGCGAGGCCCGGGTGGCGATCACCTCGGGGGAGTACACCCAGCTCACCGGCCGTGCCGGACGG